>NZ_CP172558.1:0-320415 GCF_046530675.1 Chitinibacter sp. S2-10 | reverse complement strand
TGCGGGAACGCTGGCGCAGGCGGGCGAGAGCGTGTTCGAGCCCCGTGTCGATCTGGAGTCGAGCAACCCCTGGAAAGCGGCGGTGCATTATTGCGAGCAGGCCAGACACGGCAATATCGAGGCGCAATACCGCCTCGGCGTGCTGTATGCCTTTGGCTTGGGTGTACCGGAAAACCGGCAGGCTGCGGCCAGCCTGTTTTCAACGGCTGCCGAACAGGGACATAGGCAGGCGCAGGAAATGCTCGATACGATTTTGCTCAAGCAGCGTCAGCTGCCGCCCTGCGTGCTGTCTGCGGTGCAACCTGAAAAATCGCGCTTTTACTTTGGCGCGGTTCAGTCGCTGACCTTCAGTCGGGAGCAGAAAAAAACCGCGCGGATTATCGAGCAGATCGCCCGCTGGCACGGAGTCGATCCGAATTTTGCGCTGAGCATCGCGATGGTCGAATCGCGCTTGCAAACGTATGCGGTTTCGCCCAAATCGGCGATGGGCGTGATGCAGCTGATACCGGGAACTGCTGCACGTTTTAATGTGCAGGATGTTTTCAATGTCAGCCAGAACGTCAAAGGCGGCGTGCGCTATCTGCGCCTGCTGCTGGATCGTTATCAGGGGCGGATTGATCTGGTTTCGGCTGCGTATAACGCCGGTGAAAAAGCCGTAGACCGTTATCGCGGGATTCCGCCTTATCGTGAAACTCAGCAGTATGTGGTTAAAATCCAGCGCCTCTATCCTGCGGTCATCCATATCCCGGATCGTGAACGTTATGCATTGAACCGTCGCTGAACTTGATCTCGGAAATCGCTGTTAAACTGCGGGCTCTGCGATGAAAGGTGATGCGAATGACGGCGATGAACTGGGCAATTTTCTGCCGGGTGGTCGACAATTTTGGCGATATAGGCGTTTGCTGGCGGCTGGCGCGACAGCTAGGGCGTGAATTCGGGCTCGATGTCACGCTGTGGGTCGACGATCTGGCGAGCTTTGCCAGAATCCGCCCGGAAATCGATGCCACGCTGGAAACTCAGTACCTTGAAGGTGTCACGGTCAGGCATTGGCAGGATGATTTTCCCGCCAACGAGCTCGCTGCCGACGTCGTCATTGAAGCGTTTGCCTGTCATCTGCCCGCTGCCTATCTGGCGCAAATGCAATCGCGCGCAAAGTCCCCGCTCTGGGTCAATCTCGAATATCTCAGCGCCGAAGACTGGGTTGAAGGCTGTCATGGCCTGCCATCTCCGGTTCATGATATGCAGGGCTTGAACAAATATTTCTTTTTCCCCGGTTTTACCGAGCGCACCGGCGGCGTTTTTAGCGAACAGCAGCAACGCGAAATGCAATTGCGCTGGAATAATGCCGATTCGCGCGCTTTTCTGGCGCAGCTTTGTCCCGAACTGACGGACGGCATGACGATTTCGCTGTTTGCCTACGAGCCGCCCGAATTGCAAAGCTGGCTTGCTGCATTGGCCGCTGGTGAGCAGCGCGTTAATCTGCTGGTGCCGGAAGGCAGGGTATTGCTCGCTATGAATCTATCAGAGCGCACTGCATGGCAATGCCGAGGTGGGGTATATCGGCGCGGTGCTTTGAATGTTTATCCCTTGCCGATGCTGACGCAGGACGATTACGACCGGCTGCTGCTCAGTTGCGATTTTAATTTTGTTCGCGGCGAAGATTCTTTCCTGCGCGCGCAATGGGCGGCCAAACCGTTTATTTGGCATATTTATCCGCAGGACGACGACGCGCATCGAGACAAACTCGACGCTTTTTTAAATCGCTATTTGGGCGAGAGCCCAGACAGCTCGCTGGCCGCGTTGGGACAGATGATGCAGGTCTGGAATCACGGCGGCGACGTAGCGACTACCTGGCGTCATTTATTGCATCATCAGCAGCAATTGCAGCTGCACACGCAGCAATGGCGGCAAAAATTGATTTCACTCGGTGATGTCGCGACTAACCTAGTCAGATTTGTCGAATCCAAGGTAAAATAGCGGGATTTTTCTATTTTCAAACATCGATTTTGCACAAAAATCGATAAAACTCAGGTAATACGCAATGGCAATCAAAACCGCACACGAAGTACGCGCTGGTAACGTCATCTTGGTTGATGGCCAACCTCTGGTCGTACAAAAAACCGAATTCTCTAAATCGGGTCGTAACTCTTCAGTCGTTAAAATCAAGTCTAAAGGTCTGTTGTCAGGCTCTGGCTCTGAAGTGGTTTACAAATCAGACGACAAAATGGAAGTGGTTGTTCTCGACCGCCTCGATTGTACTTACAGCTACTTCGCTGACCCGATGTACGTCTTCATGGACGGCGAGTTCAACCAATATGAAGTTGAAGCTGACAACCTCGGCGACACGCTCGGTCTGATCGTTGATGGCATGGAAGACCAATGCCAAGTGACTTTCTACGACGGCAAAGCGATCTCTGTTGAGTTGCCAACCGTAGTCGTGCGTGAAGTTGAATACACCGAACCGGCAGTTCGTGGCGATACTTCAGGCAAAGTGATGAAACCTGCGAAACTGAAAGGCACCAATCTGGAATTGCCAGTAGCAGCCTTCATCGAAATCGGTGACAAAATCGAGATCGACACCCGCACAATGGAATTCAAAAAACGCGCTTAATCGCCGCGTAATTGAAACAAGAAGAAGCCACCCTTGCGGTGGCTTTTTTTTATGTGTCGCAGTATTGCCACCCATCCTGCCGATTTGGCCTTTTATGCCAGTTTCTTGGATAAACAAGGACTTGGATGCAGATTTGCACTACAAAGAAGTGAGAGCAATCTGGAGATGATGATGCTGTTGGCGATTACTTATGTCAGCCATTCGTCGCATTTACTGACCGAGGAAATGCGTTTTCAACTGATGCGAGAATGCGAATTACGCAATGCGCATCAGAACATCACCGGCTTGCTGCTGTATCAGCAAGGGTATTTTCTGCAATATCTCGAAGGCCCGCCCGACACTGTCCGCAAAGTTTTTGCTTCCATCAGCAAGGATCCGCGCAACGAAGAAGTCGAGCTGATGAGCGAGGAAGTCATCCTGAAGCGGCGTTTTCCGAACTGGAGCATGTTTTTCCGCGACTATGACTTTATGCTTCCCCATTTGCAGCAAAGTGCGGGTGAGTTGTTAACGCTGGCCAGAGTGGTTGAAGCGCTCGATGAAATGCCGCAATTGCGACAAACGATGTTCGATTTTCTGCAAAATACCCACGATCAGCAAACGCCGACCGCTGCGTCCTCCTGATTGTGGAAAATCCCTATCGCACTATTTGCTGCAGCGCGCAAAATAAACCCATTCTTGTCGCAATAGGTGTCTGCCATGCCTATGAATGCCCTTTATGCCCAGTCAGGTGGTGCAACGCCGGTGATCAATGCTTCGGTTGCCGGTTTGTTGCTGACGGCACGACAATATCCTGCTCATTTCGAACGGTTTTTCGCCGCGCAAAACGGGATTCTCGGCGTACTCGGCGAAGCGCTGATCGATACGTCGGTGCTGAGCGTGCGCGAGTTGAACCAGTTGAAATCAACGCCGGGCGGCGCTTTTGGTTCTTGTCGTCATAAGCTGAAAAATCCGGATCAGGTGCAGCGGCTACTGACGGTTTTACAGGCGTGGAATATCGGCTATTTTTTTTACCACGGTGGCAAAGATGCCGCGCAAACCTGTATGCAGCTGAGCGAGCTGGCGCGTGCGGCCAATTATCCTTTGCAACTGATTCACATCCCGAAAACGATCAATAACGATCTGCCGCTGACCGATTGTTCGCCCGGTTTTGCTTCGGTTGCCAAATATGTCGCCACTTCGGTGCGCGAAGTGGGGCTGGATCTGGCATCGATGGCCAATGGTCTGACAAAAGATAGTTCGAGCAAGGTATTCGTGCTGGAAGTGATGGGGCGACACGTCGGCTGGATCGCTGCAGCAAGTGCTTTGGCCTGTCGCGGCGCCGGTGAGCCGCCGCATCTGCTCTTATTGCCCGAAGTGCCTTTTGATTCGGCGCGGTTTATTGCGGCAGTGCAAGATACGGTGGATAGGTATGGTTACGCAGTGATTGTTGTTGCTGAAGGTGTAAGAGATACCCTGGGGGATTTGTTGAGTGAAACTGCCGAGCGCGATGCTTTTGGTCATGTTCAGCTCGGCGGTGTCGCGCCCTTGCTGGTCGAGCAAATCAGAGCCGCGACGGGTTTCAAATGTCACTGGGCGGTAGCCGATTATTTGCAGCGCGCTGCGCGGCATCTGGTTTCGGCGACTGATCTGGCGCATGCGGTCGCGGTGGGCGAGGCTGCGGTGCAGTTTGCCGTCGCCGGGCAGTCCGAAATCATGCTGACGATAGAGCGCCTCAGCGATATTCCGTACACCTGGGAAGTCGGCGCAGTGCCACTGGCTAATGTCGCCAATATCGAAAAACCACTGCCGGCCGAGTTTATCGATGCGGGGGGCTTTGGTATTACCGCTGATGCGATCCGCTATTTGCAGCCGCTCATTATCGGCGAAGCCGCTCCGCCTTTTGTCGATGGTCTGCCTGATTACGGCGCATGGCAATGGCGGCTGGAAACGCCAAAATTACCCCCGTATATTCATGTAAACTAATTAAATAGAGAGCTACAGACGTATACCCATGCAGAATATATTTTTCGAAATTTTCATGACGGTGCTGGCCACCATTTCTGCATTGCTGCCGATTGCCAATCCCCTGATGACCGTTGTCATTTTGCCGGGAATGGCGGCGCATTTGAGCGAGTCCGAACGTAACGCCCAGGTCAAGCGCGCTTGTATCTATATGGCGGGGATTCTGGTGACTTTTCTGCTCGCTGGTGCGTTGATTATGGATTTTTTCAATATTTCAATACCGGGCTTGCGGATTTCCGGCGGGCTGATTATCAGCTATTTCGGTTTTGATATGCTGTTTGCCGAGCCGGGGGCCAATCATGCCAGCGACGAGCCGCATCAGCCGGAGAAACCTAAGCGTGATATTTCCTTTACGCCGCTGGCCATGCCTTCGCTGTCGGGCCCCGGCTCGATTGCGGTGGTGATTTCGATGTCAACCGGTGTGCATAGCCAGACGGCTTTGCCGGTCTGGCTGGGTTATGTCAGCGTCATCATCGGCATTGCGCTGGTCGCCTATATTGCCTGGCTGACGCTGCGCGCATCGACCCGTTTATACCGTTTTCTCGGTGATGACGGCATCAATGCCATTTCACGGATCATGGGCTTTTTGCTGATTTGTATCGGCATCCAGTTTGTCATCAATGGCATCGGCAATCTGCTGCATGACCCGGCTTTCTGGCCAATGGCTCAGTAGGATCTGTTGACGTTTGGTTTTCGCCCCAACTTTTGCTGCAATTGCGAGTTGTGCCCTGTTTGTATTTGCAGCTATGGCACAATCGCATGGTATATAGTCTAAGCACGAAATTTCCAACTCATCCGAGGTGTTTATGTTTGACTTAGCCACGCAGAAAATATTTTCCCGCCGAGCACTGGATGTCCTGATTCAGGGCGGTCTGATTGTCGTGCTGGTCAGTGTGTGTTACCAGATTTTCGCGCCATTTATGACCTTGATGCTCTGGGCGCTGATTCTGGCGGTGACGCTATATCCGCTACATCAGATGCTGGCCGGAAAAATGGGGGGCAAGCAAGGGCGCAGTGCGACTTTGCTGGTGCTGCTGGGCATCATCGTCATTTTTGTTCCGGTCACTTTGCTGGCCAACTCTCTTGCTGATTCAGTGACGGGGCTGATTCACTCGATGAAAGACAATACACTGATCATTCCGGCGCCATCGGACAAGGTGGCTGCCTGGCCGCTGATTGGCAAAAAAGTGCATGCGCTATGGAGTATGGCCGCGACCGATCTGCCGATGCTGATTCAAAAGCTGCAGCCTAAAATTGGCGATCTGGCCAAAGCGTCGCTGGGTTTTGTTGCCAGTATTGGCGGCGGTATGCTGCAGTTTCTGTTTTCTTTCATTATTGCCGGCGTCATTATGGCCTTTGGTACCAGTGGCCATGAAAGCGCACGAGCCATCAATCGCCGTGTCTTCGGCGCTGAGCGTGGTGAGCAGATTACCGTGTTATCGACTGCGACCATCCGCGCCGTTGCGCAGGGTGTGATTGGCGTGGCTTTCATTCAGGCGATCATGCTGGGCTTGAGTTTGATGCTGGCCGGCATTCCGTTTGCCGGTGTATTGGCCGTGATTGCGCTGGTGATGGGGATTGCCCAATTGCCCGCAGTGCTGATTGTCTTGCCCGCATTGGCGTATATCTGGCTCGGTGGTGGCTACGACACCTTGCCGGCAATTCTTTATTCGGTACTGCTGGGTGTTTCCGGTCTGGCTGATAATGTGCTGAAGCCATTAATGCTCGGCCGTGGCGTCGATGCACCGATGCCGGTGATTTTGCTGGGCGCCTTGGGCGGCATGGTTTCCGGCGGGATTCTGGGCATGTTTGTCGGCGCAGCCTTGCTCGCGCTGGGCTATCTGATTTTCATGGGCTGGGTAGAAACGAACCCTGATGAGCCGGTTTCGGCGAATGCCCTGGATGCCAAGCATGAGGCTTAGTGCCATAAACCGGCAGCAGTTCGTGCTCAAGCGCTGTTGCCTGTTTCTGGCTTTGTCGGGTTTGCAAGCGTGCACTGTGCTGGGGCCGGACTATGTTCGCCCTGCTAGCCAGATTGCTGCAGACTGGCAGGGTGACAGTTTGCAAAATGCACCCAAGTCGGGCGATGTTTCAAACTGGACCCGCCAGGGGCAATGGTGGCGGCACTTTAATGACCCGGTGCTCGATGCACTGATTGCTGAAGTGCTGCGCAAAAACCATACGCTGAAAGCGGCGGCATTGCGTTTGCTTGAAGCGCGGGCGCAGCAGGGGATTGCCGGTAGCGCCATGTTCCCTCAGGTGCAGCAGCTCAATGGCAGCGTGCTCAACACCGAACGACGTCAGTCGGGCCATTCGGCCAATCAATGGCTTTATTCGGCCGATCTGAGTGTTGGCTGGGAGCTCGATTTCTGGGGACGTTTTGCGCGCGGCATTGAAGCGGCCGATGCCAATTATCTGGCTTCGCTGGCCAAATATGATGAAGTCGCCATTTTGCTGGCTGCGCAAACTGCCGAGTTTTATTCGATGATCCGTACGCTGGAAGCTAGGCTGAAAATCGTTGAAAACAACGCAAAAATCCAGAAGCGCAGCCTTGAAATTACCGAGCGCCTATTCAAAAGCGGTAATGAATCCGAGCTGGATGTGCAGCAAGCTCGCACGCAATATCTGGGAACAGTATCGAGCATTCCGCCGCTGCAAGCGTCGTTGCGCCAGACGCAAAACGCGCTGGCGACGCTGCTGGCCAGAGCGCCAGGCGCTTTGCCTGAAATGCAGACCGGCACCGGCATTGTCCCGCAAGCCAGCCTGAATATGATTGCCGATCTGCCTGCTGATATGCTGCGCCGTCGCCCCGATGTTCGTGCAGCCGAAATGCTGCTCAAAGCGCAATCGGCACTGATCGGCGTTGCCGAAGCCGATTTGTATCCTTCGCTGACCTTGCTGGGCTCGCTGGGGATTTCGACCACATCGATTTCAGGTTCGCCAAGCACCGTTGATCTAGGGATTGGTCCCGCCATCAAATGGAATATTTTTGATTACGGGCGAATCAAGAATAATGTCCGGGTTCAGGATGCACGATTTCAGCAACTGGCCGAGTTGTATCAGGATGCGGTTTTGCAGGCTGCACGCGAGGTGGATAACGCTGCGGTGAGCTACGCCAAAAGTCTGGAGCAGATCGATTTGCTCGAGCAAGGGCAGGTCGCAGCGCAGCGCTCGCTCGATATTGCCAATATCCAGTATCGCGAAGGCATGGCAGGGTTCGAGCGGGTGCTCGATGCTCAACGCGCCTTGCTCAGCCAGCAGGAACGGGTGGTCAGTAACCGGGGCAATGTGGTGAGCAGCCTGATCTCGGTTTACAAAGCCATGGGCGGAACATGGGAAATCGCCAGACCGTCGCAATTACTCGACGATGAGACGGTGGCAACGATGAAAGCACGCAGCAACTGGGGAGATTTGCTGGATTCGCCAGCTGCTGCGGCTTCAAGCAAATAGATACCCTGTGTTCGTATTGCTTTTTAGCCTTTGTTTTATATCGCTTGTAGCGATATACCCTTGTTTTTGGTTTGAGCGACTGCATCAGCCAAATGAATGAATTGACCGAGCGAAAATAAATGACGACACCAACACCTTCCGCCGAAGACAGCACGCCCACTCCGCCAGTCCAGACCGAGCGAGCCGACGTGCCCGGACAAGCCGCCCGCCGCATTCAGCTGGGTTTGCTTATCCTCATCGTGCTCAGCCTGAGCTGGTACTTTGCCGCCGACCGGCTAACGCCCTATACCTCGCAAGCTCGGGTGCAGGCTTTTGTCGTTCCGGTCGCCGCCGAGGTGTCGGGAACGGTTAAAAAGGTCTGGGTCAAAAATAATGACGACGTAAAAAAAGGCCAATTGCTGTTTGAAGTCGATACCGACCAATACCAGATTGCGCTTGATAGAGCCAGGGCCGATTACGAATCGGCGCGGCGTAATCTGGGTGCGGCAACTGCCGGTGTTGACTCGGCCAAAGCGTCGTTACGCGCCGCCGAAGCCGCCCGCTTGCAGGCTGAACAAGATGCGCATCGACAGGAAACACTCTACGCCGAAGATCCCGGTGCCATTTCGGTACGGCGCCTTGAAACCGCACAAGCCGCGCGTGAGCAGGCCAGAGCCAAAGTGACCGCTGCGCAGGCCGAAGTCGTTCGGGCGCAGGAAAACATGGGCGGCGACGAGAGCAATAATGCCAAACTGGCCAGCGCACGGTCTGCAATTGCCAAGGCCGAGCTGGATCTGCAACGCACCAAAGTCATTGCGCCATCACGCGGACTGATTACGGACTTGCGCACCGATGCAGGGCAATTTACCCAGACTGGTGCACCAGCAATGACACTGATCGCGATTCATGATTTATGGATCAATGCCGAGATGACCGAAAATAATCTGGGCAATGTCAAAGTCGGTGATCAAGTCGGCATCGTGCTCGATGTGATGCCGGGCGAAGTGCTGAAAGGACGGGTTCGCAGTATCGGTAACGGCGTGAGCTCGGGTCAATCGACTCCGGCAGGCAGCCTGCCGACGATAGAAAACAATCGCGACTGGTTGCGCCAATCGCAGCGATTTCCAGTGGCGATCGAGTTTGAAGCGGGTGAAATGGCGCGGGTTACAGGCGTTCGCGTCGGCGGGCAGGCTGATGTGATGATTTACACCGGCAATACTGGTGTAATGAATGTACTGGGTGCACTGTATCTGCGCACAATGAGCCTATTGTCGTATGTCTACTAAGCTGCCCAGCATCATCCCAGCCATCCCCGTCATCGATCAGGGCAGCCGTTTCGTGCTGCGGCTGGGATTCGGTGCTGGCATTGCGCTGCTTGCGGTTTATGGTTTTGCTTTTACCGTGCCGCATGTCAGCCTGCTGATTGCTGTTTTGTTACTCAGCAAACCCGGATCGCCAATGCCGCTGGCTAAAAGCGCGGTACTGGCCGGCGTTTTCATGTTGTTGACCGGGATCGGTGTCTGGATCGTCCCATTGCTCGAAAGTTATGCTTTTGCCGCCATCGTGCTGATTACGCTGGTGCTGTTCACGGTGTTTTATATCGGAACGAAAAAAGCACATCCGCTGCTCAGTCTGCTGATTGTGACTTTTACGCTGATTCCTGTGGCCGGCGTGCAGGAACAGGCGCTGGCGATCACCGTCATTCATGCGCTGGCTTCCGGCATCGTGCTGGCGGCATTCGTCGGTACGCTGGTTTATTTGCTTTGGCCTGATCTTGTCCCCATCAAGCCGCCGACACCGCTGATTCCGGATAACGAGCAGGCGACGTGGACTGCCGTTCGTGGTGTCGTCATTGTGTTGCCTGTGCTGCTGCTGGCGCTGCAAAACCCGGCGCTGTATATGGCGGCGATCATGAAAACGGCAACGCTGAGCCAGCAAGCCAGTACGCTGAATGCAAAAAACGCCGGGCGCGAACTGCTTGGATCGACCCTGCTTGGCGCGCTGTTGGCAATGCTCGTCTGGCAGGGACTGAGTTTGTGGCCGTCGCTATGGATGTTTGCCTTGTGGATGACGCTGGTGTTCTGTGCCATCGGAATGCGACTGTATCGCTTGACGGCCAGCCCTTATCCACCGTCATTCTGGGTGAATGCAATGATCACGCTGGTGATTTTTCTCGGCCCGGCGGTTCAGGATAGCGCCAGCGGCAAAGACGTTCTGACTGCATCCCTTGTTCGTTTGGCGCTGTTTACGGGCGTCGCGCTGTATGCCTGGGCGGCCATTTACCTGCTGGAGCAATTGCGGGCGCGTTTTGGGCAGGGCTTGAAGTCTAGGATTGATTTGGTGCGATAGAAAAACCAAGTGGCTTATAGTGGGTATATCGATGCAGATTAGTTTAAATATGGTCTGCATGGATATACCCATTGATTTGGCTTAAGTCTGCGTTTGCAGGAAGTGAAGGCTGAGTTTGAGTGTGTCGGCGGACATTGTCGTTCCGCTGCAATCAAGTACGCTCAATCCATCCATCCCGCGCAGCCAGGTCATCTGGCGTTTCGCGAGCTGGCGGGTCGCTGCGATGCCTTTTTCGCGGCTGGTTTTCAGATCGGCTTCGCCGTCGAGATATTCCCAAGTCTGGCGATAGCCGACGCAGCGCATCGAAGGCAGATCGAGGTTCAGCGCGTATTTCTCGCGCAGCATTTTGACCTCATCGACCAGCCCTCCGGCCAGCATCGTGTCGTAACGCGCCTCAATGCGCTGGTGCAGCACGGCGCGATCTGAGGGCAGCAGGGCGATTTTGAGCAGATTGTACGCCAGCGTATCTTGTGCCGGTTCGGCCAGAATCGCCGACATCGGTCTGCCCGCCAGAATGCAGATTTCAATCGCGCGCTCTATGCGTTGCGAGTCGTTCGGAGATAATCTGGTCGCGGTGATTGGGTCGAGTGCGGCGAGGCGTTCGTGCATTGCAGGCCAACCGAGTTGCATCGCATCAGCATGGATTTGCTCGCGCAAAGCCGCATCGGCCTCGGGCAAATCGTGAATGCCTTGTTCCAGTGTATTGAAATACAGCATCGTTCCGCCGACCAACACCGGAATCTTGCCGCGTGCGGTGATGTCATCCATCAGCGCTCGCGCATCAGAGCGAAATTGCGCCGCCGAATACACTTCGGTTGGGTCAATAATGTCGATCAGATGATGCGGCGCGCGCAGCAGTTCTGCGCGAGTCGGCTTGGCTGTGCCCACGTTCATATCACGAAAAACCAGCGCCGAATCGACCGAAATCAGCTCAACGGGCAAGCTAGATTCAAGCAAATGCATCGCCGCTGCGGTTTTGCCGCTGGCGGTCGGGCCCATGATGAAGATGGCGGGAGGGAGTTTTTGAGTTGGCATGCGGTGTTTCTCATTCGGCGCAGAAATCCCCCCTAGCCCCCCTTTTTCAAAGGGGGGGACGGATGTGATGGCGCCGTTGGATGGTGGTGCTAATTGGCTTGAGTTGATCTGGTCAATTTGACCGGTGGCTGAAGTAAGGTTAAGCGCGGAGTTTTTTCGCTCAGTGGTTTTTGTTCCCCCCTTTATCGAAGGGGGGTTAGGGGGGATTTTAGCGCTGATTGTTCTGGCGATGACTTCGACAACAGCATCAATCTCATTCAAAACCTGTCGGTTATCAAAGCGTAAAACGCTTAAACCCATTTTTTCCAGGATGCGCGTTCGCTGCAGATCTTCGGCACGGCCTTGTTCGCTCAGATGCTGGCTACCATCAATTTCAACAATCAGTTTGGCCGATGCGCAGTAAAAATCGACGATAAAATCCAGCAGCGGCTTTTGTCGGTTGAATGTGACGCCAAGCTGCTGGCGGCGCAGCCTTTGCCAGAGTTTTTGCTCCGCATCGGTTTGATGTTGACGTAATTCACGCGCCAATGGCTTTAGATCATCCCGATACGGCTGCATCACTGCCCCCGCATAAACAGCTTGTCCAGATCGTTCATGCTCAAGCGAAACCACGTTGGGCGGCCGTGGTTGCATTGTCCCGATCGTTCGGTGACTTCCATTTCGCGCAGCAGCGCGTTCATTTCGGGAATCGTGAGGCTGCGATTGGCGCGTACTGAGCCGTGGCAGGCCATGGTTGCCAATAATTCATTCCTGCGGCCAGCCAGGACTTGCGAGACACCGACCTGACGGATATCGCGCAGCATCGCTTGCGCCAGCTCGACCGGATTACTGTTTTTCAGCAGCATCGGTACGGCACGGACTGCCAATTGAGTCGGCGACGAGACTGAGATTTCCAGCCCCAGCCCAGCTAATTCCTCCGCATGATCTTCAACGGTGGCGACGTCGAGTTTGTCGGCGGTGAAAACGTGCGGAATCAGCAGCGGCTGCATCGGCATTGCCTGCAAATCGAGCGCGGTTTTGAGCTTTTCGTAAACCACGCGTTCGTGCGCCGCGTGCATATCGACGACGATCATGCCGTCCTGCGCCTGGCTCAGAATATACACACCGTGCAATTGCGCCATTGCAAAACCCAGCGGCGGAATCGCGCTGTCGTCGGCTGGCGCTAATGTTTCGTTGCCAGCGCTGCGATTGTTTGCACTCCCTAGCGGCAAAAAGCCGGTGGGGAAGAATTCGTTGCTGGCGGATGAATTAGGTGGAGGGCGAATTGCTTCGAGCTGCTTCATCCACGCCGGTTGCGCGGCGTTATTGCGGTTGGCGTCTGATTGCGAGTGGTCCGAGCGCGAATCGCTATACCGCAAGTCGCCATACATTTTGTCGTACAGCGCCATTGGTTCGCTCGAGACTGTTCCATAGCTGGCGAACGGTTCGTTCGCCATGGGCAGCGGCATCGCTTGCTGATGGCGATAGGCCATCTGTGCGTAATCCTGTGGTTTCAATTCGCCACTAGGGGGTATTGCCGTGGAGGTTAATATTTCTCCTGTCTCTGGATCAATACTGCCGCCAGTATCTTGGACTGCTTGCGTGGCCGCTCCGGCTGTGGTTTTCGCTAGCGCCTTGGACAGGCTGGTAATCAGAAAACGATAAATTGCCTGGCTTTCGCGGAAACGCACTTCGATTTTGGTCGGGTGAACATTGACGTCGACGCCTTCGGGGTCGAGTTCGAGAAACAGGCAGAAGGCCGCGTGCAGATTGTGGTGCAGCACGTCACGATACGCTTCGCGCAGCGCATGCTGAACGACTTTATCGCGAACAAAGCGGCCATTGACGAAAAAGAACTGTGATTCGCGGCTGGATTTGCCCAGCGTTGGCGATCCGGCGATGCCGTACAGTTTGAGCGCGCCAAAACCTTCATCCACCGGAATACCGGTCTTGACGAATTCATCGCCAATAATCGCCGCCGCGCGCTTGTTCAAATCGCCCGCCTGCCAGCGGTTTTTGGCGCTGCCATTGTGGATAACGGTAAACGCAACGTCCGGGTTGGCCAGCGCGATGCGTTCGATCATCGCGGCGCAATGCGCGTATTCGGTGCTGTCGGACTTCATGAATTTTTTACGCGCCGGCACTTGGTGATACAGCTCGTGCACTTCAATCGTCGTCCCAGCGGCGAGCGCGGCGGGTTCCGGATCAAGCAGACGGCCATGATCGGCTTCAACTCGCCACGCGTGGGGCGAGAGCTCGCCATTGTCTTTGAAGCGGCTGGTCAGCGTCAGGCGCGACACTGAGGCAATCGACGCCAGCCCTTCGCCGCGAAAACCCAGCGTACCGACGCGAGCCAGATCGTCCATGCTGGCGATTTTGCTCGTCGCGTGGCGATGCAGCGCGAGTTCGAGTTCATCCTTGGCGATGCCGCAGCCGTCGTCGATGACTTTCAGTAATTTGGTGCCGCCCGCTTGCAGTTCGATCTGCAGATTTTTGCTTCCCGCATCGATGCTGTTTTCGAGTAATTCTTTCAGCGCCGAAGCCGGGCGTTCAACGACCTCGCCTGCGGCGATTTGATTGACAAGATGATCGGATAATAGCTGGATGCGTGGCATGGTGGCGGCGATGGAAAGTCAGCGGACCAGTATACCAGCCCCTTGATTTTGACGATGAGTGTGACGGTGGATAATTTCCCCAGCACGCCAAGGGAGGAAAATCTTTCACCACAGAGGCACAGAGTCACAGAGGAAAAACGAGTCAGTCCAACGATCTGAATTTAGCGGGGAAATACGAGCTTCTTTTGCTTTTCTCTGCGACTCTGTGTCTCTGTGGTCGATTTTTCGGCCGCTTGTTACTGGCTACTGTCCGCAATCCGAGTGCGCGCCAGCGGCGGGTTTTTGGCGAAATAGCGTTTGATGCCTTTGAGCAGCGCCAGCGCCATTTTGTGCTGGTAATCGTCGTCGATCAGCTTTTTTTCTTCATCGGGGTTGGAGATAAATGCCGTTTCGACCAGAACCGATGGAATATCGGGCGCTTTGAGTACCGCAAAACTGGCTTGCTCAACGCTGTTTTTGTGCAGCCGGTTAATGCCGCCCAGTTCGCCCAGCATCGCTTTGCCGACTTTCAGGCTGTCGTTGATTGTCGCTGTCGTTGTTAGATCGAGCAGCGTTTTGCGCAGGTCTTCGCCACCCTTGATTTTGACGCCGCCGATCAGGTCGGCATCATTTTGTGTTTTGGCCAGCCAGCGTGCCGCCGTACTCGAAGCACCACCTTCAGATAAGGCAAATACCGAGCTGCCGTTCGCATCCGGTTTGACAAAGGCATCGGCGTGGATAGAAACAAACAGGTCGGCTTGTACCGCTCGCGCTTTGCGAACGCGAACACCGAGAGGAACAAAAAAGTCGGCATCGCGCGTCATTACGACGCGGAAATTGGCTTCCGCGTGCAGCAAATCACGTAATCGTTTGGCGATCTGCAATACGACGGTTTTCTCATAAGTGCCGCTCGGGCCGACCGCGCCGGGGTCTTCGCCGCCGTGGCCAGGGTCGAGCACGACGGTAATCAGACGGTCTACTTTCAGGCTGCTGCGATCAACCGGTTCGGTTTTTTCCGGCTTGCTGGCGGTGGTGTTTTGCGCGGTTTTGCTGGCCTGACTGGCGTTGGGCGCAGCCAGCACGGCAGTCTCACTATTGAGCTGACGGTTTTCATTCAGAAAAGCCAGCAAATCGTCGTTCTGGGTCGCCGGAAACAGATCAATGACCAGCCGGTTTTTATATTCGGCGACCGGATTGAGCGTAAAGACCTGCGGTTTGACTTCCGATTTCAGATCGAGCACCAGCCGAACGACGCCCGGCTTGTTGAGTCCAGCGCGTAGTGCGCTGATATACGGATCGTCGCCACCGACTTTGCCCGCCAGGCTTTGCAGGGCGTTATTGAGCTCGACGCCTTCCAGATCGACCACCAGCCGGTGCGGGTCTTTCAGCGTAAATTGCTTGAAGGTCAGCGGCGCATCCGATTCGATGGTGACCCGCGTATACGCGTAAGCGGGCCAGACGCGAACAGCGACGACATTGCTGCTTGCTGCCGCAAGGCCGACCGGAGACACTGACAGCAGCAGGCTGGCTGCGACGCCGCGCAAGACATCACGCCTGTCGACGGGCAGATGTTCGATCAATTCGCTTTCAAGGTGTTTTGACATGCCAAGCCTAAAGGAGTCAGTGCTTTCAGGGTCAAACGGCGACCCTCGTTCTCGGGTTTCAATTCAATCAGCCAGTCCGCTTGCAGTAACTGCCCCGCGGCTTTGTCTGCCCATTCGATCAGGCAGACTGATTCGGCGTTGAAGTAATCGCGAAACCCCGCATCTTCCCATTCCGATGGATCATTAAACCGATATAAATCAAAGTGATAAAAGTATAAGCTAGAAATTGTATAAGGTTCAACCAGCGTATAGGTCGGGCTTTTGACCCGGCCGTTAAAACCCAGCCCACGCAACACGCCGCGTGTCAGCGTGGTTTTGCCTGCACCCAGATCACCTTCGAGAAAGACCGTCATCCCCGGTTTAATCGCGTACGCGAGCTGGGCGCCCAGCGCCAGCGTGGCTTCTTCGTCGGCCAAGAAAATTGAAAAGCCAAACTCCGACCAAGTATGATTATTGTCCGTTATCATTGCTGTATGCATTCATTAGAACCATTAAATTATCCGGCCATCGACCATCAGGCGCTGGCGCAATCGATCAAGGATTGGGCTGTCGAGCTGGGCTTTGCCCGCGCGGCAATCAGCGGTGTCGATTTGAGTCATGCCGAGGCCGGTTTGAGCGACTGGCTCGAACGCGGTTTTCACGGCGAGATGGATTATATGGCAAGGCACGGTTTAAAACGCGCCCGGCCAGCAGAATTAGTGCCACAAACCCGTTCGGTGATCAGTGTCTTTATGCCGTATTTGAATGAAGGCCTTGATCCGCATGTCGTTCTGGCTGATACATCCAGGGCGTATATTTCACGTTATGCGCTGGGCAGAGATTATCACAAAGTGCTGCGAGCACGTTTGCAGCAACTGGCCGATCAAATCAGCGCAGCAATTGGTATTTACGGACATAGGGTGTTTGTCGATTCGGCACCGGTGCTCGAAATCGAGCTGGCCAAGCAGGCCGGGCAGGGGTGGCGTGGCAAGCATAGTCTGCTGATTAATCGCGATTACGGCTCAATGTTTTTTATTGGCGAATTGTTTACCGACCTGCCACTTCCGCCTGATGAGCCGCTACCCAAAGAGCATTGCGGCAAATGCACTGCGTGTATCGATATCTGCCCGACCAAGGCGATTGTCGCACCGTATCAGGTCGATGCACGGCGCTGTATTTCCTACTTAACTATTGAACTCAAAGGCGCAATTCCGCTTGAGTTCCGTGCCGCAATTGGCAACCGTGTTTATGGTTGTGACGATTGCCAGCTGGTTTGCCCGTGGAATCGTTTTGCCGCGACGAGCGCTGAAACTGATTTTGCGATCAGGCATGGTCTGGATGACATTACGCTGCTCGAATTGTTTGGCTGGAGCGAGCAGGACTTTACGCAGAAAATGGCCGGCAGCCCGATTTACCGGATTGGTTATGCCAAATGGCTGAGCAATCTGGCGATAGGCTTGGGTAATGCGTCGCCGGATGCCGCGATTGGCACAGCGCTGTTGGCGCGACGCGGGCACGAGAGCGAAATCGTCCGCGAACATATTGAATGGGCCTTGATTAATGGGGGGTATATTTCGGAAAGCTAATTTTATTATTGGCTTGATGAAGATACCTGCCGTTCCCGTTTTTGTGAAACCCAGCGGTCTATGGTTAGCAAGGTTGAGCTGATCTGGATCGGCTTGCCCAGATACGCGCAAAATCCCTGCCGCAATGCGTCGTTGATCTGTTCGGGCAGTGTGTTGCCCGAGAGCGCAATACACGGCGTGTGATACAGACGCTCATTTTGCTGCAATTGTTCAAACACCATTGCGCCAGTGCCATCGGGGAGATTCTGGTCGAGCAAAATCAGATCGGGCTCGAACTGTTGCGCGAGCGCTATTCCTTCCTCGGCGCTCCCGGCAATAAACAACTGGTATTGGGGGCGTTGCTTGGCGAGAATGTTTTGCATCAATTTTTGTGACAGCAAATCGTCTTCGATATACAGAATTGAGCGGCTGCTTTGGTCGATAACAAAGGGCGGCAGCGTCGGCCCTGCTTGTGGCGCGCAACTGGCTGGCAGATCGATCCAGAAACAGCTACCCACGTCGGGCTGGCTTTTGACGCCGATATTGCCCTGCATCAGCCAGGCGAGTTTTTGCGTAAATGCCAGCCCGATGCCGGTTCCCTCGATGCTGGTCTGCGTATTGCCAACGCGATTGAACGCAGTAAATAGTTGCGCCTGATCCTGCTCGGAAATGCCGATGCCGGTATCGCTGATGCTGATTCGCCAGTTGTTGCCGGGTGAGCGTTCGACGCTGATCATGACTTCGCCGTTGGGGCGATTGTATTTAATCGCGTTGGAAACCAGATTGAGCAGCATTTGTTTGAGCCGACGTACGTCGGCCAGCACAAAGACGTCATCAGCAAGTAATTGCGCCTGTAGGTGGACGCCTTTATCGCGAGCCAGCAATTGCGTCATTTCCAGACAATCAGCGATGCACGTTTTGAGTGCGACCGGCTCCATGCGCAGCGCGAGCTTGCCCGCTTCGATACTCGCCAGATCAAGTACTTCATTGATCAGATCCAGCAAATGTTTACCCGCACGGTAAATATAAGTGCCCAGTTGCTGTTGCTCAGGGTTTTCATCGGTTTCGATAATTTGCGCAAAACCCAGAATGGCGTTGAGCGGAGTGCGTAATTCATGACTCATGTGTGCCAAGAAGTCTGATTTGGCTTTGCTCGCCTGCTGTGCCTGATCGCGGGCGATTCGCAGTTCGGCTTCGCTGGCCTTGAGCGCAGAAATATCGTGCAGGCAGAACAGTCGCCCGATCGGGCCGTCCCGATACTGCTGTGGGGCACTGCCGATTTCATACGCACGCCCGTCATCCAGATTGAAAGTCTGCAGCTCGTTCAGATAGGGGTCGTGAAACAGCCGGGCGATCCAGCGCTCAAACCGTTCTTTTTCCAGCAAGCGGGATTTGAAACTGTTCATCAAATCATGAAAATCGTTGTTTTCTATTGCCGGACAGGCGCAAATTTCGCTCAGCTTGTGGTTGAAGTTCAGCACTTTGCCATTCAGATCGGTGACCAGAATGCCGTCGATGGTCGATTCAAGTGTGGTGGCCAGCAAGGAGCTGGTTCGCTCGCTTTCTTCTTCCAGCCGTTTGCTGGCGCTGATATCGTGTGCTGAAATAATGCACAGTGTTCGTCCTGCTTCCTGTACCAGCCGGATGGTTTTGCGAACCTGTAAAAAATGACCGCTGCAATGCTGGTATTCGCCTTCGACCCGGCTGATTTCCTGTGCGCCGGATTGACGAACGTCTTCCCAGAAAAACACATCCTGCAAGCCGACTTCGATGTCGGAAATCTGCATCGTCAATAGTGCAGACACCGGATAACCAAGCAATGTTTCGCAAGCCGGATTGGCTGCGACGATACGGCCATCGGCAGGGTCTACGGCCAGAATCGCCGTTGCGCAATAATCGCTGAGCAGCTTGGGAGAAAGAATGGAATCGGGCTGCATCAGGCAGACTCGCTGGGGCTGAAGTAATACGTCATTCGCTTGCGCGGATTCAGATAGGCAAGCACCTGACGCGGCAACTGGCTGGCTTTGAGCGCCTTGCTGATATTAAGTTCGGGATAGCGCTCCAGATCAAGCACCATGGCGTCTTCGCGTGAGATGGACGGATCGTGTACCAGCACTTGGGGTTTGAGCGGTCGCGAAGCGTTGACCGCTACGACCAATCCGTACGATTCATTCGAGAGTTGAACCAGCGTTCCCGGCGGATAAACGCCCAGACTGCGAATCAGTACATTCATCGGTTGCGGTGCAAATTTGGCTTTCTGATGTGAAAACATGATCGAAAGCCCTTCGTGTGGCGTCATCGAATCGGCGGGATTGACCTTGTTACAATAATTGTCATACGCATTGACGATCACCAGAATTCGCGCCAGCGGGTGGATTGCGTCCAGTTTCAGTCCGGCGGGGTAGCCGCTGCCATCGCAGAATTCGTGATGCTGGGCGATGATTTGCAATACTTCAGCAGGCAATCCTGCGCGTTTTCCGGCTGCGACGCCCCATTCGCAATGCTGTTCATACAGGCTTTTTTCGGCGTGATTCAAGGCTTCTGTTTTGAGTAGAATGCGATCAGGCACTTCGACTTTGCCAATATCGTGCATCAGCGCCGCCAGCCCGAGCGTTTCGATGTCGCTGTGAGGCAGCTTCATTTCCCGTGCCAGCAGCAAGGCCATGACCGTGGTATTGAGTGAATGAAAGTACAGGTCATCACCCATGGCTTTTTCGTTCATCAGATGAATCGCAATGTCATTATTGCTAAACATCGATGTCAGCATCGTGCCGACCAGTTGTTTGGCTGCAGCAACCGTTTCTTGCGGCTGGCTGTGGATGTCCTTGCTCAGCTTGCGTACCGTCAGCGCCGCACGGCTAAAGGCTTTGGTGCATTCGGCAAGCTGGTTTTTGCGGCGTTGCTGTTCGAGATGTCGCTGGCGTTTGGCGGCCAGCTCTGCCGAGATTGCCGGATCAATCGTTTCCGCTTGGGCGGGGGGCGTGGCTTGCGTGTCTGGCCGAGCGGGAACAAGATCGCTTTTTTCCGGGTCAAAACGAATCTGGCTCAAGCCCATTTTCTTGAGTGTATCAATCTGTGCCAGCGATTTGATTTTGAAGCTGCCAAACGGAAACGGGTGATCGAGCCAGTTCAGATCCAGATGGATAAACAGGCCGATTTGTAGCTGATCAGGGCTGATAAATGAAGTGGTTTGCTCTTCGGTCATTGGCTTGCTGGCATGATGTCGGTCATTTGGTTTTCAGTATGGTTCATTTTTGATCAATTGCAGCGGATAACCATGATGCACTATGCAATTTACCCGCTTGGCGAAGCCGCGCTGTGTTTGCAGCCAAATCGGGATCAGGCAGGCGCACAGCAAAGGCTGATCGCGATGACCCGCCTTGCCGCCGCGCAGCCGGAATACCGGCTGATTCTGGGCGTTGGCAATGTAACGCTACGCTTTGATCCGCTGCAGCAGTCGCTGATGCAGGCCGAGCAATGGCTGAAAAATTACTGGGAAGAGACCGCGTTGCAACTGGACGAATTACCGAGCCGAATTGTTGAAATTCCGGTGCATTACGGCGGCGAATCGGGGCCTGATCTGGCGCAGCTGGCCGAGCTGGCCGGGCTGAGCGAGGCGCAGCTGATCGAAGCGCATAGCGCACCATTGTACGACGTATTGTGTATCGGGTTTTTGCCCGGCTTCCCCTATCTGGCGGGTTTGCCGGACAGTCTGCACACGCCGCGTCGAGCCAGTCCGCGCCTGCGCGTTCCGGCCGGCTCGGTCGGTATTGGCGGCAATCAGACCGGCATATATCCCTGTGAAAGCCCCGGTGGCTGGCAACTGATTGGCCGAACCCGTCTGGCCTTGTTTGACCCGCGCGCCCAGACGCCCTGTTTGCTGCAGGCGGGGGACAAGGTGAGGTTTGTGCCTGAGGAGACGTCATGAAACGGCTGGCCAGTCTGGAAATCATCCAGCCAGGCATTCAGACCACGGTGCAGGATTTGGGCCGGATGCAAGGTGCTGAGCTGGGCTTGCCACAAGGCGGCGCGGCCGATCCGCTGGCTTTGCGCTTGGCCAATTTGCTGCTGGGTAATCCGGGCGATGCGGCGGCGCTTGAAATCACGCTGGGCGGTTTTCGCGCGCGCTTTCTAAGCGCGAGCCATTTTGCGCTCGCAGGTGCCGATTGTCTGGCGCAGCTTGATGGCCGACAGCTCCTGCCCAATGCCGTGTATGCAGCTCGGGCAGGGCAGCTTTTGCAGCTGTTTGCACCGGTGGCTGGTACACGCAGCTATCTGGCTTTGCCCGGCGGGATTGCGGTTCCCAAGTTGCTCGGTAGTCGTTCAACACTATTGAGTGCCAGACTGGGCGGACTTGACGGCCGCGCCTTGCTCAAGGGCGACCGGCTCGCAGCCTACGGCAGCCAGCACCGCCATGCCTTACACGCCGTGGCGATGCCCGAGCGCGGTCAGGTTTTGCGCTTTATCGCTGGCCCGCAATGGGACAATCTGGGTAAACACGGTCAGCAACGATTGCAAGATCAAGCCTTTAAAGTGGATATACAGAGTAACCGTATGGCACTGAAGCTGAGGTCGGATAAGCTTCAGCTTAAGATACCCATTGAAATGGCTTCGCATGCCGTTTTTTGCGGTACGGTGCAATTGCCGCCAGATGGCCAGCCGATGATTTTGCTCAGCGACGCGCAGGTGACCGGCGGTTACCCGGTGATTGCACAAATTATTCAAGCCGATCTGTGGCGAATCGGGCAGTTTCACGCAGGCGAAACGCTGTATTTGCAAGCAGTCAATCCCGATCAGGCGCTCAGCGCCTTGCAGATACAGCAGGATTGGCTGCAATGGCTGGCAAGGGAATTTGCTCGCGAATAAGGCAGTTTGGCCGGGCTGCCGCTACAATAAACGCATGAAAACACATATCGATTTGAACGCCGATCTGGGCGAAGGCGCGCCGTTTGATGCTGAACTGATGCAAATTATCAGCTCGGCCAATATTGCCTGCGGCGGGCATATTGGCGACACCAACAGCATTCGCGCCACGGTGAAGCTGGCACGCGACAATGGCGTGCGGATCGGCGCGCATCCAAGCTACCCGGATCGTGAACATTTTGGCCGAAAAAGCCTGAATTTAACCCCCTGCCAGCTGGTGTTCAGCCTGACCGCGCAACTGTGGGCGATCAAGGCCGTCAGTATTGAAGAGGGCGTTTCGGTCGCTTATGTTAAGCCGCACGGCGCGCTGTACAACGACGCTGCGCGCGACCCCGAGCTGGCGCGGCAAATCGCGCAAATGATCAGGGAAATCGATCCCGAGCTGGCGCTGATGGGGCTGGCCGGCAGCGAGCTGATCCGCGCCGGACGCGAAGCGGGGCTAGACGTGATCGAAGAAGGCTTTGCTGATCGTGCCTATCTCGCCGATGGCAGCCTGATGCCGCGCGATCAAGAAGGTGCCGTGCTGACCGATCCGCAAGCGGTGTTGCTGCAAGCCTTGAGCCTGAGTCAGCGCGTTGACTCGATCTGTCTGCACGGCGACAACCCGGAAGCACTGAATCAGGCTCGAATGCTGCGCAACGGTTTTCAGCAAGCCGGTATCCGCATCTGCGCTTTTGCAGATCCACGCGATGCGATTGTTGGCGATGCGGCATTTAATGAGGTTCAGGACGAAGATTGATCTGATTAGGTAGCTATCTCAGCAAATCGTCGTGCCGGCGCACTCTGTGTACCTAAAGGCAAAAGCCGGTACCCAGAGCGCAGTTCAAACCAGCGCCGCCGCTGGATTCCGGCTTTCGCCGGAATGACGAAATGAGGGTTTGCTGAAGTGGCTACCTAATCAGGAAAAATGACGGGGTATATTGCTGTAGGTTTTATTTTTGTTTGAATTCAAGGCTATACCTGTTGTGGTATATCTTTTAGCCAGTCAAGCAATTGAATCATTAACTCGGGCTGAGTTCGGTCGCACATCATTGCGTGACCCGCTTCGGCCAGCATGACGGGGCTCACCCCCCAGGCTTGCGCGGTGATTTGTATATCGCTAAATGGGATGATGCTGTCGTCGCCGGCGCCGAGCACCAGCACCGGAAAGCGGGGCAGGCGTGGCAGATTTTTCCACCAGTTCGGCATCCATAATTCGGACAGCGCGCCCATTGATTCAAGCTGGGCGTGCTGTGCAAACGCTTCGACCTTGTCCAGCGGCGTATTTTTGGCAAACAGCAAATGATGCAGCATCGCCGCTTCGGGTTTGCTGGTGTGGCCGAGCGCAAAGCTTTGCAAACCCATCAGCAAGTTCGGATGCTGCGCCGACATATACGCCATCGAGCCGGATAAGCCATACGGCGGAATGCTGGCGAGCAAAGCCAGTCCGGCCAGTTCTTGCCGCTCGGCAATTTGTTGCGCCAGATAGCCGCCGAGCGAGTGACCGACCAGAATGCAGTGGCGGTTGATCTGGAGATTGATCTGACTTAGCGCCCACTCAACATCGTTCATGAAATCCCTGATCGTTGCATTGGCCAGCATCAGCAGTCCGTCGCTCTGGCCGTGGCCGCGCAGGCTGAGCGCGTAGCTTTCCCAGCCTGCAGCGGCGAGATCCTGCTGTACCTGCTGCCAGCACCAGGCACCGGCAAAAGCCCCATGCAACAACAATATTGGTGGCCGTGATGTCGGGTTACTGGCTGGGACGTGGATCAATTCAAGTTGCATGGGGTTTCCGGTTCAGCTGCGGTTGTTCGCAAGGTGCGGGTCAGAGTTAGGTATGTAATTTGCGTAATTGCTGTTCGAGCTGGCTAAACGGCTCGAGCCCGTCGTCGGCGTGCAGCGCGCGAACCATGCGCTGGCCGAGCGAGGGCAGATCAATGCTGTGTTGTCGCGCAATCTGGCGGCAGCGTTGCTGCAGGGCTTTGATTGATGGCAACCGACCCCGGTTAAAGCCATAAACAATCCGGTTGGCGCAGCCGTCCGAGCCGATCGCGATGGCGGCGTCGTCAAAAATCGTCCGGATTCTGGCGTAATAGCTGTCAAAACGCGAGTCACTTCCCCAAAGATTGACGACCAGAATGCCGTCCGACGCGAGTTTGGCGCGGCACAGGTCAAAAAACACCGTACTGGCGATATTGTCGGGCATGCCCTGAGGGCCGTAGGCGTCGATCATCAGCACGTCAAAGGGGGTCGTTTGTTCCTTAAGCCAGTCGGCACCGTCAGCGCAATCAATCTGTAGTCGCGGGCTGTCGAGTGGAATCAGAAAATGCGGTGCCAGATCGATGACGCGCTGGTCAATTTCGGCGACGCTGATCCGCGCTTCGGGCAAATGGTAATGACAATATTTGGCCAGCGAGCCGCCACCCATACCTATCATGCCGATGTGATGGGTATGTGTCTGTATCATGCAAAAACCAAGCATTGCACGCGTATACCCAAGGATAAGATGATTGGGCTGCTGGCGTTTCATCCGGCTCTGCACGGTATGCAGGTCAAACATCAGCGATACTTCGTCGCCTTCGTCGTAAACGAAAGGCTTGCCGGTTTCGGTTTCGGCGAGCAGGGCGGCAAAAGTGTCGGCAAAAGTGTTTGTAAATGCGTTATTCATGGTGTCTAAAATTGCGCCGATTTGTCCTGCCTCGTTCTGCAGCGCTACACTGAGCTGAAGAAGTCACGAGCGGCGACAAATGATTGCGATCTGGGAAGCGAAAAAAGCGGGTTTGCTACAGCGGCAGCACATCTTACCTAATTTGATTGCCGGCGTGGTGGTTGGCGTCGTTGCTTTGCCACTGGCGATGGCATTTGCAATTGCCAGCGGTGCCAAGCCGGAGCAGGGCATTTACACCGCGCTGATTGCCGGAATCGTCGTCGGATTGTGCGGCGGCAGCCGGGTGCAGATCGCCGGACCTACCGGCGCATTTATCGCAATTCTGGCGACCATTACCGCCGAGCATGGCATTGTCGGGCTTGAAATTGCGACGATGATGGCCGGCTTGATTCTGCTTTTGATGGGGCTGGCCAAGCTCGGTGCGGTCATCAAATTTATTCCGTCGCCGGTGATTGTCGGTTTCACCGCCGGTATCGGCGTGATTATCTGGGTCGGGCAATGGCCGGCTTTTTTCGGGATAGCAAGCCCTGGCTCGCAAGCGGCGCATTTTCATCAAAAGCTCTGGCTGATGCTGCAAAGCTTGCCGCAACTGCATCCGGCAACGAGTGCTCTGGCGGCACTGGGCTTGTTTTTGCTGCTGATCAACCCGCATATTCCATATCTGAAAAAACTGCCCGGGCCGCTCGTCGCGATGCTCGTCGTGACTTTACTGCAATATCTGGGGCAGTTTGATGGTGTGGCAACGATAGGCTCGGCTTTTGGCGGTATTCCGCAAGGTTTGCCCAATTTTGCCTGGCCCGATATAACGCTGGCGCGTCTGCTTGAGCTAATCGGCCCGGCGTTTACCATTGCAATGCTCGGCGCAATCGAATCGCTGCTGTCGGCCGTCGTCGCCGACGGCATGGCAGGAACGCGGCATGACTCGAATCAGGAGCTGGTCGGGCAGGGGCTGGCCAATATGCTGATCCCGCTGTTTGGCGGTTTTGCCGCGACCGGTGCGATTGCGCGTACCGCGACCAATATCCGCAATGGCGGCAATAGCCCGCTGGCATCGATTGTGCATTCGATCGTGTTGCTGCTGATTTTGCTGATCCTCGCGCCGCTGGCAGCGAGCATTCCATTGGCCGTGCTGGCGGCCATTCTGTTTGTCGTCGCGTGGAATATGAGCGAAGCCAAACATTTCATCCATATGTTGAGCCACGCGCCGCGTGCCGATGTCGCGATTTTGCTGATCACTTTTTTGTTGACGGTATTTGCCGATCTGGTCGTTGCGGTCAATATCGGCGTGATTCTGGCGACAATGTACTTCTTGCGCAAAATGGCCGCGGCGGTTGAAGTCGCACCGCAAGATGAAAAAACACTGGCGATGGATTTGCTGAGCCAGGGCATGATGAGTTTGCCCAAGGGCGTGCTGGTTTACTCAATCGAAGGACCATTTTTCTTTGGCGCAGTCGAGAATTTTCAACGTGCACTGCAAAGCACACACACCGACCCTGTCGTGCTGATTATCCGGCTGTTGCGCGTTCCGTTTATCGATATGACCGGCTTGCAGACGCTCGAAGAAGTGATTGCCAGTTTGCAGCAACGCGGCGTCGTCGTAATCCTGTGCGAAGCCAATGCCACGGTGGATGCACGGTTACAGCGCTCAGGCCTCTTGAGCACGCTGAAAGCAGAAAACCTGCTGCCAACGCTGGCGGCGGCGATCAACCGGGCTGATGGTCTGAGTCAATCTCTATATCGGGAATAATCGCCGCTGCCTATTTGCTCAGGTGCGGGTAGAATGGCGTTTTTCTCCAGATCGCCGACTTCGGCCGATTTTGCCATGCAACCATCTCTTCCTTCACATCCGATTGGCGTTTTTGATTCCGGCGTAGGTGGTTTGACTGTCGTACGCGCGCTGATGGATCGATTGCCGTTTGAAAATATCATTTATTTTGGCGATACCGCGCGCGTTCCCTACGGCGTGAAATCGGTCGCGACGATCGAACATTACACGCAGCAGATTGCCAATTTTTTGCAGCAGCAGCAGGTCAAAATGCTGATCATTGCCTGCAATACGATGGCAGCGGTCGCCGCTGACAAAGTGCGTGCTTCGGCGCGCGTTCCGGTGCTCGACGTTATCGAAGCCGGCGCTAAAAATGCCGTAGCGCACACCAAAACGGGCGGCATCGGCGTCATCGGTACGCCGACGACGATCAATTCGAATGCCTATGCACGTGCGATCCATCAGCTCAACCCGGCAACGCGCGTTTATTCACAAGCTTGCCCGCTGTTTGTTCCGCTGGTCGAAGAGGGCTGGCTCGATCATGCCGTCACCCGGCTGACCGCACAGGAATACCTCAAACCGGTTTTTGTTGAATCGATTGATACGCTGGTGCTGGGATGTACGCATTACCCGCTGATCAAACCGCTACTGCTCGACGTTTGTGGAAACCGGATGCAACTGGTTGATTCGGCGCTGTCGATTGCCGATCAGACGGCTGAAATTCTGCAAAGCAGCGGTCTGGCCAATCCGGCGCATACGATGCCCGAATACCGCTTTGTCGTGACCGACCTGCCGGTGAAATTTCAAACCATCGGCGAGCGTTTTCTGGGGCGCAGTCTGGGCAAGATTGAACTGACCCAGCTTTAAAAAACACAAGCCCGACTGGATCGGGCTTGGGGTGGTGAGGTCGTTTCAGTTGCTTTATGCATAGCGTCGTCGGCTCTGCTGGCGATCAAACAAAATGCATTCAATCGCTTCACGCATCGAGTGAGCTTTGAAGACTGAAAAAGCACTGGGGCGCTGCCTGATCAATTCATGCAAGCCATATTCGAGTGCTTCAAGGTCATGATCTGGCAATTCATACAGCCAGTCATACGGCGTCGAGCCATAGTTGGGTCTGTGCATGGCAATACCTCTGGGGTTGAAAACAAGTCAAATGTAACTTCGATTTTTAACACTAATGTGACGTTGCTATGAGTTGAAGTGCTTACTGATAAGTGGTTGTTTGAATTGACATTTGCTGATCATGACTTGAATCTTTGCTTACACCCGTAAGAAAAAGGAGATCGTGCAATGCTATATGGCGCGAGCATCATATTTGGCGCGCTTTTCGCCGGCGAAGCGCTTACACGGCTGCTCTCTTTATCGATTCCGGGGCCTGTGCTTGGCATGTTGCTGTGCGTCATTTTTGCTGTTTTTCGGCGCGGTTGTGACCGACGAGTGGCTGATTTTGCTTCCCGTTTGTTGCGTTATCTCGGGCTGTTATTTGTTCCTGCTGGCGTCGGTTTGATGACACTGAGCAAGGAAATCAGCGAACACGGGCTGGCTTTGCTGCTGACTATGGTTGTTTCAACGCTGATCACAATGGGAGTCACTGCGCTGGTGCTGCAATGGCTGTTGCGGCGCAATAAAACAGCGACCTCTCAGGACAAAATTTCATGAACTGGAGCTGGAACGGATTGACAGTCTGGCACTACCTGACGCCTTTGTTCTGGCTGGGTTTGACGCTGGCCGTTTATGCTTTGAGCGAACAGATTTTCCGGCGCAGTCGCGGCCTGGCCTGGGCGCAGTCCTTGCTGCATCCGGTGCTGCTTGCTGTGTTGCTGCTGATTGCAATACTGCAGTATGGCGGCGTGAGTTATTCGCAATATTTTGCCGGCGCCTATCCGCTGCATCTCTTGCTCGGGCCTGCGACCGTAGCGCTGGCCGTGCCGCTGTACGCTAATTTGCCGCACATCAGGCGCTATTTTGCCCCGCTGCTGATTGCGCTGCTTGTCGGTTCGCTGGTCGGTATTTTGTCGGGAATGCTGATTGCCTACGCACTGGGATTGTCGCCGCAAATGATCGTGTCGATTGCGCCCAAATCGGTGACGACGCCGATTGCAATCGCTCTGGCTCAGCATGCGGGCGGCAATGTGTCACTGGCGGCCGGTTTTGTCATTCTGACCGGGATTTGTGGCGCCGTGCTTGCAGCCCCGCTATTTAGACTTTTGCGCATCGACGATGAAATCGCGCAGGGCTTTGCGATGGGCGTCGCCGCGCACGGCGTGGGAACTTCTCGTGCCTTGCAAATGTCCGAGATCACAGGGGCTTTTGCTGCGCTGGCAATGGGGCTGAATGGGGTTCTGACCTCGCTGATTTTGTCGCTGGTGCTGAGCGGCTACTTTTATTGGCTGCCATAAGTACTGTTTACGTAAAGTCCGGATTACTGTTAAGCTGATGCGATGCGAATGCTGCGATTTTTCTTTTTCTGTGTCATGACCATTGTGCTGCCGGTTAATACCGTGCTGGCACAAATGCCTGCGCATGCAGCGCAGCAAAGCAGTCATCGTCATCAGGCGGCTTCCCATTCTGATTCGCTATCGCCTGCTTCGGCGCACAGCACCGTGCATTTGCATCAGGGCTTATTCGGCCAGCTACAGGAACATCTGCACGATACCGTTCCACAAAATGACTGCATTAAAGCATGCCAAGCCATGCCAAGCTCGGCTCTGATCGGTTTGAGTTTTACCGCCCTTGTTCCGATTTCTGCTGTCTTTGTCTGCCAGCCGGTGACTGCGCTGGCGAGTCTCAGCATCTCCCCGCTCGAAGATCCCCCCCGATCACGCGTCTGATTTCATCCTGACAGGCCGTTGAAAAACTGCTGCGAGACTTGAAATCTGCTGGCGCGGTCCTCGCTACGGTTTTAACTGCCTGTTCATCCGATATTCCCCCGGCTCATCGTCCTGTACGAAGACCCACGAGGAATCACGTTCTATCAACGATGACAGGTTACTTCAGATGCAATCGAAACGATTTCATTCGTCGCTATTGTGCGGCGTATTGATTGCAATGCCGCTGCACGCGGCAACAATCAGGCAGGCGTTTGAGCTGGCTACGGCGCTGGATGCGCCCTTGTTGGCGGCTCAGCAAAGCAAGGCTGATCTTGCTTTGCACAATGCCCAGGCCTTAACGCCTGAACCTTTAACACTCGCTATTTCCGGCAAATCCTCGCTGGAGCAGCGGGATGCGCCGTCTTTTGGTGCGCGTGAATACGAGGCCGAGCTAGGGATTCCACTGTGGCAATGGGGGCAAAAAGAGCGTCTTTATACTCAGCTCAAGGCCAGTGCGGATTTTGATCAGCAGCAATTACTGCATCAGCGTTGGCAATTGGCGGGCGAGCTGCGCGAAGCCGTCTGGACTGCGCGGCTGGCACAGCATGATGCGCAGCTGGCCAGCAGCAAAGTGGCGGCTCTACAAAAACTGGCCGACGATGCCGCGCGTCGTTTGAAATCGGGCGATATTGCGCCGCTCGATTTCAATCTGGCACAAAACGCGCTGTTACAGGTGCGACTGGGCGAACAGCAGGCGCAGCAAAGCGCCGTCGATGCCGAGCGGCAATTTCAGGCTTTGCTGGGCGATCATCAGCTTGCCCTGCCGGATGAAGATGAAGTCGTATCGGCCGATTTGAGCGCTGCCCATCATCCCCAGTTGCAACAATTAAGCGCGCAGCAAGCGCTGGCTCGTGCCCAGCTGATTCAGGCGCAAAGCGATACTCGCGCAGCGCCCGAGCTGGCGGTGACGCTGACGCGCGAACGCGGCTCGCAAACCGAGCTTTATCAGCATCTGGGCAAGCTGGCGATCAAAATCCCTTTCGGCAGCGATGGGCGTACACAAGTGCAGATCGCCAGCGCCAATAGCGAGCTGATTGCCGTGCAAACGGCAATGCAACGCACCCAACAGCTAGTTGCCGCGCAGCAAGCGACTAGCCTGCAGGCGATGCAGCACAGCGAGCGCGCACTGGCGCTGTTTGAACAGCGGCAAAAACTGGCGGCTGAGTCGTGGCAATGGCAACAGCGCAGCTACAAAGCCGGACAGATCGGGTTGGCGGCTTTTCTGAATGCACAAATTGATTATCTAGACAGCGAGTTTGCGACGCAGCGTGCCCGGCTCGAATTGGGGCGTACACGCTCTCGTTATTTACAAGTCATGGGGGTATTACCATGAAGCAATTGTTAGTATTGATCTTTGGGCTGATACTTGGCTCGGTATCTTGGGCGCATGGCGATGAAGATCACGGCGGTCAGCCGCATTCCGAGTCGCCGCATTCCGAGTCAGTTTCTGTGCAAGCCGGTTTGATTCAGACCAGCGCGCAATCGCCTGATTTTGAATTGCTCGCCAGCATCGAAGGCGAAACGCTAACCGTTTACCTCAACCGGTTTGCCGACAATAGCCCGGTTGCCAATGCCGAAATTGAAATCGAGAGTGGTGCATTCAAGGCCAGACTTAAACCGGTGTCCGGGGCGGGAGACGGCGTTTATCGGGTTTCCGCCGCTGCGCTCGCCCAAGCGGGTGAGCACGCACTGGCATTCACCATTATCGCCGGCGAGCAATCCGACCTACTCGACGCCACGCTGAAAGTCGCTGCGCCGCCCGCCATCTCAGCCATCACCGCAAGCAGGTCATCGAACACATTGATCGCCGTCGGCGCCGGGCTTGGCACTGTTGCCGCCTTGATCGTTCTCGTCGTGATACTGCGTCGTCGCAAGGGAAAACATCATGCATAAATTCATTGCTTCATCGCTCATTCTGATCGCGAACCTGATCCTGTTACTGAGCGGCAACGCGCTGGCGCATGGCGGTGAAGACCACGCTCATCCGGAAAACGCAGTGACTGTCGGTGTGGCAGGCAATAAGCCACAACGTTTGCCCGATGGTCGCGTCTATCTGCCCAAGGCGACGCAATATCAGCTGGGAATTCGTACCCGGCTGGCGGTGCAAGCCAGCGCGGCCAAATCGATTGAACTGAACGGCCATGTGGTGATGGACCCCAATCGGGGCGCACGAATCCAGCCCAGCAGTGGCGGCCGGATTGCTGCGCCTCAAACCGGTCTGCCCATGCTCGGCAGTGCCGTGAAAAAAGGCCAGATTCTGGCCTGGGTGAAGCCCTCGCAAAGCGGTTTTGAAGCCGCACAGCAACAGGCCGAGCTGGGCGATGTGCGTAGCAAACTCAAATTGGCCGAGCAAAATTATTCCCGTTTGCAAGAGCTGGCAGGCAGTGTGCCGCGCAAGGAGATCGAAGCGGCAGCGGCTGAGCTGAGCGCAGCGCGTACCCGCGCTGCGGCGCTGTTGCAAGCTGGTGCGGGCGAGGCCTTGCGCTCGCCGGTCAACGGTGTGCTGGCGTCGAGCAATGTGATCAACGGTCAGATGGTCGATCCGGGAATGGTGCTGTTTGAAGTCATAGACCCGAAAGGCTTACAGATCGAAGCGCTGGCTTACGATCCGGCGCTGACCCGGCAGATTGATTCGGCTGCATTGCAGGGCAGCCAATTGCGCTATCTGGGTGGTGCGAGTGTTTTGCGCGATGGCGCTTTGCCGCTGCTGTTTGCGCCACTCGAAACGCTGCCTCTGGCGCTGGGCCAAGTCGTCAAAATCGTCGTCCAGACGCGCGAGGTGCACAGCGGCGTGATACTGCCTGCCGCCTGTGTGGTCAGGGATTCGGCTAATCAACCGGTGGTGTGGTTGCTTGAACAGTCACAGGTCTTGCGCGCCGTGCCAGTGGGCGTGATGCCGCTCGATGGCAAAAACGTGCTGATCACTTCATTGAAGGCCGGAAGTCGTGTCGTTACGCAAGGTGCGAATTTGGTCAACCAAATCCGGTGAGAGTGGGCTTAAAAGTGCTGCACATCCCGTGATAGCCGTTCGGGCGGTACTCGCAATCCTCATGTACCTGTGTACATTCCGGTTGCTGCGTTCCGGCCGATCAGCTCTGACGCTCGTTCGCTACTTTTTAGACCTCACTCTCAGGCGTGGGTTGAAAGGATAAAAAATGTTTAACTGGATAGTGAATCACAGCCTGAAAAACCGGCTGTTTGTTCTGGCTCTGGCGCTGGTCATGCTGCTGTATGGCGCATATACCGCCAGCAAAATGCCGGTCGATGTGTTTCCGGATCTGAACAAGCCGACTGTGAGCATCATGACCGAAGCCGGTGGCATGGCGCCGGAAGAAGTCGAGCAACTGATCAGCTTTCCGCTCGAAACGGCGCTCAATGGTATGCCCGGCGTCACCCGAGTGCGCTCGGTGTCGGGCGTCGGCTTGTCGATTGTGTATGCCGAATTTGCCTGGGGGTCCGATATTTACCGCAACCGGCAGCTCGTTGCCGAGCGTCTTGCCGAAGTCAAAGCGCAACTGCCAGCCGGGATCAGCCCGGCAATGGGGCCGATTTCATCGGTGATGGGCGAAATCATGCTGATTGCCTTTCCGATCGCTGCGGAGCAGGGCGATGGTTTGCAGAGCATGGCGGTGCGCGAGTACGTTGATTTTGTTTTACGTCCGCGACTGTTGTCGATTCCCGGCGTCGCGCAGGTGATTCCGATTGGTGGCGAAGTGCGACAATTTCGCGTTGAACCGGATTCAGCGATGATGGCGCAATTATCTATAGGGTATGACGATATAGAAAAAGCACTATCTGGCTTTGCTGGCAATACAAGTGGAGGGTATCTGGAGCAAAATGCCCGCGAGTATCTGATCCGCAATATGGGGAGAACGACCCGGCTGGCTGATATGCAGAATCTGGCGCTCAAGGTCGTCAACGGTCAGCCCATTTTGCTCAAGCAGGTCGCGAACGTGAAATTTGCCCCGGCGTTCAAACGTGGTGACGCCGGTTTTGGCGGCAAAGCGGCGGTGATTGTCAGCGTGCAAAAGCAGCCCAATGCCGACTCGATTGCGCTGACGCAGCAGATCGAGAAGGCACTCACCAGCTTGAGTGCCAGCTTGCCTGCGGGAATAAGCAAACCGCAGATCTCGTTTCGTCAGGCCGATTTTATCGAAGCCTCGATTGATAATGTCAGCGAAGCCTTGCGCGACGGCGCGCTCATGGTGGCGCTGGTGCTGTTTGCCTTTCTGATGAATGGCCGCACGACATTGATTTCGCTGACGGCCATTCCGTTGTCGCTGGCAGTGACTTTTCTGGTGTTCAAGGCGCTGGGATTGTCAGTGAATGTGATGACGCTCGGCGGGCTGGCGATTGCGATTGGCGAGCTGGTTGACGACGCACTGGTCGACGTTGAAAACATTTTGCGCCGCCTGAAAGAGAACCAGCCGCAAGGCGTTGTTGCAACAATCAAGGTGATTGCCAAAGCCTGCAATGAAGTGCGCTCGGGTGTCGTGGTCGCCACGCTGGTCGTCGTGCTGGTGTTTGTTCCGCTGTTTGCCTTGCCGGGTATCGAAGGGCGGCTGTTCGCACCGCTGGGCGTGGCGTATATCACGTCGATTCTGGCCAGCCTGCTGGTCGCGCTGACGGTGACGCCGGTGATGAGTTATTTCCTGCTGGGCGATGTTTTCTCTCGCCCCGCTCCCCTAACCCTCTCCCCGCAGGGGCGAGGGGGATTTTTAGCGTCCGTTGGACGCGTTTTCACTCGTCTGCGGCAAATCCAGCATGGCGATTCGGCGCTGGTGAGCTGGCTTAAACGCTGGGATGCTCGGGTATTACAGGCTTCTTTTGCTCACGTTAAACCAGCGTTGCTGGCGGCGGGTTTGCTGCTGGTGCTGGCGATTGCTTCGCTGCCTTTTTTACCGCGGGCATTTTTACCGGCATTTAACGAAGGCACTTTAACGGTCAGTTTATTACTTAACCCCGGCACTTCACTCTCCGAAGCCAATCGCGTTGGTGCTCTGGCCGAGCGCTTGATCGCGCAAGTACCCGAAGTGAAAAGCGTAGGGCGGCGCACTGGTCGTGCTGAGCTGGATGAACACGCCGAAGGCGTTCATTCGAGCGAAATTGACGTTGATCTGCAGCGCACGGGGGCTGCTCGTTCGCGTGAAGTCATCATGGCGGATATCCGTGCACGGCTTGCTGCATTGCCGGCCACGACGACGGTCGGGCAGCCGATTTCGCACCGGCTGGATCATTTGCTGTCGGGCGTTCGGGCGCAGATTGCGCTGAAAATTTATGGCGACGATCTCGATACACTGCGCGCTCAGGCGGCGGGTTTGCGGGAAAAGCTGGCGGGAATTGAAGGGCTGACCGATTTGCAGATCGAGAAACAGGTGCTGATTCCGCAGTTGAAAGTGCAGCTCGATTATGACCGCGCCGCGCAGCTGGGCGTTGCGCCCGGCAGCTTGCTTAAAACGCTGGAGGCGCTGACCGAAGGCGATACGGTGGCGCAGGTGATTGATCAGAACAAGCGTTTTGATCTGGTGATCCGCCTGCCTGATGCAGCGCGCGATGCGGCAGGTTTGGCCAATATTCTGATCGACACGCCACATGGAAAAGTGCCGCTGTCACAGGTCGCGAGCATTGAAGAGAGCGACGGGCCCAATCAGATCGGTCGTGAAAATGGCCGTCGCCGGATTGTGATTTCAGCCAATACCGATGGTCGTGATATGTCGCAGATCATCGGGCAGATTCGTAGCTTGCTGGCTGAAAATGCCTTGGCGGAAGGCTATTTTGCCAGTCTGGAAGGGCAGTTTCAGGCTCAGGAAGATGCCACACGGCTGATCGCCGGGCTGTCGCTGTTGTCACTGCTGCTGATCTTTATGGTGCTCTATACGCGTTATCAGTCGGCGGTACTGGCCGGCATGATCATGGCCAATATCCCGATGGCGCTGATCGGCAGCGTCATCGCCATGTGGCTGTCCGGTATTACGCTCTCGGTCGCGTCGATGGTCGGGTTTATTACCTTAACCGGCATCGCGACGCGCAACGGGATTCTGAAAGTCAGCCATTACATCAATCTGTGCAAGTTTGAAGGTGAAGTATTCGGCCAGCCCATGATTATCCGCGGTTCACTCGAACGCCTGACGCCGGTGCTGATGACCGCACTGACCGCAGCGCTGGCACTCACGCCGCTGCTGTTTGCTGCCGATGCGCCGGGCAAGGAAATCCTGCATCCGGTGGCCGTGGTGATTTTTGGCGGGCTGATCAGCTCGACGCTACTCGATACTTTGCTGACGCCGCTGATGTTCTGGCTGTTTGGTGAAAAACCATTGCAGCGTTTACTCGACGATCAAACTGAAACAACTTACTAATCGAGCCCGTGGGCTTTTACTTAAAAGGAAATACCATGAAAAAGACACTGATTACTTTATTGCTCTCCATTGGCGTGTTTTCCGGCTTTGTTCAAGCCGATGGCGTGATGAGCGCCAAGCATGGCGGCGTCATGGCCGAAGCGACTTCCGGTACCCGTGCCGAATTGAGTACCGCAGGCAATATGCTGATGGTTTATCTGACCAGCCATCAGGATGAAGCGATTGCCAGCAAGGATTACAGCGCCGAAATCACTTTGCTGAACGGCAGTGAAAAACAGGTGCTCAAGCTGATGCCATCGGGTGATAACTCGCTGATGGCGAGTGGTCAATACAAGGCGGTCGCAGGCACCAAGGCGCTGCTGAAGCTGATCCCCAAAGGCAAGCCGGTTGAACAGTTCCGGTTTGTGCTGAAATAAGTGCAAAACCAAAAGTTCCCACGCTTCGTTACTTCGCCTCGCCGTACTACCTGTACTGTCTTCGGCTTTGTGCCTTGCGTGGAAACTTTTGTCCAGTTACTTAAACCCTATCTGCCAAGGAGTCAATCATGGATCGTCGTCATTTTATTAGCCGTTCGGCTGGGATGGGGCTGGTTTCCTGGCTGTACAGCCAGCCACTCTGGGCCGCCACAGATCACGCGGCACATCATTCCGGAATGGAAACAGCGCAAGGCTCAAGCGGATTGAAAACCGTCCCGGCGATGGATTTGCTGCCCGAATCAAAGCTGGCCTCGGGCTTGCCGCATTTGGCATTGAAACCCTTGCCCAATGCATCAGCAAAGACCGGTACTTTTCAGGCGACGCTGACTGCCGCTGCGCACGAAATCGAGCTGGTCGCCGGGATTAAAACTACTGTCTGGCTGTATAACGGCCAGATTCCGGGCCCATTGATTGAGGCCTATGAAGGCGACGAAGTCGAAGTCCGCTTTGTCAATCAACTTGCCCAAGCATCGACGATACACTGGCACGGGCTGCCGGTGCCGCCAGAGCAGGATGGCAATCCGCAGGACGCCGTGCCAGCCGATGGCGAGCGCGTTTACCGCTTCAAACTGCCAACCGACTGCGCCGGAACTTACTGGTATCACCCGCATCCGCACGGCGACACGCCCGAGCAGGTCTATCGCGGTCTGGCCGGGCTGTTTATTGTTCGCAGCAAGTCTGACCCGCTGGCCGGTTTTGCCGAACAACATCTGGTGATTTCGGATTTAAAACTCGATGCTCAAGGGCAGATTCCCGACAACACCGCCGATGACTGGATGAATGGCCGCGAAGGGCAGTTTGTGCTGGTCAATGGTCAGCGCAATCCGGTTGTGACTATTGCAGGTCGGCAGCGCTTGCGGCTATGGAATGCCTGCAGCGCACGGTATTTGCGCCTGGCAATTCCCGGTCAGAAACTGACGCTGGTCGGTACTGACGGTGGATTGCTCGAAGCGCCAGTGCCATTGAATGAACTGTTACTCGTTCCGGGTCAGCGCGTCGAATTGCTGGTGGGCGACGGCAAAACCGTGCAAACCAGCCTGAAAGCGCTGATTTATGATCGGCAGAAAATGGGTGGCCAGAATATGAACGATATCGTGGCGGAAACCGAAAGAACTTTGGCAACGCTGAATCTGATCGCAGGCCCGACCCCGGCGATTCCGACCCGTTTGCGCCAGATCGCTGATCCGGGCAAAGCGACTGCGCTGAAAAAAGTCGAATTTAGCGAAAAGATGAGCATGGCTGGCGGCGTGCATTCGATGAATTTTTTGGTCAACGGTAAAAGCTATGACATGAACCGGCATGATCTGACCAGCCGCGTTGGTGAAGTCGAAATCTGGGAAGTATTCAATAACTCGCATATGGATCACCCTTTCCATCTGCATGGCACGCAGTTTGTCGTGCTTGATTCCCGGCTTGATGGCAAACGCCGCAACGCACCATTTCGCGCCTTGCACGACACGATCAATCTGCGTCCGTATGAAACGGTACGCATCAAAACCATTCAGCACCATAAAGGCCTGCGGATGTTCCATTGCCATATTCTGGAGCACGAAGGGCAGGGAATGATGGCGCAGTTATTGGTCAAATAAGTGCTAAACCAAACGTTCCCACGCATCGTTACTTCGCCTCGCCGTACTACCTGTACTGGCGTCGCGTTGTGCCTTGCGTGAAAACTTTTGTCCAGATACTTAAACAAACAGGAAAACTAACGATGAAATTCAAATTACTGATGATGAGCGCGTTGTTTGCGCCGATGCTGGCGATGGCTGCAACACCTGCCGGTGTGATGTACAAAGACCCCAACTGCGGTTGTTGCGGCGAACACGCCAAACATCTGCGTGCCGCCGGTTTCAAGATCAAGGAAGAAGCACGGCAGGACATGAGCAGTATCAAGCAGCAATATGGTACTCACGTCGCAGCCAGCTGCCATACGCTGGTGATGCAGGGTTATGCGATTGAAGGCCACGTTCCTGCTGCGGCGATTGCCAAATTGCTCAAGGACAAACCGGCCGCCAAAGGCATCGCCGCGCCCGGCATGCCAGCCCATTCACCGGGAATGGGCGACTACAAGCCGGGAACAGTTGATGTCGTCCTAATCGGCAAGGATGGCTCGGTCAAGCCTTATGGCAAATTCTGAGCAGCTTTGTGAAATGTATTAATGGGTATATTGCTACAGCCATTTTTAGATAATGGCTGTAGCAATATACCCATTATATTTTCTTTGTCTTCTGATCCGCCGTTTTAAAATCTGCCCCGACTTGCCATATTGGGCTTGGCGGTGAATACTGCCGCGATCTGTTTTCCCTTTTTCCGAGAAGTCCCATGTTTGCAGCCGCATTTGCCGCCCTGATGGCGCACGATCCTGATGAAAAAATCCGTTTGCTGGGGCTGATTGATCTGTCTCGACGGGGTTCAGGCGATCCGGTCGTCAAGGTCGACGCGCCAGGTCGACCGGAGCGACCCGCGCTGGTGCCGCCGACAGCTTTGCCGCGCCGCCGTAATCTGGCGCTGGCCGAAAATCGCGCCGCATTATTGCATGCATTTGCGCATATCGAATTTAACGCGATCAATCTGGCGCTCGATGCGATTTACCGTTTTCGCGCTATGCCTGCCGACTATTACGCCGACTGGCTGCGCGTCGCGCAGGAAGAGGCGTATCACTTCAGTTTGTTGCGCGAGCATTTGCGTAGCTTGGGTTTTGATTACGGCGATTTTGACGCGCACAACAGCTTGTGGGAAATGGCGGTACGCACTGACGCTGACGTGATGGCGCGGATGGCGCTGGTGCCGCGGATTCTGGAGGCGCGCGGGCTTGACGCCGTGCCGCCGATACGCGAGAAACTCGCAGCAGTACACGACGAGCGTGCTTGCGAGATTCTCGACATTATCCTGCGCGATGAAATCGGCCATGTCCGCATCGGTAATCGCTGGTATCACTGGTGCTGCGAGCAGCGTGATCTGGCGCCGATTGCAACTTTTGTCGCGCTGCTGCGTGATTACGACGCCCCCAAATTTCGCGGCGCACTCAATCATCTTGCACGCATCGAGGCTGGATTTAGCGCCGAGGAAATGGCGCTGATCGAGTCGCTAAAAACCTGAGTCTCCGTCCGCATTCATCAACAACGACGCACGGTAGCTGCGTCGTTTTTTTTGCCTTTTTCGATATGAAAAAACTAATGCAATTATAAATTAATTTAATTTTAACTATTTAAAAGATGCGCCTATGATGAACTCAGTCTGTTGAATCTGCTGCTTTGTCGTGCAGATCACTTGAAAAATGCTTGTATTTTCAAAGTGATGACTATGCTTAAGCACGCATTCTTCGGCGGTTTTCACTAGCAGATTTTTTATATGTATTAATCCGGTGTCGAGGCTGAATGATGACCGGGCTTATGCCTGGGTAATCACTGATTCGCCTTCGCCGGAGCCAACGAGGTTAAGGAGATTTCCATGTCAAACGAAGCAAAATGTCCATTCTCTGGTGGCGCTCAGACTGTGGCTGCCGCGCAATCGAATGCCAACTGGTGGCCTAATCAACTCAAACTGAGCATCCTGCATCAGCATTCACCCGCGTCCAATCCGATGGGCGAGGATTTTGATTATGCAAAAGAATTCAAATCGCTTGATCTGGACGCGGTGGTCAAGGATCTGACCGCGCTGATGACCGATTCGCAAGACTGGTGGCCGGCCGACTGGGGGCATTACGGTGGCCTGATGATCCGCATGGCGTGGCACGCGGCCGGAACCTACCGCACGAGCGATGGTCGTGGCGGTGCAGGCACCGGCAATCAACGTTTTGCACCGCTCAATAGCTGGCCCGATAACGGCAATCTCGATAAAGCGCGTCGCCTCTTGTGGCCGATCAAGCAAAAATACGGCAAAAAACTGTCGTGGGCGGATTTGTTTATTCTGGCCGGCAATGTCGCGCTCGAATCGATGGGATTTAAAACCTTTGGTTTTGGCGGCGGTCGCGCCGATATTTGGGCGCCGGAAGAAGATATTTACTGGGGGTCGGAAAAAGCCTGGCTGGCAACCAGTGATCAGCCCAATAGCCGCTACTCGGGTAATCGCCAGCTGGAAAACCCGCTCGCCGCGGTGCAAATGGGGCTGATTTATGTCAATCCTGAAGGGCCGGACGGCAACCCTGATCCGGTCGCTTCAGGTCGCGACGTGCGTGAAACCTTCGCACGGATGGCGATGAACGACGAAGAAACCGTCGCCTTGGTTGCTGGCGGCCACACATTCGGTAAAGCGCATGGCGCGGGTGATCCGACTTTGGTCGGTCCCGAGCCCGAAGCTACGCCAATTGAAGAGCAAGGGCTGGGCTGGATTAATCAATTCGGCAGCGGTAAAGGCGTACACACGACGACCAGCGGCATTGAAGGCGCGTGGAAACCGAACCCGACAACCTGGGATCACGGTTATTTCGAAACGCTGTTTGGCTACGAGTGGGAGCTGACCAAAAGCCCGGCTGGCGCGAAACAATGGGTCGCCAAAAACGTGAAGCCCGAGCATATGATTCCGGACGCGCATGATCCTTCGATCAAACATCCGCCAATGATGACGACGGCCGATTTGTCGCTGCGTTTTGATCCGGTGTATGAAAAAATCTCACGCCATTTCCTGCAAAATCCACAAGCCTTCGCCGACGCTTTCGCGCGCGCCTGGTTTAAATTAACTCACCGCGATATGGGGCCGCGCGCACGCTATCTGGGCAAGTTCGTTCCGAAAGAAGAATTGATCTGGCAAGACCCGGTGCCAAAGGTCGATCACCCGCTCGTCGATGAAAACGACATCGCTGCACTCAAAGCCAAGCTGCTCGCGTCGGGCTTGTCGATTTCACAATTGGTGCGCACCGCCTGGGCTTCGGCGTCGACTTTCCGTGGCAGCGATAAACGCGGCGGTGCGAACGGCGCACGGATTCGCTTGGCTCCACAGAAAGATTGGGCGGCCAATCAGCCTGCCGAATTGGCCAAAGTGCTGGCCAAACTCGAGGCGCTTCAAGCTGAGTTTAACGCCAGTGCCACGGGTGGCAAAAAAGTCTCGCTGGCCGATTTGATCGTGCTCGGTGGCGGCGCAGCAGTTGAAGCCGCGGCGAAAAAAGCCGGTGTCGACGTCAAAGTGCCGTTTACGCCGGGCCGGATGGATGCGTCACAAGAGCAGACCGATGTGGATTCTTTTGGCGTGCTCGAACCTGCAGCTGACGGTTTCCGCAACTACGCTCGTGCCGGGCTCGAAGGCGCTGCGGCTGAATTGTTGATCGACAAAGCGCAATTGTTAACGCTCAGCGCGCCAGAAATGACGGTGCTGGTCGGCGGTCTGCGTGCGCTCAATGTTAGCAACGGCTCGCACGGCGTATTCACGCAAAAGCCTGAAACGTTGAGCAATGACTTTTTCGTTAATCTGCTTGATATGGGAACGAAATGGCAGCCATCGGCCACCTCCGGTGTATTTGAAGGACGTGATCGAAAAACGGGTGCAGTAAAAGCCGCCGCCACCGTCGTTGATCTGGTCTTCGGCTCGAACTCGCAACTGCGCGCACTCGCCGAGGTCTACGCGACCAGCGATGCGCAAGGCAAATTTGTCCACGATTTTGTCGCCGCATGGAACAAGGTGATGAATCTGGATCGTTTCGATCTGCATGATTGAATGAGTTGTGAATAAAAAAGCCGACCTTGGAGGTCGGCTTTTTTTGTGGCTTGGAGTCCGAAGTTAAATCAATAAGGAGCAACAAAGACCGGGTAAATTCAGAGTCATGTGCTATGACTTTAAAAGATTTGCTTGATGAATGATTGATTAAAAAGGTGATACTGATGGCTGATATCAAACCGCGCTGGGAATGGCGCTCGTTCGGACGGCATTTTTTTGGCGTTGACGCGCATCTTGCCAAACTGAGCCCGACCGGCGTACAGGAAAGCGATGAACTTTATTTGCTTTCCAAAGGTGGCGACAACGTCAAGGTTCGCGATGATCTGATGGACATCAAGGTGCTGCGCGAGGTCAATGCTGACAGGCTTGAGCAATGGACTCCGGTGATGAAGGCTGGTTTTCCCTTGCCGGTCAACGAGGTCGCCAAAGTGTTGCAATCGCTGCATTTGCCTGTGCCAACGTTGACGCAAGACAGTTACACACTCGATGAGTTTCTCGCGCAGTTTGTTGCTCCCAGTGCTGCCATCGAAATTGTGAATGTCCACAAGCGCCGCGTTCGTTATCTGATCGGCGGCTGCACTTCCGAGCTGTCTGAAGTCAGCGTCAATGGCAAATCGATCGCAACAATTGCCATCGAAGGTGAGGATGCACAAGCTGTCATCGATGCCGTCAGGTCGATTGGGCTGGGGGGCTATAGCAATACCAGTTATCCAAAAGGTTTGCTTGCTTTGTTGCATGACGAACCAGAGCATTATGGCGTGATTGATGCCGGAACCAATTCGATCAAATTTCATATTGGCGAGCGTAGTGTTGATGGACGCTGGAGAACGCTCGTTGATCGTGCTGAAGTCACCCAGCTGGGGGAAGGCTTTGGCCAGCAACGGGTGATTCTGGATTCTGCCTTGAATCGTACTGTCACTGCGATCAAGGGCATGGTCGCCGAGGCTCGTCAGCACAAGGTTCAGGCGCTAGTCGCAGTCGGTACGGCCGGATTGCGCATTGCCGATAATGGCGCGGCAACGGTCGCTGCAATTCTGGCGCAAACCGGTGTCGCGATTGAAGTCGTTTCGGGCGAAGAAGAGGGGCGTCTGGCTTATCACGCAGCCCGATCAGGGCTGGACAAAATCAGTGGTTCGCTGGTGGTTTTTGATACTGGTGGTGGCAGCTCGCAATTCAGTTTCGGCCACGATACGCAGGTCGATGAGCGTTTCAGTGTCGAAGTTGGTGCGGTCAAATTTACCGAGCGATTCGGGCTCGATGGTCCGGTTTCAACCGAGGTACTCAATCAGGCTCTTGCCGAGATTGGTGCCGAGTTGTCGCGACTCGATGGCCGTGAATCGTCTGATATTTTGGTAGCGATGGGCGGTGGTGTAACCAATATGACTGCCGTTATGCATCAGCTGGCGAAATATGACGCGAATGTGGTGCAAGGCGCGATCGTGACGCTGGACGAAATTAATCGTCAGATCGAACTTTATCGCACACGAACTGCAGACGAGCGCCGACAAATCATCGGGCTGCAACCCAAACGTGCCGAAGTCATTCTGGCCGGGGCGTGCATTGTGCGAACAATAATGGAAAAACTGGGCAAGGATCGTTTCACCGTCAGTGACCGTGGTTTGCGCCATGGCGTGCTGGCCGAACGATTTGATTGAGTCGCGACACACTTTAAAGACGGTGAGGAAGCCATGACAACGACGAAAAAAGCGCCAGCGAGTACAACGGCGAAACCGGCAGTAAAACCAGCGGTAAAGCCGGTCACGAGCCCGGCTGCGACTAAAAAAACTACGGTAGCGCGTAGCGCTAGAACGCCGACCGCCACGACCAGCCGTCCTGCGAAGGCCGCAGCGGTGAGCCAACCCTTGTCGCCCGATGCCGTGATGAAAATCATGGCGTTGAGCAAAAGCTCGGACAGCATCGAATTAAAGCTGACGGTACCCTTGGCCGAACAACAGGCGACCGTCAAACGGCTCAAACTGGATCCGGTCGAGGCGCAGCCACGGCAAGCGTTTTTCTTTGATACGCCCGATCTGAAACTGTTCAAAGCCGGTCTGGTGGTACGTGCCCGGCGTATTCAGGGTGGGCGAGCCGACACGGTGATCAAGTTGCGTCCGATTAATCCGGATGATTTGCAGCAGGATTTGCGCCGTTCGGCGAGCTTCAAGGTTGAGGTCGACCTGATGCCCGGTGGTTTTGTTTGTTCTGGCTCATTCAAAGGTGCGTGTACCGGGCGCGACGTACTCGATGCGACCGAGGGCAAAACATCGCTGTCATCGCTGTTTTCCAAAGGGCAGCGGGCTTTTTTTGAAGCGCATGCACCTGCGGGTATCAAGCTTGACGATCTGGTTGTGTTGGGGCCGACTTTTCTGCTGAAAGCCAAACATCAGCCCAAGGATTTTCCGCGCGCAATTACGGTCGAAATGTGGCTTTATCCTGATGGCGCTCGAATTCTGGAGGTGTCGACCAAATGTCTGCCTGCAGAAACGTTTCAGGCGGTTGCCGAGTTCAAAGCGTATCTGTTGCAGTGCGGGATCGCGGTAAGCGAAAGTCAGGAGACCAAAACCAAAACGACGCTGGAGTATTATAGTCGTCAGCTTAAAAAAGCATGATCTATGGGTATATCCATGGGGCTGTTTTATATCAGGCCTTTACTGGGTATACCCCTGCGCCAATTTTGTATTCCAGTCGTAATAACCTTTCCACGCAGAGTAAACCAGATTCGGGTACTCGGCTTTGCCCAAGCTGCCGTTGTAGCGGCCGAGTGCGCGGAACAGGTCGCCGTTTTCGATATTCAGATAATGCCGCAGGATTGAGCAGCCGTAGCGCAGATTGGTGTTCATATCGAACAGGCTTTGTTCTGGCGTGCCGATGGCCCGTTGCCAGAATGGCATAACCTGCATTAATCCGCGTGCGCCGACTGGACTGATGGCGTAACGGTTAAAACGACTTTCAACATGAATCAGTCCGAGTACCATTTGTGGGTCGAGTCCGGCACGCGTCGCTTCGTAGTGAATGGCAGTGAGTAATTTGCGGCGGACAAATTCATCGGGAATCCGGCCGGCTAGCCGACCCGACATCTCGTTGAGCCAGGCGTTGGCTTCAGCTTGACTGCTAAAAATCAGCTTGGGCTCGATCCGGTCGGCAATGGTGCGGCGCAGGCTGCTCGCTACCGAGTCGGAGAGATACTCTTCGCGCTGCGCACCGGCTTGCGCATATTGAGCGAGCAAGCCGCCGCTTAAAATAATGGGTAGTAAAAACTTCAACATATTGAAACACTTGTCATTCACTGAATTGTAATTCTGGCCGTAGAGCGGGGTAGGGTCAATGCCCGAGGTGAATTATTCGTGCCAACGGTTATTTAGCCCGGATTGTGCCTATTTATGCCAGCTTGCCCGAGGGCGGGATTAGTGCCATATTCGCCGCTGCATCGAATCCGATTGAAACCATGAATAAACAGACCCGTTACACTTTTTATGCCCGCCTCGCCGAGCTCGACCCAAATCCGACGACCGAGTTGCACTACACAACGCCATTTGAATTGCTGACAGCGGTGTTGCTGTCGGCACAGGCGACCGATGTCGGCGTGAATAAGGCGACGAAAATTTTATTTCCGGTGGCTAATACCCCCCAGGGGATTCTGGCGCTAGGGCAGTCTGGGCTTGAGTCCTACATCAATACCATTGGTTTGTATCGCAGCAAGGCCAAGCATTTGCTTGAAACCTGTCGCATGCTGATCGAGTTGCACGGCGGTGAGGTGCCGCGAGATCGCGAGAGCCTGGAGGCCTTGCCCGGCGTGGGGCGAAAAACGGCCAATGTGATACTCAATACGGCGTTTGGTGTGCCAACGATTGCGGTGGATACGCATATTTTCCGTTTGGGTAATCGCACCGGGCTGGCGCCGGGCAAGGATGTTCGTGCGGTGGAAGACAAACTGATGAAAGTCACTCCACCGGAGTTTCTGCTCAACGCGCATCACTGGCTGATTTTACATGGCCGTTATATCTGCAAAGCGCGCAAACCCGAATGCTGGCGCTGTGTGGTCAATGATGTTTGCGACTACCGCAGCAAAATCATGACGCCACCGCCGGGGCGTTAATGGGTCATCATTTCATCAGGCAGTGGTAGATATAGTGCTCGATAAACAGCAATTCGGAAACGGCGAGTGGGTCAAATTCGATGCCATATTGCGTGTTAATTGCCGGTGGATCGATATGGCAGTTACGCACGGTCGCAGCAATGCGCAGAGTGTGATCGCCTTCGGCGATGCGCAGTCTCATCGTGATTTGAATCCGTTGCTCTGCTTCAAGCTCAAGTGTATTTCCTTCCAGCATCGCCCCTGTTGCTGACAAATTGATGATCTTGGCTGGCAGGCTGGCTCGCCCTTTGGTGCTAATGCTGACGATCAAATTGCTTTGTACACGGAAGCTGTTACGCAACTGGTGGATTTCCAGTTGGTCCGGCCAGCTCAGATGTAGGTAGGGAAAAGGGTGCGAGCAGATTTGTTCAACGCGGCTTTGAAATGCAACCACCTCTTTGCCAACGATGGTTTTTAGCTTGAGCTGCTCGCCGATCTGAAATGGCAGCACAATACCATCCGGATTGGTGTTGCTAATCAAGACGCCGGCTTTATCCAGCCAGCCGATTAATCTGAGTGAAACCTGAATTCGCTGTGCGTCGTCGAGTCTTTGTGCGTGGAGTATCGCATTGGGTTGCAGCCGAACCTGTGCCAAGTGCCGGGAAGGTTTGGTGATGGTGCGTGGCCGTGTCGAATAGCGACTCAAATTGCTCAGAACCGGTTTGTTGCGTGTGGGTGCGGCGGGAGGTTGATGTTGTACATTCCGAAAAATACCGTTTTGGCTCAGTTGAGTCAGGTGTTTTTCATTGCGAATAATCTGGCCTTCGCGCAGCAACAATCGTGTCTGCTCATCATAAATGGGATAAGCCAGCGGAATGCCAATATTTAAATCCTGAGCAGGAACAGGCTGAAGCGCGCTGAGTATCACGATAATCCCCGGTTTTTAAAGCCTCACTTGTATATGTAAGGTAAATTTCCGATTGTCGCTAGTCCTGGCCGACCTGCGTCATCCAACCAGGTGGCGTGATACCATTTAAGACTTCTTGACCGCCAAAATTGTTCCTGAATGTTGCATTTACTCAACCCCCAGCAACGTGCTGCCGTACAGTATTTATCCGGTCCTTGCCTTGTTCTGGCTGGTGCTGGCTCGGGCAAAACGCGGGTGATTACGCAAAAGATTGCCTATCTGATCGAAACGGCGGGCATGGATGCGCGCAATATTGCGGCTATTACGTTTACCAATAAGGCCGCACGTGAAATGTCGGAACGGGTGGCGACTTTGTTGCCCGCTGCTCGCCTGCGCGGGCTGACGGTATCGACTTTTCATAGTCTGGGGATGAAAATCCTGCGCGAAGAAGCGCCACATCTGGGTTATAAGCCCAAATTCTCAATTCTGGATTCGGCCGACGCGAACAAAATCATTGCCGATCAATTGGTAACGACCGATAAGGCGCTGATTCGCCAGACTGCCAGCCATATCTCCATGCTGAAAAATGATCGTGTTTCGCCGGATCGGGCGATGGTCATGGCTACATCCGAGGGTGAATTGCAGCTGGCCAAAATTTACCGTGCCTATCAGGACACACTGTATGCCTATCAGGCGGTCGATTTTGACGATCTGATTCGTTTGCCGGTCGATTTATTTGAAGACAATGAAGAAGTATTAAAAAAATGGCGCAATAAGCTGCGCTATTTGCTGATCGACGAATATCAGGACACCAATACGACGCAGTATCAGTTGATCAAATTGCTGACCGACATCACAGGCTACTTCACTGCGGTCGGTGACGATGACCAGAGTATTTACGCCTGGCGCGGCGCGAACGTTGAAAACTTAAATCTGCTGAAAACCGATTTTCCTAAACTCGAAGTCATCAAGCTCGAGCAAAACTATCGCTCGGTCGCGCGGATTTTGCGCTGCGCGAACGCGGTGATCGGCAATAACCCGAAATTATTCGAGAAGAAACTCTGGTCCGATCTGGGCGAGGGCGATCTGATCAAGGTCGTCGAAACCAAGGGCGACGAAGACGAAGCCAAATGCGTTGCTGACCGTTTGCGCCAGCATATGCTACTCAATCGCACCTCGTATAAAGATTACGCGATTTTGTATCGCGGCAATTTTCAGGCGCGCATTGTCGAGGCGCAGCTACGCAGTGACAAAATTCCCTATGTGATGGCGGCGGGCGAGAGCTTTTTTGATCGCGCCGAGATCAAAGACATTCTGGCCTATCTGCGGCTGATCGCAAACGAGAACGACGACCCGGCGTTTATCCGCGCCGTAACCACGCCAAAACGCGGGATTGGTAATGTGACTTTGGAAAAACTGGGGGCATATGCCGCTAGCCGGCAAATATCCTTGTTTTCAGCGGTATACGAGGAGGGGTTTATTCACCAGATTCAAGCTGCGCAAAACGAGATGCTGCATACCTTCTGCAATTTCATCGGCAAACTGCAAGCGCGTGCCGAACGCGAACCGGCAGGGCAATTATTGCAAGAACTATTGGGCGCGATTGATTACGAAGCGTGGCTGTACGAGACCGAAGAACAAAAACCGGCCGAAAATAAATGGAAAAGCATTCTTGATCTGGCGGGATGGATTAATAAGAAAGGCGAAGAGGACGGCAAAAACCTGATCGAGATCGTTCAAACGATTGCGATCATTACGATGCTCGAAGGGCGCGACGAAGAAGAAATCGACGCGGTACGCCTGTCAACGCTGCACGCCAGTAAAGGGCTCGAGTACCCGCACGTCTTTTTAATTGGCTGTGAAGAAGACATTTTGCCGCACCAAAACTCGATCGAAACCGGTATGGTCGAAGAAGAGCGTCGACTGATGTATGTGGGCATCACCCGTGCGCAACGTAGCCTGACGATTACTTATTGCAGTAAGCGTCGTCGTGCAGGCGAATGGCAAATTACCCGCCCAAGCCGTTTTCTCGATGAAATGTCGCATCAGGACGTTCATTTCAGCGGACGACTCTCGGGAAAATACGAACAATCGTCTGAAGTTAAAAAAGAACACTCGGGAATGGCGGCTAGAATGCTGGAATTGTTGAATAAAAAATCAATGACTTAACGCCTTTGTGGCATTTTCTTGCTCGATAGCAGTTGACGGGTTCCGGTCCGATGGGTATAGTTCGGCCTCTCTGCTGATGACGCAACGAAACGAAGTGTGTTTCTTGGTTGTTCAGCCCGATCTTTAACAATCTACAGCCGATGAGTGTGAGCCCTTGATTCGTAAGTCAAATCAAGTGCTTGCACTCAATTGAAAAGAAAATTGAAAGACGAACTCTTTAGAGTTTATCTCGCAGTTTCTTTGAGTATTGAAGTACAAGCCAAGTAGTAAAAATAGCATAGCGATTAAACGAAAGAGTTTGATCCTGGCTCAGATTGAACGCTGGCGGCATGCTTTACACATGCAAGTCGAACGGCAGCACGGACTTCGGTCTGGTGGCGAGTGGCGAACGGGTGAGTAATACATCGGAACGTACCCAGTAATGGGGGATAACTATCCGAAAGGATAGCTAATACCGCATACGCCCTACGGGGGAAAGAGGGGGATCGCAAGACCTCTTGTTATTGGAGCGGCCGATGGCTGATTAGCTAGTTGGTGAGGTAAAGGCTCACCAAGGCGACGATCAGTAGCGGGTCTTAGAGGACGATCCGCCACACTGGAACTGAGACACGGTCCAGACTCCTACGGGAGGCAGCAGTGGGGAATCTTGGACAATGGGCGCAAGCCTGATCCAGCAATGCCGCGTGCGTGAAGAAGGCCTTCGGGTTGTAAAGCGCTTTTGTCTGGGAGCAAATCCTTGTGGCTAATACCCACCGGGGATGAGAGTACCAGAAGAATAAGGACCGGCTAACTACGTGCCAGCAGCCGCGGTAATACGTAGGGTCCAAGCGTTAATCGGAATTACTGGGCGTAAAGCGTGCGCAGGTGGTTTGTTAAGCGCGATGTGAAATCCCCGAGCTCAACTTGGGAATTGCATTGCGAACTGGCTAACTAGAGTACGGCAGAGGGGGGTGGAATTCCACGTGTAGCAGTGAAATGCGTAGAGATGTGGAGGAACACCGATGGCGAAGGCAACCCCCTGGGCTGATACTGACACTCATGCACGAAAGCGTGGGGAGCAAACAGGATTAGATACCCTGGTAGTCCACGCCCTAAACGATGTCAACTAGTTGTTGGGCTTTTCGGAGCTTAGTAACGCAGCTAACGCGTGAAGTTGACCGCCTGGGGAGTACGGTCGCAAGACTAAAACTCAAAGGAATTGACGGGGGCCCGCACAAGCGGTGGATGATGTGGATTAATTCGATGCAACGCGAAAAACCTTACCTGGTCTTGACATGTACGGAATCCTTGAGAGATCGAGGAGTGCCTTCGGGAGCCGTAACACAGGTGCTGCATGGCTGTCGTCAGCTCGTGTCGTGAGATGTTGGGTTAAGTCCCGCAACGAGCGCAACCCTTGCCATTAGTTGCCAGCATTCAGTTGGGCACTTTAATGGGACTGCCGGTGACAAACCGGAGGAAGGTGGGGATGACGTCAAGTCCTCATGGCCCTTATGACCAGGGCTTCACACGTCATACAATGGTCGGTACAGAGGGTCGCTAACCCGCGAGGGGGTGCCAATCTCACAAAACCGATCGTAGTCCGGATTGCACTCTGCAACTCGAGTGCATGAAGTCGGAATCGCTAGTAATCGCGGATCAGCATGTCGCGGTGAATACGTTCCCGGGCCTTGTACACACCGCCCGTCACACCATGGGAGTGGGTTTCACCAGAAGTAGGTAGGCTAACCGCAAGGAGGCCGCTTACCACGGTGGGATTCATGACTGGGGTGAAGTCGTAACAAGGTAGCCGTAGGGGAACCTGCGGCTGGATCACCTCCTTTCAAGAGCAAGACCTGCGGGTCAAGGACTCACACTCATCGGCTGTAAATTTGAAGATACAGAGACGACTTCATTCATAAATGAAAGAAGTTGTTGAGTTGGAAGCTGGGTCAGTAGCTCAGTCGGTTAGAGCACCGTGTTGATAACGCGGGGGTCATAGGTTCGATTCCTATCTGACCCACCATTGACGAGTCAATGGAAACAGCTTAGTCATGCCAGATTGGGGGATTAGCTCAGTTGGGAGAGCACCTGCTTTGCAAGCAGGGGGTCGTCGGTTCGATCCCGTCATCCTCCACCACGCCTTGCGGCGAGCACTGTGCAAGCGGTGGCGCAGCAAACAAGAGTTCAGAATTCAGTCAGTAGACGAATCAGAAATAATGATTCGGTCTGGTGATTTTGTTCTGGTTTCTTAAATCAGACCCACACAGGAATGTGTGACTGTATCGTTCTTTAACAAAATAGAAGAAGTAATATCTCCTAATTAAACAATGTGAAAACAGGGTAACTTGTTTTTACAGTAATAAATTGGGTTGATTGTATCTGCTGATCGAAAGATCAGCCGTTGTAGGACCTGAGAAACCCTACAACAAGTCGTAAATACGAAACTCTGACCAAGAGTACGGTAAAACGTGTTTGAGGTTATAGGATCAAGCGAATAAGTGCATCTGGTGGATGCCTTGGCGATGATAGGCGACGAAGGACGTGATAGCCTGCGATAAGCGTGGGGGAGCTGGCAAAGCGCTTTGATCCCACGATTTCCGAATGGGGAAACCCGGCCCTTTTGGGTCACTCATCACTGAATACATAGGTGATGTAGAGCGAACGCGGTGAACTGAAACATCTAAGTAACCGCAGGAAAAGAAATCAACCGAGATTCCCAAAGTAGTGGCGAGCGAAATGGGAAGAGCCTGTACGTGATAACTCAAAGCTTAATAGAAGGCAATGGAAAGTGCCGCCATAGTGGGTGATAGCCCCGTATATGAAAAGCATTGGGTGGTACTAAGCGTACGAGAAGTAGGGCGGGACACGAGAAATCCTGTTTGAAGATGGGGGGACCATCCTCCAAGGCTAAATACTCATCATCGACCGATAGTGAACCAGTACCGTGAGGGAAAGGCGAAAAGAACCCCGGGAGGGGAGTGAAATAGAACCTGAAACCGGATGCATACAAACAGTGGGAGCCCACAAGTTGGGTGACTGCGTACCTTTTGTATAATGGGTCAGCGACTTACGTTCAGTAGCAAGCTTAACCAAATAGGGGAGGCGTAGGGAAACCGAGTCCGAATAGGGCGCACAGTTGCTGGGCGTAGACCCGAAACCAAGTGATCTAGCCATGGCCAGGATGAAGGTGCGGTAACACGCACTGGAGGTCCGAACCCACTAACGTTGCAAAGTTAGGGGATGAGCTGTGGCTAGGGGTGAAAGGCTAAACAAACTTGGAAATAGCTGGTTCTCCTCGAAAACTATTTAGGTAGTGCCTCATGTATCACTGACGGGGGTAAAGCACTGTTATGGCTAGGGGGTCATCGCGACTTACCAAACCATGGCAAACTCTGAATACCGTCAAGTGCGAGCATGGGAGACAGTCCTGGGGTGCTAACGTCCTGGGACAAGAGGGAAACAACCCAGACCGCCGTCTAAGGTCCCAAATGATCAATTAAGTGGAAAACGAGGTGGGAAGGCACAGACAGCCAGGATGTTGGCTTAGAAGCAGCCATCATTTAAAGAAAGCGTAATAGCTCACTGGTCGAGTCGTCCTGCGCGGAAGATGTAACGGGGCTCAAATTGATAACCGAAGACGCGGATATGTACGATGTACATATGGTAGAGGAGCGTTCTGTAAGCCTGTGAAGGTGTCTTGAGAAGGATGCTGGAGGTATCAGAAGTGCGAATGCTGACATGAGTAGCGATAAAGGGGGTGAAAAGCCCCCTCACCGAAAACCCCAGGTTTCCTGCGCAACGTTCATCGGCGCAGGGTGAGTCGGCCCCTAAGGCGAGGCAGAAATGCGTAGTCGATGGGAAACAGGTTAATATTCCTGTACTTGGTATTAGTGCGATGTGGGGACGGAGAAGGTTACCTCAGCCAACGGTTGGAAGAGTTGGTTTAAGCGTGTAGGCGTGTAGCTTAGGCAAATCCGGGCTACTTTAACGCTGAGGCGTGATGACGAGTCGACTTGTCGACGAAGTGAGCGATACCCTGCTTCCAAGAAAAGCCACTAAGCTTCAGCTAATATCGAACCGTACCGCAAACCGACACAGGTGGGTAGGAAGAGTATTCTAAGGTGCTTGAGAGAACTCGGGAGAAGGAACTCGGCAAATTGACACCGTAACTTCGGGAGAAGGTGTGCCTCTAGTAGGTGAAGGTGTACAACTGGAGCCCAATGAGGCCGCAGAGAAATGAGGGCTGCGACTGTTTATCAAAAACACAGCACTGTGCTAACACGAAAGTGGATGTATACGGTGTGACGCCTGCCCGGTGCTGGAAGATTAAATGATGGGGTGCAAGCTCTTGATTGAAGTCCCAGTAAACGGCGGCCGTAACTATAACGGTCCTAAGGTAGCGAAATTCCTTGTCGGGTAAGTTCCGACCCGCACGAATGGCGTAACGATGGCCCTACTGTCTCCTCCCGAGACTCAGCGAAGTTGAAGTGTTTGTGAAGATGCAATCTCCCCGCTGCTAGACGGAAAGACCCCGTGAACCTTTACTGTAGCTTTGCATTGGACTTTGAAGTGGTTTGTGTAGGATAGGTGGGAGGCTTTGAAGCTGGAACGCTAGTTTCAGTGGAGCCGTCCTTGAAATACCACCCTGACCCCTTTGAGGTTCTAACCTTGGTCCGTTATCCGGATCGGGGACCGTGCATGGTAGGCAGTTTGACTGGGGCGGTCTCCTCCCAAATTGTAACGGAGGAGCTCGAAGGTCGCCTAGGTACGGTCGGACATCGTACTGATAGTGTAATGGCAAAAGGCGGCTTAACTGCGAGACCGACAAGTCGAGCAGGTGCGAAAGCAGGACATAGTGATCCGGTGGTTCTGAATGGAAGGGCCATCGCTCAACGGATAAAAGGTACTCCGGGGATAACAGGCTGATTCCGCCCAAGAGTTCACATCGACGGCGGAGTTTGGCACCTCGATGTCGGCTCATCACATCCTGGGGCTGTAGCCGGTCCCAAGGGTATGGCTGTTCGCCATTTAAAGTGGTACGTGAGCTGGGTTCAAAACGTCGTGAGACAGTTTGGTCCCTATCTGCAGTGGGCGTTGGAAGTTTGAGGGGGGCTGCTCCTAGTACGAGAGGACCGGAGTGGACTGACCTCTGGTGTACCGGTTGTCACGCCAGTGGCATTGCCGGGTAGCTAAGTCGGGAATAGATAAGCGCTGAAAGCATCTAAGCGCGAAACTAGCCTCAAGATGAGACTTCCCTAGGTCTTTAAGACCTCTAAAGGATCGTTCGAGACCAGGACGTTGATAGGTCGGGTGTGGAAGCGTAGTAATACGTTAAGCTAACCGATACTAATAGCCCGTGAGGCTTGATCCTATAACCTGAGACGCGTTGTTGCGATGAAGGTGCAATTGACCCGATTGCGAATTGAATAAGATAAAGAGAGACCGGTGAAGCGAAAGCTGAGCTGATGAAAGATTACTTCTTCTATTGATTTCGAGTGGTTGCAAAGGTAAAAGCCTAAGCAGTCAACTCACCCAGTTTTGTCTGGTGACCATAGCGAGGTGGTCCCACTCCTTCCCATCCCGAACAGGACAGTGAAACGCCTCAGCGCCGATGATAGTGCGGATTGCCCGTGTGAAAGTAGGACATTGCCAGACTCCCTAAAAGAAAAGCCCAGCTCAACCGAGCTGGGCTTTTTGTTGGGCGCGAGAAAGGGGTGTATTGCTCTGTGATTCAATTGGGCTGAGACTTTTGTCCATATACCCTGGGTGATCATGGCCTTTGTCGCATAATTACTGTGCCAGCCCTTATTGTTTGTTATTCTCTGCTTTATCCGATTCATTCTTGATTAAAGACCCGTACATGACCGAGTATGCCGCACCGTTGTTTGAGCAAAAAATCTGCTCGCCTGAAGAATTGCCACACAAAATCACTACACTGTCGCGACCTTTAGTGTTCACTAATGGCTGTTTTGATATTTTGCATCGTGGCCATGTGACTTATCTGGCACAAGCCAGAGCCTTGGGAGCAGCAATGATTGTTGCATTGAATACAGATGAATCGGTGCGCCGTTTAGGGAAAGGGGATGACAGACCGATTAATTCACTCAGCAATCGGCTGGCCGTGATGGCCAGTCTTGAATCAGTTGATCTGGTCACCTGGTTTGATGACGACACCCCGCTGAGTCTGATTCAACTGATCCAGCCTGAGGTGCTGGTGAAAGGCGGCGATTGGAAAACTGAAAATATTGTCGGAAGTCATAATGTGCTTGCTCGAGGTGGTCAAGTGCACTCAATTCCGTTTTTATTTGATACCTCAACGACCAAAACCGTGCAGCTGATCCGGGGTGAGTGATTGCGATGACGCAGGAAAGACATAATTTACTGGCTCAACTGGTTGCCGATGTCACCCAGCTTGGGGTGCTGCATCCGCAAATCATTTTGCAGGCTATTGTTCTGGTGCTTTGTTGGGGGACTGCTTACTGGCTGGCTTTGCGCGCATTAAAGCATAGAAAATTGCAAGATTTGCCTTGGAAAACGGGTGAAGAGGGCTTGAGGCGGGTATTGTTTCCTGCTCTGGCTCTGCTCTTGGTGAGTGGTGCAAATCTGCTTTTGCACTTGATCGACAAACAGCGAATGAATTCGATGTTGGGTCTTGCCAATGTGCTGATGCTGGCAATGGTGAATATCCGAATTCTGGTTTACGCGATCCGTCGGGTGTTTAATGAGGCCAGCTGGGTTCATCGGGGGGAGCGATATATTGCCGCCGTGATCTGGTGTGTCTATGTTCTTCACGTCATTGGCATCTTGCCCGAAGTACTTGAGACCTTGGATAGCATCAGCTTTGATGCAGGAAAAGTGCATATTTCGGTCTTGACCGTACTGCAGGGCTTGCTCTCAGTCGCCGTCACCTTGCTGCTTGCCCTGTGGTTTGGGCGCACACTGGAACAGCGCTTGATGGTTGCTGAAGTGATGGATATGAACGTCCGCGTCGTACTGGTCAAAGTAATTCGTTCTGCTTTGGTGGTCATTGCGGTCTTGCTGTCGTTGTCGATGGTCGGAATAGATTTGACCGTTTTGTCGGTGTTTGGCGGTGCGTTGGGGGTTGGCTTAGGATTTGGCTTGCAAAAAATTGCTTCGAACTATGTGTCAGGCTTCATTATTTTGCTGGATCGTTCGATCAAATTGGGCGATCTGATTTCAGTAGACAATCGCCAAGGGGTGATTAGCGGACTGACTTCACGCTATATCGTACTTAAAGCTTCCGATGGTACAGAGTCTTTGGTGCCCAACGACACGCTGATTACGCAAACGGTGGTCAATCAATCGTATAACGATCGCTCGGTCTGGATTGGCCTGCCGGTTTCGGTCGCTTATGATTCTGACCTTGAGCAAGTCATGAAAGTCCTCGTCTCGGTCACCGAGGGTAATACCCGTATTCTGGCTAATCCTGCGCCCGGCGCCTTTGTTACTGCATTTGCCGATAGCGGCATTAATTTGACGCTGGGTTTCTGGCTCGCGGATCCGGAAAATGGCCAGATGACGCTGAAGTCGGATTTGAATTTGAAAATCTGGCAGGCCTTCAAGGCGCATGGAATAGAAATCCCTTATCCGCGCCGCGATATTACGATTTTGCCACAGAGCGCAGCGTCTACGGGTCATTGAGTATTGCCTGTAGTTTAAGAGTAAACTTTAATATTTCGCGGGATTGTTTGTCGCAGGTAAGGTTATGAATATCGAATGGCTGAATGGTGTAGTTGATTTGCCTTGGTGGGGATATATTTTACTGACCCTGGCGCTAACCCACGTGACGATTGCGTCAGTCACGATTTTTCTTCATCGGCACCAGGCTCACCGAGCTCTGGATTTGCATCCTATCGCCAGCCATTTTTTCCGCTTTTGGCTTTGGCTGACGACTGCGCAAATCACCAAGGAATGGGCTGCAATTCACCGCAAACACCATGCCAAATGTGAAACAACGGAAGACCCGCATAGCCCGCAGGTATTGGGCATTAAGAAAGTGTTCTTTGAAGGCTGGGAGTTGTATCGCGCTGAAGCGGCCAATATGGAAACCATCCGAAAATATGGTCATGGCACACCGGATGACTGGTTAGAACGCAAGCTCTACAGCAAGCATTCGGCTTGGGGACCCACGCTGATGGCGGTCATCGACCTGCTGCTGTTTGGTGTCAACGGGATCTGGATCTGGGCCATACAAATGCTGTGGATTCCGGTAACCGCCGCGGGGGTGATCAACGGCATCGGGCATTTTTGGGGATACCGCAATTTTGAATGTGAAGACGCTTCGACCAATATCGTGCCCTGGGGCATCCTGATCGGTGGGGAAGAATTGCATAATAATCATCACACCTTTGGTACTTCTGCCAAGCTGTCATACAAATGGTTCGAGTTTGATATCGGCTGGCTATATATCCGGATACTAGCTCGGCTGGGTTTGGCAAAAGTGCGCAAAGTTGCACCCAAAATCAAACTCGCCGAAACCCGACCTGTACTCGATGAAATGGCTTTGCAGGCAGTGATTGCCAATCGGTACGCGATTGCAGCAAGTTATGCGCGAATGGTGAAAGCGACGGTGTATAGCGAACTTGAGCGACTGAAAGCATCGACCAGCGCGCCAGCGCTGAACGTCAATCTGCGTAAGAAAATGAAAATCTGGCTCAAGCAAGATGAAAAAGACGTGCCACTGGCCGAGAAAATCCACTTGCAGACAGTGCTGGCACACAGCGCAGTTTTAACCCAGTTGTATCAGATGCGGCAGGAATTGAGCCGGATCTGGGAGCGCTCAACGCTAACTGGTGACGAACTCGTGCAGCAGTTACAAGACTGGTGCCAACGTGCTGAAGCCAGTGGCATTCAGGCCTTGGCTGATTTCTCATTGCGTTTACGTGCAGTTGCTTAAATTCCGGTTTAGAAAACCGGCCTTGCTTTTACGTCGAGATTTATAGGAAGAATAATGTCATCCATTCAACGCTATCATGTCGGTCCGCGCCTGTGTGAGACCGTAGTCCATAACAATACGGTTTATCTGGCAGGGCAAATTGCCGAGGATCTGGCAAAAAATGCGCTAGGGCAAACTGAAGAAGTGCTGGCCTGTATTGACCGACTGCTGGCTGAAGTGGGGTCGGAGAAAAGTAAAATCTTGCAGGTGACGATTTTTCTGAGTGATATGTCCGATTACGATGCGATGAATCAGGCTTGGTCAGCTTGGGTGCCACAGGGACATACGCCAGCACGCGCTACGGTACAGGCAAAATTGGCAGACCCAAGGTATCTGGTTGAAATGACCGTTATTGCTGCTTTATAGCGCTATACCCCGCCTAACTTAGTCGAGAGTACCTATGCCGCGAATTTTTCTAGCCTATCTTGCTACTTGGCAAGCTTATGATATAGCCCAAATCCCGGCGGAAAAATTAACGCATCTTTGCTATGCCTTTGCACAAGTGGTCAATAACCGCATAGAAATATGCCAAAGCGGTACCTTGGAAGCTGATCTGCAGGCGGCTTCTCGGTCTAAAACCATTTTTGCTGAGCTACATCGATTAAAGCTGCGCAACCCGGATTTGAAACTGCTGATTTCATTGGGCGGCTGGAGCGCGGATGGTTTTTCGGATGCGGCGCTCACCGCAGCCTCGCGCGCCGAATTGGCCGATTCGGCGATCACCTTCATGCTTGAAAATCAACTCGATGGTATTGATGTTGACTGGGAATACCCAAGCAATGATATGGCCGGCATCAAGGCCAGGCCTGAAGATAAGCAGAACTTTTCTCTCTTACTAGAAGCCTTGCGTGAACGACTGGATGCTCAGTCGAACCGGGAAGGGCGGCTTGGTATGCAACGGTATCAGTTGAGCATTGCCGCGGGAGCCGGGCAGTATTACCTTGATGGCGTGGAAATCGAGCGGGTGGCCAAAGTCTGCGATTTCATTAATATGATGACGTATGACTTTTATAATGGCTGGGCGACTCGTGCCGGCCATCATGCCAATTTATTTAACTCACTCACAGATCCGGATGGTGATAGTGCTGATAAAGCGATTCGCCTGTTTCTTGCCGGTGGCGTTCCGCGTGAAAAACTGGTCTTGGGTTGTCCGTTGTATGGCCGATCACTCAAGGGAGTTGGAGCCGAAGGACTGGGAGCAACAGGCCGAGCCGGAACGAATGGCGCGCCGGGCTTTTGGAAGATTGTCACTGAAATACTGCCAAACAAGCGCTATACCCGCCATTGGGATGCTGCGGCCTGCGTGCCATGGTTGTTCGATGGTGATGAATTTATCAGTTATGAAGACTGCGAATCGATCGCTGAAAAAGGGCGCTATGCCGTCAAGCAAGGCTTGGCCGGTGTGATGTTCTGGGAGTTGAGCGAAGATCACGAAATGCAACTGCTTGATGCACTTTATGATTCTATCTATGGGTATATTGATAAAGCCTAGGTGTGTATTGGCTTTTTGATTGGTACATTAAGGGGGTATTTATGGCTGAATCGATAGCTTCGGTGTGCGTGACACTGCCGTTCGGTGCGGTACAGGTTTTTGCTTCTGATACTGAGTTGTTACGGCTCGATTTCCTTGCCGAGCCTTGCTCCCCGATTTTGCCGCGCAATCGCGTGCTCGACGAGGCCGAGCAACAACTGCTGGCCTATGCACGTGAGCCGCACTTCCAGTTTGATTTGCCCATGCATCTGGAGGGTACGCCGCACCAGCTTAAAGTCTGGCAGCACATTGCAGCAATTGATGCGGGAAAAACACTGCGTTATCGCGATATTGCAGAGCAAATCGGCTCGAGTCCGCGCGCGGTCGGCGGCGCTTGCGGGCGTAATCCCTTGCCGATTTTTATTCCCTGCCATCGGGTGCTGGCGGCCAATGGTCTGGGTGGGTTTAATGCCAATCGGAATGGCTTGGACTGGATGCCGTTCAAGCGCTGGTTGTTGGCCCACGAGGGCGTGATTCCCCGCCAAGCCGCATGAGTTTATTGATGGATTCGCAGCTGGCGGCTGATGAGCTGGCGCTGATTGAACGTTTTCTGGATGGCATCTGGCTCGGTGATGGGCTGGCAAAAAATACGCTCGATAGTTACCGGAATGACCTGCTGATTTGGGCTTTGTGGTTGCAACAGGAGCGGAAAACCACGCTCTGGCAAGCGGATCGTGACGCTGTACAAGCTTTTCTGGCACGGCAGGCGCGTGACTTGAAGTCCGCCAGTCTGGCGCGTCGAATGGCCAGTTTGCGCAAGTTTTACCGCTACTGGATTTTGCAAGAACAGCTTCAGTCTGATCCTTGTGCCGAGCTAGTGTCCCCCAAACGTGTTCGCCCTTTGCCAAAATCCTTGCCCGAAATTACGGTAGAGGCCTTGCTGAATGCGCCAGATACCGCAAGCCCTGCAGGATTGCGTGACCGGGCGATGCTGGAGCTGATGTATGCCAGCGGTTTGCGTGTGACCGAGCTGGTGACTTTGCCGCTGGCCCAGGTTTATCTGAAAGAACGCTATTTGCATGTCACGCAAGGCAAAGGTGGCAAGCAAAGGTTGGTGCCAATGGGCGATGTCGCTGCTGAATGGATTGCCCGTTATATTCAGGAGGCGCGTTGCGTCTTGCTCAAAAATCCAGCGGAATCATGCCTGTTTGTGAATCAGCGCGGCGAAGCCATGACCAGGCAGGGTTGCTGGTTCATTATCAAGCAATATGCAACCTTGGCTGGAATCGATGCCGAATTGCTCAGCCCGCACGTCTTGCGTCACGCTTTTGCGACGCATCTGCTGAATCATGGCGCTGATTTGCGGGTCGTACAAAGTTTGCTCGGCCACGCTGATATTACGACGACGCAGATTTATACCCAGGTTGCCACTGAGCGCTTAAAAGCGCTGCACTCGGGACATCATCCCCGCGGCTAGTACATGAAAATCATTGGTGCATAAAAATAAAACCCGCCGTAGCGGGTTTTATACTGTGGAGGGGTATCAGGCAGGGATTGTTTCTTTCTCTGGTATTTCAAGCAATACCTTGCCTGCATCATCAATGTCGATGACCACCTCGCCGCCGCTGACTAGACGACCGAACAGCAATTCATCTGCAAGTGCCTTGCGTATCGTATCCTGAATCAACCGTGCCATCGGCCGTGCTCCCATTTGTGGGTCAAAACCATGTTTGGCCAGATAATCTTTCAGCGCGTCGGTAAAGTGGGCTTCAACTTTCTTGTCATGCAATTGGGCTTCCAATTGCATCAGGAATTTATCGACCACTTGCAGGATAATCTCGTGCGTGAGCGGTGCAAACGGGATGATCGCATCAATCCGGTTACGGAATTCGGGCGTGAACAGGCGTTTGATTTCCTGCATTTCATCGCCAGCTTCTTTCTTGGCGGTAAAACCGATCACCGACTTGTTCAGCATTTCCGCCCCCGCATTGGTCGTCATGATGATGACGACGTTGCGGAAATCGGCTTTGCGGCCATTGTTGTCGGTCAGCGTGCCATGATCCATGACCTGCAACAGTACGTTGTAGATATCAGGGTGCGCTTTCTCGATTTCATCGAGCAAGACGACGGCATATGGATGTTTATTGATCGCTTCGGTGAGTAAACCGCCTTGCTCGAAACCGACGTATCCCGGAGGCGCGCCAATCAGGCGGCTGACCGCATGACGCTCCATATACTCGGACATATCAAAGCGGATCAGCTCGATTCCCATTGTGTACGCGAGCTGGCGAGCGACTTCGGTTTTGCCGACGCCGGTCGGGCCGCTAAACAGGAAGGAGCCAATCGGTTTTTGCGGATTGCCCAAACCGGCGCGTGCCATTTTGATTGAAGTGGCCAGCACCTCGATGGCTTTTTCCTGGCCGAAAACGACGTTTTTCAAATCGCGCTCAAGTGTTTTGAGCGTGTTTTTATCGTCGCTTGAGACCGATTTGGGTGGGATGCGCGCGATCTTGGCGATGATGTCTTCGATCTCGCCTTTACCAATCGTTTTTTTCTGTTTCGAGCGTGGCAGGATTTTTTGTGCCGCACCGGCTTCGTCGATGACATCAATCGCCTTGTCGGGCAGATGGCGATCATTGATAAATTTGGCCGAGAGCTCGACCGCCGTTACCAGCGCAGATTGCGTATATTTTACGCCGTGATGCGCCTCGAATTTGTCTTTTAGCCCTTTCAGGATTTCGATAGTTTGCTCGATAGTCGGCTCAACAATATCGATTTTCTGGAAGCGCCGTGACAGCGCATTGTCTTTTTCGAAAATGCCGCGATATTCGGTGTACGTGGTCGCGCCTATGCATTTGAGCGTGCCGTTCGACAGCGCTGGTTTGAGCAGGTTGGACGCATCCAGCGTGCCGCCTGATGCTGCACCAGCGCCGACAAGCGTATGAATTTCGTCAATGAATAGAATCGCATTGCGCTCTTCGCCCAGTTGTTTGATCACGGCTTTGAGGCGTTGCTCGAAATCACCGCGGTATTTGGTGCCAGCGAGCAGTGCGCCCATATCGAGTGTGTAAACGGTTGCGTCGGACAGCACGTCCGGTACGTCGCCTTCGACAATCTTGCGCGCCAAACCGTCCGCAATCGCTGTTTTGCCGACGCCGGCTTCGCCGACCAGCAGCGGGTTGTTTTTACGGCGGCGGCATAGCGTTTGGATGACGCGCTCCAGCTCATGATCACGGCCAATCAGCGGGTCAATTTTTCCGGCTAGCGCCTGCTGGTTCATGTTCTGGGTATAGTTTTCCAGTGCGCCACCGGCGCTGCTTTCGCCATCACTGTCGTCCGATGGTTCGTTCTTCGGTGCGGACTGTGGCGCACTACTGGCACTTTTACTGATGCCGTGCGCGATGAAATTGACGACATCGAGCCGGGTAATGCCCTGTTGATGCAGGAAATACACCGCATGACTGTCTTTCTCGCCAAAAATGGCTACCAGCACATTCGCTCCAGTGACTTCTTTTTTGCCGGATGATTGCACGTGCAGAATGGCGCGTTGAATCACGCGCTGAAATCCAATCGTCGGCTGGGTTTCCACTTCACTGGTACCGGATACAACCGGAGTGTGTTCGGTGACAAAATCACCGAGCTGGCGGCGTAGTTCGTCCATATTGGCGCCGCAGGCTTTCATGACTTCGATGGCCGAAGGGTTATCAAGCAGGGCGAGTAAGAGGTGCTCGACCGTGATGTATTCATGACGCTTTTGTCGTGCGTCCATGAACGCCATATGCAGGCTGACTTCGAGTTCTTGGGCGATCATTTTATTTCACCTCCATGATGCATTGGAGCGGGTGCTGATGCGCCCGCGCGTGCTGAGTAACCTCGGCGACCTTGGTGGCCGCAATATCCTTGGGGTAGCTCCCGCAGATGCCGCGACCTTCGTGGTGCACCTTCAGCATGATTTGTGTTGCCTGCTCTGTTGCTAGTCCGAAAAATTGCTGCAACACGTCGATGACGAAGTCCATTGGGGTGAAATCATCATTAAGTAATACAACCTGCCACATGGGCGGAGGGGCGGTACGAACGTCTGCTTGTTTTAATTCGGTATCAAATTGGTGCGTTAATGCCATTATGTTTTGACCTGCTGTGTCTCTTCTATTTTGGCTCTAAGTCATGTTTTTTCAAGCGTGATTGAGATGACACACTGTGAATTGTTAAAGATTGTTCCACTTGACCGTCTAGGTTGTTCTGGCGTAAAAAGTAATGCAAGTTTGATGGAAGATTTCTGTCTAACTAAGTCTTGGTTTCAGCATTGAATTGTTGGCCAGAATTTCATGAATATTTAATTTAGTTTGCAGGATTATTTCGACATGGCATTAGGTACAGTTAAGTGGTTCAACGATTCTAAGGGTTTTGGCTTTATCACTCCAGACGAAGGTGGTGATGATTTGTTCGCGCACTTTTCTGCGATCAATATGCCAGGTTTCAAAACTTTGAAAGAAGGTCAGCGCGTATCGTTCGAGTTGACCCAAGGTCAGAAAGGGATGCAAGCTGGTAATATCCAGACTGCTTGATTTTTAAGCGTTCCCAGACCCGCTGCTGAAGCTGCGGGTTTTTTATTGCCTGTTACTTGAGTATATCGGTGCAATTTGTAAGAAATAAAAAAACCCCGCCAGGCGGGGTTTTTTATTGATCAGCGGATGTTCGATTACATGCGCTCGATCATGGCTTTGCCGAAGGCCGAGCAAGAAACTTCTTGTGCGTCGTCCATCAGGCGGGCGAAGTCGTAAGTCACGATCTTGTCCTGAATTGCTTTGCCCATAGCTTCGATGATCTTGTCAGCGGCTTCAGTCCAGCCCATGTGACGCAACATCATTTCAGCCGACAGAATGATAGAGCCCGGGTTCACTTTGTCTTGGCCCGCGTATTTCGGCGCAGTACCGTGCGTTGCTTCAAAGCACGCTACGTTGTCAGACAAGTTCGCGCCAGGAGCGATACCGATACCGCCTACTTCAGCTGCCAAAGCGTCAGAAATGTAGTCGCCGTTCAGGTTCAGTGTTGCGATTACATCGTAGTCAGCTGGACGCAACAGGATCTGTTGCAGGAACGCGTCAGCAATCACGTCTTTGATCACGATGCCGTTAGGCAATTGCAACCATGGGCCGCCGTCGATCTCAACGCCGCCGAATTCGTTTTTCGCCAGCTCGTAGCCCCAAGTGCGGAACATACCTTCGGTGAACTTCATGATGTTACCTTTGTGAACCAAGGTAACGCTCTTACGGTTGTTGTCGATCGCATATTGAATTGCTTTGCGAACCAGACGCTCAGTACCTTCTTTAGATACTGGCTTGATACCGATAGAAGAAGACTCAGGGAAGCGAATCTTGTTCACGCCCATTTCTTTTTGCAGGAATTCGATAACTTTTTTCGCGCCTTCAGAATTGGCATCCCACTCGATACCGGCGTAGATGTCTTCAGTGTTTTCACGGAAGATCGTCATGTCAACGCGTTCTGGGTGTTTTACTGGTGAAGGAACGCCTTGGAAATAACGCACTGGACGCAGACAAACGTACAGGTCCAGGTTTTGACGCAGCGCTACGTTCAATGAACGGATACCGCCGCCAACTGGCGTCGCTAATGGGCCTTTGATCGATACAACGTATTCTTTCAATGCATCGAGGGTTTCTTGTGGCAGGTAAGAACCGTCCGGGTACAATTTAGACGCTTTCTCGCCGCAGTAGATTTCCATCCAGTGGATTTTACGTGCGTCGCCGTAACATTTTTTCACAGCCGCATCGACGACGTCGATCATTACTGGTGTGATATCTACACCAATGCCATCACCTTCGATAAACGGGATAATCGGATTATCTGGCGTCGCGAGGTTAGGAACGATTTTCGTGCCGCCCTGAGGTACTTTGATCAGACTCATCGTGCTATTTCCTGTGAATTACTTCATTGATAATGTTCTGCCCGACTTTATATTTGATTTTTTCAAGCCAAGCAGAAAAAACGCACTATTATCACAGGTTTGACGCATCTCTGCCAAGTCCGTTCGCCATGCCACAGCTTATCCTGTTGAATAAACCCTACGGTGTAATTTGCCAATTCACGCCCAGCCTGCCGCACCAATGTCTGGCCGATTACGTATCAATTAAAGATGTGTACGCCGCCGGGAGGCTCGATACCGATTCGGAAGGGCTGTTATTGCTCACTGGCAATGGCGCGCTGATTCACCGGATTACCGATCCGAAACACAAGTTGCCCAAAATCTACTGGGTGCAGGTCGAAGGCATTCCCGACGAAGCAGCCCTGCAGGCTTTACGTGCAGGCGGGCTGGATCTGGGCGATTTTAAAACCCAGCCTGCGGGCGCACGAATTATCGAGCAGCCAGCCATCGTCTGGCCGCGTGTGCCGCCGATACGCGAGCGCGCCAATATTCCGACGACGTGGCTGGAAATTACCATTTCCGAGGGCAAAAACCGGCAGGTGCGACGAATGACGGCCAAGGTTGGGTATCCGACTCTACGCCTTATTCGCTATGCTATAGGTGGCTATACCCTGGATGGTATCGCTTTGGGGAAGTATAAATTGCTCAATGTCGCCGCGCCCGGTGCGCCGCGCCACGACGTTGAAAAAGCGACCCGGCCGAAACAGCGTGGCCGACGCGGACCGAATAAAGTACGCTAGACTGTGTTTTGCTTGGATCCCGTTCGGAGGCTGATACTGTGTTGCGCAATGATGCCGACTGAAGAGCGCTTATTCATTGCCGTTCCGCTCAGTGATACGCAACGACAGCTCATCATTCCGCTGCGTGATGAGCTGCAGCACACGCTGGGTGGACGAGCGATCCCTGCTGCCAATTTTCACCTCACGCTGGCCTTTCTTGGCATGACGCCAGTGACGCACATTCCCCGGTTGCTGGCCTTGCTGCAAAGGCAGGCATGGATCGAGCAGGAGATGTTGCTGGATCGGATCGGCAGTTTCGGTCGTGCGCCGCACGGCATCGTCTGGCTGGGCAGCAGCTTGATTTCAACGCGGCTTGACGAGTGGGTTGCAGAGTGCCGTGGCACATTGCGATCAGCCGGTTTTACGCCAGATCCACGGCCTTTTTGCCTGCATCTGACCCTGCTGCGCCATTCCCGGATGTATCAACGCAAATTGACGCCACCATTGTCACTGTCGCTGGCTGCGCCACGACTTTATGCCTCATTGAGCAACTCGGAAGGTTCGTACTATTTACCGCTGTCACCCTGAGTGGTATGCAGCTAACTGAGTCGGCACAGTAAGTGCCGCTGGGCTTCGGCTTGCGCCAGCAACGGTGCAAAATCGATGTGCTGGTAGCGACTCAGGTTTTGCGCATCGTGCAACTCGCCCAGCACCTGCTGCGCAGCTTTGAGTCGCTTGAGTATCGCGCGATCAGGTGCTGCGAGCGCAAATTCGTGCAGATAGCGCAATCGTTTTATGCAAATGCGTAGCTGATGCCAGGCTAGCAGCGCCTTGTCAGTCGGTGCTGAGGCCTTGAAATCCTGATGTTGCAAGGCCAGATCGAGCCGCTTCTGCAGCTTCAATATCTGCCGCCACGGTGTGACGCCATTTTTGCCAGCGTGTTGCAGGCGCTGTTTCACCAGATAAGCCGCCGTAGTGGTCAGCACCTCGAAATCGCCGCTGGCAAATCGCTGGTGCAAAATGGCGTAATGGTTGATCAATTCTTGCCGGAGCGCCTCAGTGGCGGGATGCTCACCCAGTGTTGCAAGCAATACTTCCAGATCCCGCGCCGGATTACTGCTTTGTGCCAGTGATTTGAATGCTCGCAAGACCGTTTGCTCGAGCTTGGCGCGGCGGGAAAACACCAGCGGTAAAATGGTGCGCAAGATGCGCAAATGTACGCGAATGTCGTGCAATGCCTCTTCATCATTGCCCGCCAGAAATCGCTGGCGAGCATTTTCCAGTTCTTCCAGAACCTGGAAGCATTGATTTGCAATGCGGTGGCGAATACTCATGGCGTTAGCGGGGTGTTGAGGTTATTTTATTGTAGGCCGTCTCGCAGATCGTTACCCGGCTTGGGGCTGCAATGCAGTAAACTGCCCGCTCATGTTTACTGGTTTTGTATATGTCATTTGCCGCTCTGGGTTTATCCGATCAACTCGTTCGAGCCACACTTGAACACGGGTTTTCAACGCCAACGACTATCCAGCAAGCCGCGATACCGGCAATTGTTGCAGGTAGTGATGTGCTCGCTTGCGCGCAAACCGGCTCGGGTAAAACGGCAGCGTTTGTGCTGCCGCTGCTGCAGAAATATCAGCAATATCGTGCGCACCTTAATACGCTTGACTCCGATTTACGTCCCAAACACAAACACGTACAAACGCTGATTCTGGTGCCGACGCGCGAGCTGGCCGTGCAGGTGGCCGAGACGATTCGTGACCTGAGCAAACGCCTGCCCGACAAACCCAAACTCGCCTGTGTTTACGGCGGTGTATCGATTAACCCGCAAATGATGGTTTTACGCGGCGGCGCCGATATCGTCGTGGCGACGCCGGGGCGCTTGCTTGATTTGCTCGCGCAAAATGCGTTGAAAATCAACGCGGTTCAGCAGCTGGTGCTCGACGAAGCCGACCGGCTGTTTGATCTGGGCTTTAGCGACGAGCTAAATCGGATTCTGGCTTTGCTGCCGCTGGAGCGGCAAAACCTGTTTTTCTCGGCGACGTTTGCACCAGCGGTGCAAGAGCTGGCCGAAAAATTATTGCGCGACCCGACACGAATTGAAATCGAAGCCACGCCCGTCGCTGTACCCGACATCTGGCAGCGCGCGATTGAAGTCGATGAAGCCGCGCGGACGATGTTGCTGCGGCATTTATTGAAAGAGCGCGGCTGGCAGCGCGTGCTGGTGTTTGTCGCGACACAATACGCCGCCGAGCATGTGGCCAAAAAACTCAAACGCGCTGGGGTCAAGGCAGAAGCTTTTCACGGCAGCTTCGAGCAGGGCAAGCGCAGCCAGGTGATCAGCGACATCAAGGCGTCGCGAATCCAGGTCGTCGTGGCGACCGATCTGGCTGCGCGCGGCATTGATATTGCCCAGTTGCCCGCCGTGGTGAATTACGATTTGCCGCGTTCTAGCACCGATTACACGCACCGCATTGGCCGTACCGGTCGGGCAGGAGAGCGGGGCGAAGCGGTGAGTTTTGTCAGTGCCGATTTTGCCGCGCATTTCAAAGTGATTGAAAAACAGCTTGGTCTCAAACTGGAGCGCGAACGGATCGCAGGTTTTGAACCCAAAGATGATTTTTCGGTTAAACCCGTTGCTCAGGTCTCCGAGACGAATGGCGGAATCAAGGGCAAACGTAAAAGCAAAAAAGACAAGCTGCGCGAGGCGGCAGCCCAGGCTGAAGCGAAAAAAGCTTAGGGTCTGCTGGGCTTGCCCAATGCGTTCTATCTATACAGTGTTGACTCTTATGGGTATGTCTTTTTGTGGCAATTTGGGCATTGCTTGCAATGGAATACAGGTGGGGAGTATTTGTGCGGCTATTTGTCTGGCAAGGCGAGCTGATTGCTATAGCGTGCCTCAAGCTGCCTGAGGGTATTGTCGGAACGCATTTGATTGAGTGTGCTACTGAGCTGTTTGATCAAGCGCGGTTCGGTCGCTGGGCTGCAGCCGAGATATAGATCGACTTGATTAAACGCCAGCAAAGGCTGCAAGAGATGCGGATCGATTTTCATTCTTCTAGCAATTTGCCTAGCGGCAAAAACACTGGCCGGATACAGGTCAATCCGCCCTGCGAGCAGCTTTTTGACGTTTTGCTCTTCGCTATTGGCGTAATCAATTTTGAAACCCTGCTGCTCAAGCAGAATCGCATTCGCACCCTGACGTAAATCACCGACGCGCAGCTTGCGCGCATCATCGAGCGTTTTGACTTGCAAGTTGCGTCCGCGCAGCCCGAAAAATACGCCCTGAATGCTGGCAATCGGACCGACCCAGACATAACGCGCTTCCCGCTCGGCAATGCGTCCCAGTGTGTAGACGCAATGATTCGGGCTAGAAGCTGCAGTTTGCAGTGCGCGTGCCCAGGGAAAGTTGTACTGGTTGGCGCTAATCGCGCTGCGTTTGAGCATTTCATTGACGATATCGACCGCCAGCCCCGTGGGTTGCTCTTCGATAAAACTATTAAAAGGCGGGTTGTCGCCCACCATTAGCGTTAAATCAGTCGCAACGCTGGACGATGCGACGAGACCGGCCAGTAGCGCGGGCAGCAGGTGTAATCGCGAAGAAGCGCAGAGTTTCATGTTGAAGGCCTGTTTCGTGCTTGTTTGGCAAGTCGATGGGTTGCGAAAGCTCTTCAGCTCACTATGCATCAGGCTGGCAGTGAAGGCCAACGAGCAGTGTGAAGCGTGACTGCTGGCGCGGCAAAATTGCCGGCATCATTAACGAGTGTATTGATCGATGATGGCCTCAAGTTGCTTGCTGCTATGCAGTTGCTCTATGGCCTGTTTGATTTGCGCTACGGGTAAACCGGGCTTGTCGGCGAGCAGACACAAGGTTTCCTGCGTATCCAGTGTTTGGGTAATCGTCAGCCTTTGATTGACAGGCAAGGTGCGATTAAATGCTTCGACTGAGAGACGATTGGCGACGCTCAGCGGTAGCTTGCCATTTCTTGTTTGCTTTAACAGCACGTCCAGTCTGGGCGAGTCTAGCCGTTGTATATTGCCGTGTTTGAAATAGTCATCCAGCGCTGGGTATTGATAACCGAAAATCGTCCCTAAAACGAGGTGGTCGACCTCAGCCAATACCAGTGGCTTGACCGGACGGTTGGGGGGCTGGATGAAAACACTTTCTTGCCGCATGAACAGACCGCTCCAGCGTTCCGGCGGATATTCGCGGCTGAGCCATTTGGGGTGGAGATGGCAAACCATATCGGTCTGATGCTGGTCGAGCATTTGCATCAGACGCTTGCGCGGCAACACCTGCCATTTGACTTTTAGCTGGACATTTTTGGCAATCTGCTCAATGGCGTCGTAAACCACGCCAGCAACGGGCTGTTCGCCCTGATAAATGACATGGGGGGCGACCCAGCTGGCATCGAGCCCGACCCGCAAAACCGGCTCATTGCTGTGCGCCATGTGTGCCCAGCATAAAAGACCCAGTGCAAAGCGCCCTATTTTCACCGCGCATCTCCATGGAGTTGGAGCTGTTACTGTAGGTTAAAATGGATTGTAATCAAACCTTTAGAAGGGCTTCGCGCCCCGGTAGCCAGCGATCCAGGTGCGGCAGCGCCAGTTGCGGATTGTGCGCCAGAATTTGCTCCGCGGTTTCGCGCGCGATTTCGAGCAAGTCGGCGTCGGCTTCCAGATCGGCAAAGCGCAGCATCGGCACGCCCGATTGCTTGACGCCCGCCAGCTCGCCGGGGCCGCGAATCTGCAAATCTTGCCGCGCAATTTCAAAGCCATCGGTGTGCTCGTAAATGACCTTGAGCCGCGCTTTGGCGGTGTCGCCGAGCGGGCCGGTGTAGAGCAAAATGCACAAGCTCGCATGCGCGCCACGCCCCACGCGGCCGCGCAACTGGTGTAATTGCGACAAGCCCATGCGCTCGGCGTGCTCGATCACCATCAGGCTGGCGTTCGGCACATCGACACCGACTTCGATTACCGTTGTTGCGACCAAGACCTGAATTTCGTTGCGTGAAAACGCCGCCATTGTCGCGGCTTTTTCATCGGCTTTCATTCGGCCATGCAAGAGTCCAACGCTGATTCCTTCCAGTTCTTCCGATAGTTGCGCATGTGTATCGACCGCGGTTTGCAATTGCAGCGTTTCCGACTCCTCGATCAGCGGGCACACCCAATATACCTGCCGACCTTCCTGCACCTTGGCTGCGATGCGCTCGATAATTTCGTCGCGCCGCGCGTCCGAAATCAGTTTGGTGACAATCGGCGTGCGGCCCGGCGGCAATTCGTCGATCACGCTGACGTCCAGATCGGCGTAAAAACTCATCGCCAGCGTGCGCGGAATCGGCGTCGCCGACATCATCAACTGATGCGGGCTGCCGCCTTTTTCGCGCAGGGCCAGCCGTTGCGCAACACCAAAGCGATGCTGTTCATCGACAATCGCCAGCCCCAGATTTTTGAGCTCAACGCTGGCCTGAAAAATCGCGTGCGTGCCGACCAATAGCTGTGCGCTGCCGTCGGCTGCTGCGGCGAGCGCTTCGCGTTTTTCTTTGCTCTTTAAGCTGCCCGCCAGCCAGATGACCTTGATGCCCAGCGGCGTCAGCCATTGAGTGAGTTTCTGATAATGCTGCTCGGCCAGAATCTCGGTCGGTGCGAGCATCGCGACCTGAAAACCAGCTTCAATCGCGTGGCAGGCGGCCACCGCCGCAACGATGGTTTTACCTGCGCCAACGTCGCCTTGCAGCAAGCGCTGCATCGGGTGTTTTTGCTTCAGATCGTGGGTAATTTCGAGCAAGACCCGCTTTTGCGCGCCAGTCAGGCCAAAAGGCAGGCCGCCAACGAGTTGCGCGGCCAATCGGCCTTCCGGTGCAATTTTTGGCGCAGTGCGTTCGCGCCGCACCGCGCGTGCGAGGCGTAGTGACAATTGCTGCGCGAGTAGTTCGTCAAACTTCAAACGCTGCCAAGCCGGGTGAGTTCGGGCAGTCAGCAAAATCTGCGGAATTTCGGGAGTCGGGTTGTGCAGCAGTTTTACGCTGTTCGCAAAGTCGGGAAGATTGATTTCATCAAGCAAAGACGCTGGCAGCGTGTCGGGCTGCGGCTCGGCTTTGAGTGCCTTGGCAATCAAGGTTGCGAGCTGACCTTGCGACAACCCGGCTGTGGTCGGATAAACCGGGCTCAGTGCTTCTTGCAGGCTGACTTCACCGCCGACGCGGATTTTCGGGTGCACCATTTCCGGGCCGAAATAGCCACGGCGGATTTCGCCGTACAGCCGAACGCGTTTGCCGACGGCCAATTGCTGCGCCTGACTCGGATAGAAATTAAGCAGCCGCACCATCACCGAGCCGCTGGCGTCCTTGACGCGCGCGACCAGCTGTTTGCGCGGCTTGTAGTTCACTTCGCACGATAAAACTTCGCCTTCAATCAGCACGCCAGAACCCAACGGCGCATCGGCGATCGCGTACAAATGCGTTTCGTCTTCGTAACGCATAGGCAGGTGCAAGACCAGATCCAGTGGTCGCGAAATGCCGATTTTGGCGAGGCGTTGCTGTAGCGGCGCGGGGAGTTTGGCGAAGTCCATTTTCGTGCTGTGGAACAATCGTTCTGTAATGTTTGGCACTGTAGCGGCAAATGGCGGGCGAGGCAATGAGCCGGTCACAAAACCTGTTTGAACCACAGAGGCACAGAGACACATAAAGCAAGGAGGCTTCGGTTTTCTCCGTGCCTCTGTGTCTCTGTGGTGAAAGACTTTTGCCGTCTTTAGCGTTCCTGATTAGGTACTCAACTCAGCTTGCGACTTAAACAGCTTGTTGTAGGGTCGACTTTAGTCGACTAGCCAAGCAAATTCGTCGACTAAAGTCGACCCTACGGTTGAAGCTGAGATAGCTACCTAATCAGGTTAGCGTTTGATTTTGGCTAAAAATCGGTCGAGCGATTTGCCGAATGCCTGACGGTCGGATTGGTTGAACGGCGCAGGCCCGCCCGATACTTGGCCGCTGCTGCGCAGCTCTTCCATAAAGTCGCGCATATTCAGGCGTTCGCGGATATTTTCGAGGCTGTAAAACTCACCGCGCGGATTGAGTGCGGCGACGCCTTTTTCTACGGTACGCGCCGCCAGCGGAATGTCGGCGGTGATGACCAGATCGCCCGGCTGAGCCTGCTCGACGATCCAGTGATCGGCCTCGTCAAAACCATGCGATACCTGCACGGCGCGGATGACTTTGGACGGCGGAACGCGCAGTAACTGATTGGCGACCAGCACCGTAGGCAGTTGCAATCGCTCGGCAGCGCGAAACAGAATTTCCTTGATCACGACCGGACAGGCATCGGCGTCGACCCAGATATGGGGGAGGCGGGTATCGCTCTCTGAGTTAGATTTTGATTGTTCTAGCGTCATATACCCTTATTTCCTTTCTGCCAGTTTCTTGCGAATCATCGGCAATGCGGCCAGCGCGGCTTTTTCGCCTTCGAGAATTGCGACGTTTTTCTGGTCGAAATCGGCGGCGCCGATTTTGCCGACTTTGGGGGTAATCACGACATCGGCGCGGGCGAGTTCTTGTGCTCCCAGTTTCTGCCCCATGATGACGATGGCCTGATTCATCATGCCCAGTGTGCTGGTTGATGATTTGCCGCTTGCTTTGGCCGAAATATCGACGGCGATGACGAAATTGGCGCCGAGCTCGCGCGCCGCATCGACCGGCACCGGGCTGACAACGCCGCCGTCGACGTATTTGCGATTGGCAATCACAGTCGGCATAAAAATCCCCGGAATGCTGCTCGACGCACGCACCGCCTGACCGACGTTGCCGCGACGAAAAACGACGCGATCACCGTTGTCGAGGTCGGTCGCGACTGCGGCAAACGGTTTGGCGAGTTTTTCAAACGGACGGTTGCCGACGAGCTGATTGACGTAATCCTGCAGTTTTTGCCCTTTGACCAGACCGCCGCCGAGCAGATTCAGATCGCGAATCTGGCTCTCGTCGAGTGCGAAGGCTTTTTCCTGCAGCGCAAACGCGTCCATGCCGCTGGCGTACAGGCTGCCGACGACGCTGCCCGCGCTGGTGCCGGCGACGACATCGACCTTGATGCCGTTGGCTTCGAGCATCTTGATGACGCCGATATGCGCAAAACCCTTGGCTGCGCCGCCGCCGAGCGCCAGGCCAATCCGCGCTGGCGGTGGGGTTTTGACCGGTGCGACTGGCGTTGTCGAGGCCGTCGGGCTGGTGCTGCAGGCGGCGAGGGTGATGGCGCTGATCAGTAGCGCCGCATGGCGAAAATAGTTCATGGTCATTCTGATGCTACCCGTTCAATGAGGTCGAGTGATTCAACAAAAGCGGTTTGCCCGTCGCAGCGCCATTTCACGTCATAGCGATACAGTCGCATACCATAGATACGGTATACGTCGCTAGCATAAGCAGGCCTTGGGTCCTGAGCCAATACCTCGGTAATGAGCTCGCGTAAATGAGCTTCGGGAGCAGTGCTGATTTGCTGTTCGGCCGGCTCGGAAAACACCACCGTCAGTTGTTCTGGCGCACCGGAAACAAAACCGCCGTGCGCGCCGGGCAGACTTTCTACGAAGGGAATATACGGTTTGATGTCGACAATCGGTGTACCGTCAACGAGATCGACGCCGGCAAAACGCAGCGTCACGCCATCGCGGGTATCCACGTCGAGCAGCTCAACCAGCGACAGTCCGAGCGAATTGGGGCGGAATGGGCTGCGGCTGGCAAAAACGCCGACCTTGGCATTGCCCCCCAGACGCGGCGGGCGAACAGTCGGCGACCATTGTCCTGCGACTTCGTGAAAAATGAAACTAAGCCAGACGTGTGAAAATTCACTCAGCCCGCGCACGCTTTCGATGCGGTTATAAGGCGGTAATAGTTTGAGCGTACCAATCGCGTGCGGCGCGAGCCGAGGCTGACGCGGAATGCCGAATTTATCGGCAAACGGCGTGGCAATATGGCCGAGTGGCTGCAAAGTATAGTTTTCTGTATTCACAGCGGCATTGTGCCAAAGTGTGGGGAATTGATATAGCAAACAATTGCCCACGAGCGTGTTTTAAAAGTGCTGCGCCCCGCAGGAAGTACCCTTGGGGTGCGCATCCCGTGATAACGGCTCGGGTGGTGCTCCAACAGTTACGAAGCCTCATGTACAAAACGTACATTCCGCTTGCTGCGCTCCGGCCTCGCCGTTCCGTCTGCACCCGAAGCGGTGTGACGGGCGCTCGCTACTTTTAAAGCACGCTCTTAACGCGATGCTGGGCGATTGTTTCTCGTAGCAAACGCACTGTTTATCTTGGTAAGCCTTAATTCGTCACAGTGCTTGCGATACAATTGCGCTTGTCCGCTGATTTAGCGTTTCTCTATTCTGCTTCTGGAGCCATTATGCCCGTCAATATCGCCCCGCTTGACCCCGCCGCCCTGCATCCTGTTGCCGGTGTTGAAATCGGTATCGCTTCGGCCGGGATTAAAAAAGTCGGGCGCAAAGACGTGACGCTGTTCCGCATTGCGCCGGGTTCAAAAGTCGCTGGTGTGTTTACACTGAACCGCTTTTGCGCGGCGCCGGTGCGGCTCTGCCAGCAATACCTCCTGCAGTATCTGTCTACAGGTCAATCAATCCGTGCTCTGGTGATCAATACCGGTAATGCCAATGCGGGTACAGGCGTCGATGGTCTGCAGCGCGCACAAGCAATTTGCGCCGCAACGGCGGCTGAACTTGGCGTTGAAACCAATCAGGTCTTGCCGTTTTCAACCGGCGTGATTCTGGAGCCGTTGCCATCTGACAAAATCATCGCCGCGCTACCAGAAGCCAAAGCCGATTTTTCGGCGAGTAATTGGGCGCAAGCCGCGAGCAGCATCATGACGACCGACATCGTGCCGAAAGCGTCTAGCGTTCAAGTTCAAATCGGCGGCAAAACGGTAACGGTGACCGGCATCGCCAAAGGCTCGGGGATGATTCACCCGAATATGGCGACGATGCTCGGCTACGTCGCGACCGACGCGGCGATCAGTCAGGATTTGCTGCAAAGCATGTTGAAAAACGCCGCTGATTATTCGTTTAACAGCATCACCGTTGACGGCGATACCAGCACCAACGACAGCTTTATTCTGATTGCGACGGGGCAAGCGGGCAACGCTGAAATCGTTGACGCGAACAGTGCCGACTACGCCGCGCTGTACGCAGCGGTGTTGCAAGTGTCGCAGTTCTTGGCGCAGGCGATTGTGCGTGACGGCGAAGGTGCGACCAAGTTCATCACGATCAACGTCGAAGGCGGCGCAAGCTATGACGAATGCAAGGCCGTTGGCTACGCAATCGGCCGCTCGCCGCTGGTGAAAACGGCGTTCTTCGCGTCTGACCCGAATCTGGGCCGGATTCTGGCGGCGATTGGTTATGCCGGCATTAACGATCTGGACGTCGATAACATCGAAGTGCGTCTGGATGATGTGCTGGTGGCGATCAACGGCGGGCGTAATCCTGAATATCGCGAAGAAATGGGGCAGGCGGTGATGAACAAGGCCGAGATCGCGATTAATATCAATCTCAATCGGGGTAGTCAAAAGGCCACAGTATGGAGTTGCGATTTTTCTTACGACTACGTCAAGATCAATGCCGAATACCGCAGCTGATGAGAATGTTTGATTGATACAAGCAATGTGGGGCGATCTACCTTAATGGGTATATCGCCCTTTTTGTTTGTAAGCGGTACTTGCAGATTAATACCCTGCTGGGTATGTGGTTATTTGCAGGGCGGATTCATTGCGGCCTCAGTCAGCTTTGAAATCCGGCCAAATCGCGCCGGCGTGACCGCTTGTAAGGTTTTTGCTGACAGCTATTGGATTCTTACAAGGCTGGGCATATAGTGACGCATCTCACTGATTTGACCCGAGCCGCAATGACTCTGCCTGCCATTTTGCCTCAGCAACAGGAAACCGTGGAACGCATGTTTCAACTGGTTCAGATTGATCGTTACGAGGCATTCAATTTCTGCGAAGCAGCACTGGCGATGGCGCGCGCCGCACACGATGATGCGGCCTTTGTTGTGGTTGCACTGCAGTATGGTCAGGTGATTGATCAGCATGGTTATCCCGAAGCGAGCATCCAGCGCTTGGCTGAGGCAGCGCAACTGGCGTCCAGTTATCAGGCGCTTTTGGAGCAGGCGCAACTGCTCAATATGATCGGTCGTGCGGTGTATACCCGCGCCGAATACCGACGCGCGATGCAGGCTTGGATCGATTGCCTTGAGTTGGCCGACCAGCTTGGCGAGATCGAATTGTGGGTCTGGGCTCAGTTGGGCATTGCGCAAATTTATGACGCGCTCGGCGATAGCCTGACCGCGACCGCCTTGCTGCAAAAAGCAGAGCCTCGTGTGCGCAGTCTGTCTCGCGGGCATTGTTTGTTTCATATCCTGATGAATCTGGGCGTTAATCTGTTCCGGATCGAACGTTATGACGAGGCGATGCAGGCGTATCAGGAGGCATTGCTGGTGGCGCGAGAGCTGGAGCACCAAAGCGATATCGCTGAAATCCTGTTTCGCATTGCCGAATTGCTGTTGCTGCAGGGCAAGCAGGACGAGTGCCTGGTGCATCTGGACGAAGCAAAGACGTATGCGCTGCAGTCTTGCCATACCTGGACCTTGGCCAATATTTACGGTATCCGCGCCGATGTTTATGCCGCCAGACAACAATTGGCCCGCGCGCTCAAAGAGCTGCAAGCGGCGATTGATTTTGCCGCCGGGTCGGGATCGCGCCATATTCAATTGCGTTTACTGATCAAGCAGGCAAAATGGGCCGAGCAAGTGAAAGATTCTGCGCTGGAGCTCAAGGCCTTGCGCGAGTCCGAGCAGTTACGCCAGAAACTCTGCGAGAGTACGCTCCAGCAATATCTGGCCGAGTTGGGCAATTTGGACGGCTCGCAGCGGGCATAAAAAACGGGGCTTGCGCCCCGTGCTTTTATCTATCATTCAGCCTTTTTGTCCCAGCTACCGAAATGGTTCTGCGTTCTCGAGTGCGAGATTTCTCGCGTCTTCGTGATCCAGTTTGAGAGGGTTTTTAAAGGCCCGGAACAAGTTCATCAACGCATCGTTGACCGTACTCGCTAAGCCTTCCATGAAGTTGAATCGCATGGCGAACTCCTTGAAGGTTTCACTATCTACGTCGCTGATTTTGCTGACAGGTGCTGCCCCTTTCGGGCAGCTCGTTGCAGGAGTGTCGTCTCCTGCCTCGCCGACACATCGGTGCCAGCCTGTTTGCACAACCGTACGTGTCGCCCCGACCCCATGTCGGGGCAACGGATTCACTTTAGCACTGTGCTGAAAAAATAAGCAATGGATATCGTTCGTAAGCCTTGCTGAACCGATAAGCGTCAGTCCAATCACCAGTGTGAACGGGTTTTTTGGGGCGCGATCAGGTAAAATTATCCGATTAATCTGGAAGTCATTATGTGGAAACCCAATACCACCGTTGCCGCCGTGATCGAGCGTGACGGACGCTTTTTGATTGTTGAAGAGCGCATTCAAGGTCAGCTCAAACTCAATCAGCCCGCCGGTCATGTCGATGCCAACGAAGCTATCATCGCCGCCTGCCGGCGCGAAACGCTGGAAGAAACCGCCTACCATTTTGAGCCAAGCGCCTTGGTCGGCATTTATCAGTGGACCGTGCCGGGCACGGATCTGACCTATCTGCGCTATGCCTTTTGTGGTGAGCTAGGCGAGCATGATGCCGAGCGCCAATTGGGGCTGGCCGACGAAGGCATTGAAGCGGCGGTGTGGCTGACGCGTGACGAGCTGGTGGCGCGAAGCGAGCAGCACCGCAGTCCGCTGCTCTTGGCTTGTATTGATGATTATCTGGCGGGGCGACGTTACCCGCTCGACATCATCCGCGATTTTGATGGGAACACTGATTTGAATGGAAAGCTTCATGAGTAGCAAAATTGTAGTTGGCCTCTCCGGCGGCGTTGATTCATCCGTTACCGCACATTTGCTCAAAGAGCAGGGCTATGAAGTGCACGGCGTTTTCATGCAGAACTGGGAAGACGACAATAACGACGAGTATTGCTCGATCAAAGAAGACTCGATGGACGCGATTGCCGTTGCGGATTTGCTCGGCATCGATATTGAGCTGGTCAATTTTGCCACTGAGTATAAAGACCGCGTTTTCAGCCATTTTCTGACCGAATACTCGGCCGGCCGCACGCCGAATCCCGATATTCTGTGCAATAGCGAAATCAAGTTTAAGTCTTTCCTTGAATACGCAATCAAACTCGGCGGCGTCAAACTCGCCACCGGGCATTACGCTAAAACACGTTTGCGGGAAGATGGCCGTACCGAAATGCTGCGTGCAGCGGATCAAAGCAAAGATCAGACTTATTTCCTGTATCGCTTAAGCCAGGAACAAATCTCGCACGCGGTTTTCCCGCTCGGTGATTTGCTCAAATCCGAAGTGCGCGTGATTGCCGAAAAGATTGATTTACCGAATGCGAAGAAAAAAGATTCAACCGGTATCTGCTTTATCGGCGAGCGCCCATTCCGCGAGTTTTTGAATCGCTACCTGCCGAAAAAACCGGGCGCGATGGTCACGCCCGAAGGTAAAGTCATGGGCGAGCATCAGGGCTTGATGTATTACACGCTAGGCCAGCGTCAGGGGCTGGGCATCGGCGGCACCAAAGGCAGCGTCGAGCCGTGGTTTGTTGCAGGCAAGGACATGGAAAAGAACGAGCTGATCGTCGTGCAAGGGCACGATCATCCCTTGCTGCTCAATCCGCTGCTCATCGCCAAAGACTGCTCGTGGATCCTGGGCGAAACGCCAGCGGAAGGTCGCTACACCGCCAAAACCCGCTACCGCCAGCAAGACAGCGCATGCACGTTGACTCACATTGAAGGCGGCGTGCAACTGGTGTTCGACGAGCCGCAGTGGGCGGTGACGCCGGGGCAATCGATGGTCTTGTACAAAGACGAAGTTTGCCTGGGTGGTGGAATTATTCAGTAGGGTATTGCTTTGTGGCTATTGAATAGCCCGGTTTTGGTGGTTATACCCTGCATTTTGAAGATGAAAATAAACTGTTTCGATGAGGACTTTCCAGTGAACAAAACTTGCGTCGCCATCGCCATTTTAAGCCTCGGTCTGGCCGCTTGCGGACAGAAAGACGAGCCGTACACCGGACCAAAAATAGCCGAACCCGCCCGCGCCGCGCTCGACAAAGCCAAAGAGGTGGGCAGTGAAGTGCAGCAGCAGGCGGCAGATCAGCAAAAACAAATCGACGAAGCGACTAAGTAATTGCCAGCTACTTAGTGCATACCTGCCGTGGTATTTTAATGCAGCCAGCTAGAGTATTGTTCCGTGGCGACATACCCATAGGTTATTGGTCTGGGGTTGGGGTGCTAGCGCCGACCTCACCCCGGGGCTTGAAGGTCGCAATACCGCCATGCTGTCTGCGTGGCGGAACACGCATTGAAAATATCGTGCCGCCGGCACACAAAATCATTGAAAATAAGTCACTGGCAGTTGCCGGCCAGAAGTAGAGACTCCACATGGTTGATGCAATTTTTCCGTGGACGTAAGCATAATTGGCATTTCGCCCCATACAGTGAAGGAGTAGTTCCAAATGCCACTTCAACCGATTGAGACAACGACTGGACCGTTGGATTACACGGTATCAAGTCGATTTAGCTACCGATTCTCACGGTATTTGGTGCTTCCACGTATTACGGAAAGCGATGAGTTCAAGAGCGGCCAGCCGTTTCAGTTGTCCCCAATGATTCAGGCAATAACAAATGAATATTTGACGCAAGACGAACAACAGGCAACGTATTTAAGGCCGAACGGAAACCCAGAATCTGTTTTTGACTCCATACGCTGGTACGTTCGGTTCGTTGGCAGGGAGAACAATGTTATCGAGTTTGTTGAGCGTGGTTGGTATCGCATGCCAAGCGGTGAGCCAACGGGACTAGGAAATGAAGATGGAATTGACGAGGAAATTGCGGAAGAAACCGGACCAGCAACAGATGGTTGGATTTATGCCTTCACTTTCCCTGAGCTAATCAAGAACGAACCATTTCCGATCAAGATTGGCATGACCATCCGTGATGTTGAGGAGCGTGTCGCCGACCAATGCAAAGGTTCAGCCATTTTTAGTCCGCCAAAAATTCTTAAGTCTTGGCAAGTGCAAAAAGTATCGCTAACGGAGCGCACTATACAGAATCTACTTAAGCTATCTGGGCAATGGAAGTCTGAGGCGCCGGGCACTGAATGGTTTGTGACCACGCTTGCTGAAATCGAACGCGTTCTCGGCATTGTCCAGAGAGAAACTCGTTGAGTTTTTTCGGTGCAATCCTGGGCCGCTTTGGGTCGAGATCCGCCAAAATAAAACCCGCCATCAGCGGGTTTTATTTTTTCAAACATAAATTATTTACTCAGCCGCAGGCTGATCCCACGGCAGCGGTACGGCAATGTCGTTCAGGATGAACTTGCCGCCTTTCAATGAGGCTTTGGCCGACAGCAGATCGCCGTTGACGCGGATCAGGTTCTGGTCGGCGAGCTTGTTGATCTGGCCTTCGACAAACTGGCTGGCGAGAAAGTCAATGTCGTCGTGATTGACTTGGCCTCCTTCGCTGCTACCGATTCCGCTGAACATATTGCGCGCCTGCCACATCACCAGCGTTTCGACGACTTTGCGTGGTACGGCAAAATCGGCTTGCGCGTCGAGTTTGTTGACCAGATCAACGGGTTTTTCGAGGTCGGCTTCGACAAAGCCTTTCAGACCGACCGAGCCGGAGAAATGGATTTTGCCGTCAGGCAGTTTGACTTCGAGTTTCTTGATTGCAAATTCTGGGTCGTTTTGCAGCAGCGGCAGACCTTGCTCTTTGGCCAGTTTGCCCAGCGCTTCGGTCAGTTGTTCGCGGCTCAGTTTCTGTTTTTGCAGCAGCGTGACTTCGTCGCTGATTTTGGCCAGCGTTTTGCCGTGCAAATGGTTGGCTTGCGCAATCATCACGGCCGGGCCGTAAGGTTTGTCGTTCAGGATGAGTTTGGTCAGATCGATTTGTGCGCTGCCGTTGATGAAGTCGCCTTGCTCGTCAACTTTACCTTGATAAACGAGGTTTTCCAGCTTGAGTTTGAGCGGATTACCTTCGCGCATATCGAAAGCAAACTGCGCGATTTTCGCCGTGTTGCTGCCGATCATGATGCCGTTGATGCCTTTGCTCTGGTTCAGCCGGATGCTCAGCCCTTGCAGCGCAAACGAGCCTTTTTCCTTAGCCTCGCCAGAAAGGCCGGGCACGTCGGCGTTAAACTGCATGCGGTTGAAATCACCACCGTAAGACAATGTAGCGTCCAGTCCCTGCCATTTGGCTTTGACGCCCGACAGTGCTTCTTCGTAATCAAAACTCGGGACGCTGATTTTCATTACGCCATCATCGTTAAACGAAATGCGGTTTTCGATGCTGATCGGTTTTTGTTCGCCGAAAAATTTGGCCAGAAATTTTTCTGTTTCTGCCGAGTATTTGAATTCGGTCGTCACCACGGCTTTGTACGGAATGGGATTCAGCCGGGTGAGCAGTGGCAAGGGGCCGTGCTGGATGTGATTAGTGTAAGTGACTTCAAAAGTCGGCAGCGTTTCGCCTTCTTTTTCAATCAGAAAACGGTATAGCTCGGGGTTGACTTGCAGCGTCGTCACTTCAGTCGAGCTGAGCCAGCCACGCTGATAGCTGTGTGATTTGACAATGAAATAGGGCAGTTTGCTGATCCATTCGTGCTGTTTGAGCATGGTTTTTTCAACGGCTTGCCCAGCATACTGGCTGCCACCCAGATAAGCAGCACCCAGCAGAACAAGGCCTGCTGCGCTGGCGGCGATAACTTTGCGATTCATTGTCAGAACCTTCATTGAATTCATGCGGCTGATTATATCCGATGGATGTCAAAACAGGCGCCCAAAGCGCCTGTTTTTATTGACTTAGGCTCTGCAAGCCAAGCCTGCTATTAAATACGGCGGGCCAGCTCTTCGGCAGTACCCAAATAAGTACTTGGCGTCAGTGCTTTCAGGCGATCTTTGGCATCCTGAGGAATTGCCAAACCGTCGATGAACACCGCCAGCGCTTCCTTGCTGATGCCGGTCTTGCCGCGAGTCAGTTCTTTCAATTGCTCGTACGGGTTTGGCACGCCGTAACGACGCATTACGGTCTGGATCGGCTCGGCGAGGACTTCCCAGTTATTGTTCAGGTCGAACATCATCGCGTCGCGATTGGCCATCAGTTTGTTCAGACCTTTCAATGCCGCAACAAAGCCGAGCAATGAATAACCCAGACCGACACCCATATTGCGCAAGACGGTCGAGTCGGTCAGGTCACGCTGCCAGCGTGAAACAGGCAGTTTCTGCGAGAGGTGGAACAGCACGGCGTTGGCGATGCCCAGATTGCCTTCGGAGTTTTCGAAGTCGATCGGGTTCACTTTGTGCGGCATCGTTGAAGAGCCGACTTCGTTTTTGTTCACTTTCTGCTTGAAGAAGCCCAGAGAGATATAGCCCCAGATGTCGCGGTTCATGTCGATCAAAATCGTATTGGCGCGCGCGAAATCGTCGTACAGCTCGCTCATGTAATCGTGCGGCTCGATCTGGATCGTGTATGGGTTAAAGGTAATGCCGAGGCTTTCTACAAAGCGGCGGCAGAAGCCTTCCCAATCCAATTCCGGATACGCTGACAAATGCGCGTTGTAGTTACCGACCGCGCCGTTGATTTTGCCGAGCAATTCAACATTGGCGATGCGGCTCAGTTGACGTTCCAGACGGAAAGCGACGTTGGCCATTTCCTTGCCCATCGTCGTCGGTGTGGCTGGCTGGCCGTGCGTGCGGCTCATCATCGGTGCGTCGGCCAATTCGTGCGCGAGTTCTTTCAGTTTGGTGATGATTTCAGCCAGTTTTGGCAGCATCACGCCTTCACGCGCACCTTTGAGCATCAAGGCATGCGACAGATTGTTGATGTCTTCAGACGTGCAGGCGAAGTGAATAAATTCGCTGGCGGCAGAGACTTCGGCATTGCCTGACAGGCGCTCTTTGAGCCAGTATTCAACGGCTTTTACATCGTGGTTGGTCGTGCGCTCGATGGTTTTGACTTCCAGCGCGTGTTCGGTACTGAATTGCGCGACGACGGCGTCCAGCTCGGCAATCGTGGCTGCCGAGAACGGCTTGATTTCAGTTAGAGCAGCTTCGCTGGCCAGCGCTTTGAGCCAGGCCACTTCGACGGTGACGCGATTTTTAATCAGCGCGTATTCACTGAAATGGGCGCGCAAATCGGCCAGTTGTTTTTCGTAGCGGCCGTCTAGCGGCGAAAGCGCGGTCAGTGCTGAAAGTTCCATAATGCCAACCCGTCCGTAGGTCTCAATCAATCAAAGGCGCGATTCTAACACAGCCAGCAGCAGCTCGCGCCCGCTAACACGATCAATGGATGCCCGCCAGTCTATCTGTGCTGCGGCGCACGATAGATGTGATCTTCATGACGATTGCGCCTAGCTACGTGTAAGAAATAATGACAAGGTCATGGTTAAGATGAATAATGTGCCCGCCTGCAAGCGTGCGTTCGCTTTTTGCGAATCAGGCTTCTGGCGAGACCGTTCTGCATTCTACAAATTCAAACAAGCGGGGCGGTGATCTGCATAAATAATGGATGGAGGAGAACCATTTCCAATGAGCGGTTTTACGCAAATTACCCCTGAATGGCAGGACTGGATTATTGATAATCTGCAGCGCGGTTGTCTGGCGCAGTCGATTGTCGAGGTCATGATCGACAAAGGCTTTGACCCGATGTTTGCCAATGCCGTGGTGTTTCATTTTTCGAGCAATCCGACTGAGCGCTATCAAGCAAGCAGTACCGATTCAATCAATTAAGTCTTTTCTTGATTAAACAGGGCGATATACCGTTGCAGGTATATCGCCCTGTTCATTTTTTAGCAAACTCTTGAGCGGTATACCTCGATAGATTCGATCCAGAGAAGTTTTGAATTCTCGCCGGAGTGGGCAGCCCACTTTGCGCCTCAACAGGCGGGAGCAAGATAAACCTAGAACGTGCTTAATATCAGTCCGTGCGGGTTTTGCTACTTACAGACCGAGCTCATGTTGCCGGGTCAGCCCCTGTTTGACCTCAACGCTGACTTGCTCGTCGGCAAAACGGATATTCAAAGTTTCGCCCGCACGAAGCTGATGGGCAAAGCGCACCAGTTCGCCGTCGGGGCGGCTGACCAGAGCATAACCACGCGCTAATACCTGCTGTGGATCCCACGGCATTAGTCGCAATTGCGCGCGATGCAGCTGCTGTTGTTGCTGTTCGATGATTCGGCTGATTGCGCGCTGCAGGCGGATCTGGCGTTGCTGCAAATCCAGCGCTGCTTGTGCTGGCTGGGGTTTAAGGTGGTTCAATCGCAATACCAGTCGTGCTAACCATTGTTCACGCTGTTGCAAGCCAAAGCCGAGCAATTGCTGTAATTGCCGGCTTTTTTGCTGCAATGCCTGCCGTTGCTGCGCCAGTTTTTGCCCCGGATGAATTAGTCTGCGACCGAGCTGATCAAGCCTGAGCATTTGCTGCTGCAGCTGGTGCTGCATGATTCGATATTGGCGTTGCTGCAATTGCGTCAATCGCGCGCGGAGTTCGGCGCGATTCGGGCTCACCAGTTCGGCCGCCGCGGTCGGCGTTGGCGCACGAACATCGGCGACAAAATCGGCAATGGTGAAATCAGTTTCATGCCCGACGCCGCTGACGGTCGGAATCGGGCAGGCGGCGATCGCGCGGGCGACCATTTCTTCGTTAAACGACCATAAATCTTCCAGGCTACCGCCGCCACGGCAGATGATCAGCGTATCGATCTCGCGGCGAGCGCTGGCTTGCCCAATCGCGCGAACAATTTGTGCTGGCGCATCTGCGCCTTGCACTGCTGTGGGGTAGAGAACGATCTCAATACTGGGCATGCGGCGCGAGAGCGTCGTCAATACATCGCGCAAAGCGGCTGCGGCGGGGGAGGTGACAATGCCGATCCGGCGTGGAAAATGTGGCAGGGCGCGTTTGCGCTCGGCGGCAAACAGCCCTTCCTCAGACAGCTGCTTTTTCAAGGCTTCAAAGCGCTCGAATAAAGCGCCTTGCCCGGCCGGGCGCATTGCTTCGACGGTGAGCTGGAAGTCGCCGCGTGCTTCGTACAGCGAAACCACCGCGCGCACTTCAACCTGTAGTCCTTCGCGCGGCTGAAAATCGAGCAACGCGGCGCGGCCACGAAACATCACGCAACGAACCTGTGCATTGGCGTCTTTCAGGCTGAAATAGCAATGACCCGAATCATAACGCTTGAAATTGGAAATCTCGCCAGCGACCCACAGGCTGGGAAAGCCGGTTTCCAGCAGGATTCGCACGTCCCGATTCAGTTGTGTGACAGATACTACAGCTTTTGCAGGGCTTGACAAATTGATATTCACGCCAAAAACGCCTTGATTAATCCACAAAATCCAGTGATAAAGCCCTGTTGCGGGTGATTTGAATGTTGTAGTTAATGAATGTTATTTAAGTTATTGAATTTAATGATAAATATATTTTTACTATAAGCGGGGTCAAACTGATTATATCCAGTGTTTATGCCGCTTTAACCGGGTTTTCTGCTAGTTGCTCACAAAGTTATCCACAGAAAATGGGGGTAAATTAAATTTTCCCAATCAGATCTGTTGCTTAGCAGAGCTTGTGCATGTAACGCCTCTTCCCCCGCAATCAAATAGCGGCTAAAGTTACGCGGCTTTCCAAGCATTTCCAGACTCACATTGAACAAGGTTTAGACTCTATGCTCGCCATCATTCAGGCTGCCGGTTGGCCGATTTGGCTGATTATCGCCGCTTCAGTTTCTGTTGTAACCATTATTATCGAGCGCATGCTTACCTTGCGTAAATCACAGGTTCTGCCGTACGGCTTGCTGGCAAAAGTGGTGCAGGATTATCGCGCACATGGCGTGAGTGCTGAAAATCTGAATAAACTCGCTGCATCAAGCCCGCTGGGGCGTGTTTTTGCTGCCGGACTGAAAAATGTCAAAAGCTCGCGCGAAATCATGAAAGAGTCGATTGAAGAAACCGGCAGCGCAGTCGCGCACGATCTGAATCGTTATCTGTCAACCCTCGGAACGCTGGCTGCGGTGACACCGCTGCTGGGTTTGTTTGGTACGGTGATCGGTATGATCGAAATTTTTGGTTCGCAATCTCCCACCGGCGGAGGTAATCCGGCCGCCTTGGCGCACGGTATTTCAATTGCGCTCTATAACACTGCATTTGGCATTATTGTCGCAGTGCCTGCGCTGATGTTCTACCGCCACTTTGCCAGCAAGGTCGATGATTTTGTCGTTGAAATGGAGCAGCAGGCGATCAAACTCGTCGAAGTGGTTCACGGCGATCGCCATCATTAAAACCCAACGCAGAGACACAGAGGCGCAGCGTTTTCTTGCAACGGATTTGCGCCTCTGCGTGAGATTTTTTCAGGTTTTAAGGTAATAACAATGAAATTTCGTAAAGGACGCGGACGCGTCGAACCGGAAATCAACTTTATCCCGCTGATCGACGTCTTGCTGGTGATTCTGATTTTTCTGATGGCGACGACGACGTATTCCAAATTTGCCGAGCTGAAAATCAATCTGCCGACGGCTGAGGCCGAAAAACAGGTCGAGCAGACCAAAACCATCCAGATTGCTGTTTCGGCCAATGGTCAATACGCGATCAATAGCGAAACCGCGGTCTTTGGCAGCCCCGATGAATTCGCCGTGCTGCTGCGCCGTGCCGCAGCGGGTGACCCCGAGCCGATGATCGTCATCAACGCTGACGCACAAGCCAGCCATCAGGCGGTGGTTAATGTGATGGAAGCGGCCAGAACGGCGGGTTATGGCAAATTGACTTTTGCGACGCAGACGGCAGGGAAGTGATTGAGTTGAGCCTGAAGATCCTGTGATGTAGCAACAGGCTCACTACAAATTAGGGATGCAATAAAAAAGCCAGGTTATTGACCTGGCTTTTTTAACTCAAGATCAGCTGTATTGAGCTGGGCCGATTACTTGGTGGGGTCAGCTTTTTTGGCCGCATCTTCAGGATTTACCTGAACGGGCTGTTTGGCTTTTTTAGATTTACTTGATTTGGCAGGTTTGGATGCTTGAGAGGCAATATACGCGTTTTGCTTTTCTTTTGAAGCTTTCATGGCTTCGCTGTTGTCATTCGTTGCAAATGCAGGCATCACCAGTCCTGCAGCAATCAGCAGTAATGCAAGTTTTGGAAATTTATTGACCATGGCTGTTCTCTCTTTGACGATTGAAGAAAAGTGCTTGGTAACTTTTTTGCGAGTGCAGTTGTCGATAATCCTCGGCTGACTTTCATGAAAGTTAGTTAAGCTATTGAAAGCTAGATGTTTTTTTGTTGTGTGGACAGATTATTTGTTTGATCTAAGTCAATAAAGTCGTTTTTTTATATGTGTAGGTGCGATTGTTAGGATTTATCACATGACTCATTTTTTTGAGCCGTAGTGGTATATCCCCTTAGTTTTAATTATGAACCTCGAATCCCTCATCCACCGCATCTGGTATCGCCCCCGCGTTTCGGCCTACGCGGTTTTGCTGTGGCCGCTGTCCTTGGTTTTTTCGCTCTTGGCGAGCGTGAATCTCTTGTTGTTCAAGTTGAAAATCAAGCCATCGATACGTTTGCCGGTGCCGGTCGTTGTTGTTGGCAATATCACTGCGGGTGGTACAGGAAAGACGCCGTTGACGATTGCGCTCTCGCGCAGCTTGAGTGCGCTGGGCTGGCGCGTCGGGATTATTTCGCGCGGTTACGGGCGCAGCGATGATGGCGAGCAGGCTTTGGAAGTGCAGCTCGATAGTCTGCCTGCAGAGGTCGGCGACGAGCCATTGTTGATGCGCCGCTCGCTGACGGATGTGCCGGTATTTGTCGCGCGGCGACGTGCCGAGGCGGGCAGGGCATTGCTGGCGGCGTATCCGGCTGTGGATATTTTTCTGTGCGACGATGGTTTGCAGCATTACGCGCTGCAACGTGATTTTGAAGTTTGCGTGATCGATGGTGCACGCGGTCTGGGTAATGGTTTGCGTCTGCCCGCTGGGCCTTTGCGTGAAAGCATCAGACGGCTGAAATCGGTAAACGCCGTTGTGATCAATGGTGTATTGCCTGAAAGAACAGAGCTGGCTTCATCTATAGGGCAATACATTGACGGGTATGGGTCTAGTTATCAGATGACTTTGCAGGCGGAGCATTGTTATCGGCTAAATGACCCAGGCCAGACGCGCAGCGCAGCCGATTTTACCGAGCCGCTGCACGCGGTGGTCGGGATTGGGAATCCGCGACGGTTTTTTAATACGCTGTCCGGGCTGGGTTTTTGTTTTAGCGAACATGTGTTTCCCGATCATCATGCATTTGAGCTGGCTGATTTGCCGCCGCTGGGTGAGATCATCGTGACCGAAAAAGACGCGGTGAAGCTCGCTGCGCTCAATCTGGGCGCGGCTAGTGATAGAATCTGGGTTTTGCCGATCAAAGCGGTGCTTTCGCCCGATTTGGCGCAACGAATCGATCATTATTTAAAATAAAAAAGGTAAATCATGGACGCCAAATTGCTCGAGATTTTAGTCTGCCCGGTGTGCAAAGGCCCCTTGGTGTTCAATAAAGCTGCGCAGGAATTGATCTGCAAAGCCGACCGTCTGGCGTTTGGCATCAAGGATGGCATTCCGGTGATGCTGGAATCCGAAGCGCGCCAGCTTGCTGCTGACGAAGAAGTATAAAAACGAAGCAACTAGCCAGAGAGAGCGCCGCCGATGAGTTTCGTTGCCATCATTCCCGCCCGCCTGAAATCGACGCGCCTGCCCAACAAGCCGTTGGCTGATATTGCCGGCAAGCCGATGGTCGTTCGTGTCGTCGAGCAGGCGCTTAAATCCAACGCCAAACTGGTTATGGTGGCGACTGATGAAATGAGCGTGCAAGACGCAGTGGTGAGCGCCGGTTACGCCTCTATGCTGACTCGTGCCGATCATCCGTCCGGCACCGACAGGCTGGCCGAAATGGTCGAGCGAATGGCGCTGCCGGATGAGGCGATTGTCGTTAATGTGCAGGGCGACGAGCCGCTGATCGACCCCGAGCTGATCAATGCCGTTGCCGCGCATCTGGCCAGTGACGCCAGCCTGGCGATGGCGACGGCAAGCCATCACATCGACAGTGCTGAAGACTTTTTTAATCCGAATGTGGTCAAAGTCGTTTGCAATGCAGCGCAACAAGCGATGTATTTCAGCCGCGCGCCGATTCCGTGGGATAGAGATTCTTTTGCCGATGATAATGAAGATGCAGAGTGGGTATTGCCCGCTGAGCTAGATGCACAAAGGCATATCGGCATATACGCCTATAGGGCAGGTTTTTTGCGTGCGTACGCCAAGCTGTCGGCGTCACGATTAGAAGATATTGAAAAGCTCGAGCAGCTGCGCGTTTTGTGGCACGGCTATAAAATTGGCGTTTATCGCGCGTCACAGGCACCAGCGGCAGGCGTTGATACGCCGGAAGATCTGGAACGCGTCCGCGCGGTGTTTGCCAAGGCAAGCTAGTTTGCCGGAACAGATTTGAATTTCGTAGGAGCGAACAGTTTCGCGGGCAAGCCCGCTCCTACGGCTTACGCATTAAAATAAGCAGAATCGAAATAGATCACAGTTTCATTTTTATCACGATGGGGAACAGAGCAATGCGATTAATCCTTCTGGGCGCACCAGGCGCAGGTAAAGGCACTCAAGCCAATTACATCCGCGAAAAATTCAATATTCCGCAGATTTCAACCGGCGACATGCTGCGCGCAGCGGTCAAAGCGGGTACACCGCTGGGTCTGGAAGCCAAAGCGATCATGGACGCGGGTGGTCTGGTTCGTGATGACATCATCATTGGTCTGGTGAAAGAGCGCATTGCCCAGCCTGACGCTGCCAATGGTTTCCTGTTCGACGGTTTCCCGCGCACGATTCCTCAGGCTGAGGCGATGATCGCTGCCGGTGTCGACATTGATTACGTCGTAGAAATCGACGTGCCGGACGCGAACATCGTTGATCGCATGGCAGGTCGTCGCGTGCATGTGGCTTCGGGCCGCACTTACCACGTCAAATACAACCCGCCAAAAGTGGCAGGTAAAGACGACGAAACCGGCGAAGAATTGATCCAGCGTGACGATGACAAAGAAGAAGTCGTTCTGAAACGTCTGGGCGTTTACCACGAGCAAACCGAAGTGCTGGTTGGTTTCTACGGCAAAATGGCGGCATCGGGTGCGAGCAATGCGCCAAAATACATCAAAATCGACGGCACGCAAGCCGTTGAAGCCGTGCGCGACGCGACTTTGAGCGCGCTGGGTGCTTGAGTTATCAGCCCGTTGACACGGCATGCCTGCTGACCAGAAGCCACTGCTTGCAGTGGCTTTTTTTATGTCGCTTGGTGTAATGGACTATGCTGCAGCTTGTACGAGTTCAGGAGAATAGTGATGAAATACTGGGGCGGATTTAGTCTGGGCACACTGATCGCCGTCGCGCTCTCGTGGGCGGCCAATCACTCCATTCTATGGGCGATTATTCACGGCTTTTGCAGTTGGTTGTATGTGATTTATTATTTTTTGTTTAAGTAGTTGGGCTGTTGTCGGCCAAGAGCGGAAGTAATACCGCGTTTGTTCATGCCCGAGTGAGCGTCAGCAGTCCTCTGGTATCAGGCGCAGTAGCTCAGTTAATGCGTTAGGACTCGATAAGTGGTGCCTACTTAATAATTAGGGATAATAATGGATATTGAAAAATTTTCAGAAATCACAAAAAAAATAATCGCAGACAATGGCTTCGATGAATTTGCCCCAGTTGCTTGCTTTCCTTCGCGAAATGAAATTCGAGTTCTATCTGGTATTCCAACCAATGCCGACATAGAGAAGGAAGTTTTATCTTGGGCAAAATCGCTACTCGGCGAATGCACTGAATTTTTAACTGCCTTCAAAATTTCAAATACACAGTTCAAAGTCATTCAATACAAATCTGGAGAGCATACCTCTTGCATTTATCAAGTTGAAGCACGTAAATCTTGGCTAAATTGTATTTTTAGAATATTTTTTAGAATATTTTTTTAGAGATTGAAATTTAGCGTGTAGGTTGGGCTAAATGAAATGCAGCCCAACATTTACCGCGAATGTTGGGCTTCGTGCCTCAGTGCCAACCTACAGATCATTTCCGCTTTGGATCGAAACGGAAGGTAATAAAAAAAACCGGCTTTAGAAGCCGGTTTTTTTATATTGAAGCCAATAGTTATTCTTCTTCGTCAAACACCGCCGTGGTGTAAACGCTCTGTACGTCGTCGAGTGCTTCCATCGCGTCGATCAGTTTCTGCATTTTGATCGCATCGTCGCCGAGCAGTTCGGTTTCGCCTTGCGGACGCATCGTTGATTCGCCCATTTCGGCTTTGAAACCTGCCGCTTCGAGCGTTTCCTTGATATTGACGAATTCATACGGTGGTGTGATGACTTCGATCGAACCGTCGTCGTTGGTCGCAACGTCGTCAGCGCCGGCTTCGAGCGCCGCTTCCATCAGTGCGTCTTCATCGGTGCCCGGCGCGAAAATCAGGTAGCCGCAATGCTTGAATTGGAAGCTCACGCAGCCGTCGGTGCCCATATTGCCGCCGTATTTTGAGAACACATGGCGAACGTCGGCGACGGTGCGGGTGCGGTTGTCGGTCAGGCAATCGACCATCACCGCCGCGCCGCCCAGACCATAACCTTCATAACGCGTTTCGATGTAATCAACGCCGTCGAGCGAGCCGGTGCCGCGTTTGATCGCGCTTTCGATATTGTCTTTGGGCATAGACTGGGCTTTGGCCTTGTCAATGGCCAGACGCAGGCGCGGGTTCATTGTGATGTCACCGCCGCCCATTTTGGCTGCAACAGTGATTTCCTTGATCAGCTTGGTAAAAATCTGGCCGCGCTTGGCGTCCTGACGGCCTTTCCGATGCTGAATATTTGCCCACTTGCTGTGTCCTGCCATGCTGCACCCGTTCGATCTGGTTTAATCAATTGGGCGCTATTCTAGCATGAGCTCGGAGCAGCCAAAATATCGGCGTTACGGCAGATCTATTTTCAAGTGATTCGGATTGCCAAAAATAACCGGCGCAGCGCCTTCCTGCCAGAGCGGATATTTTTCCATCACCGCGGCGAAGTACGGCGCATCCAGCATGCGCTTGAGCCAGTTTTGCAAGGCAGGGCTGGCAAGCCGGGAAAATGCGTCGCGATCAACGGCTGCGTATTGGCGAATAAAAGGCGCGATTACCAGATCGGCCAGCCTCAGTTGATCGTCCATCAGGTGGGTATATTGATCTAGCCTATGTTCAATATTGGCTTTAAGCCAATACATGGCATGGTATTGATGTTCTGCTGCGCTGAGTTCGGGGTGGCGCTCTGGATATTTGTAACGGTCGAGTAGCGGTTTGAAATGCTGATCATGCAGCAAGATGAGCGCCAGTTGGCGATCTAAATCAGTCCCAATACCAGCGAGCGGACCGGATTGCGCACTGGATTGAGACAGCACCCAGCGCATGATGTCCAGACTTTCTTCCAGTACCTGTCCGTTGGGCAGCAGCAAAACCGGAACCGTGGCTTTGGGTGAAATTGCGAGCAGGGCGGCGGGTTTGTCGCGCAAGGCAATTTCGCGCAATTGCACCGTGACGCCGCCAAGCCAGAGTGCCAACCTTGCCCGAATCGCATAGGGGCAGCGGCGAAATGAATACAAAATGGGCAGGTCAGTATTGTTCATACGCTTTCTTCGGGCTTATTTCGCCAAACTACCACTTTATTGACATTGCATGAAAATAAATGGCAGTTTTTTTGGCGTATCAATGGCAATTTTAAAAGGTGATGCCTATAAAAAGAAACGGTTCAAGCATTCTCTAATGTATTCGCTTTAGATCAGTGGCGTCTTTGTGAGTAAAGGGGTGAGCAGTATGGCAAAAAAAATCTTGGCTGTTGATGATTCTGCATCCATACGGCAGATGGTGAGTTTTACCTTGCGTAGCGCGGGTTATGAAGTGGTTGAGGCCGTCGATGGCAATGCCGGGCTCTCGCAAGCCAAATCGGCGCAAGTTGATCTGGTGCTGACCGATCAGAATATGCCCGGGATGGATGGTTTGACAATGATACGTTCGCTGCGCGGCTTGCCGCAGTATGCCAGTACGCCGATTTTGATGCTGACGACCGAATCGAGTGATGAAATGAAACAACAGGGGCGTGCGGTCGGGGCGACTGGTTGGCTGGTCAAACCGTTTGACCCACAAAAACTGCTCGATGTGGTGCGCAAGGTGATTGGCTGATTGCTTGTTAACCAGGGGGATTTATGTCGATAGACATGAGCCAGTTTATCGCGGTGTTTTTTGACGAAGCCGCAGAGCATTTGGCCAATATGGAGTCATTGCTGCTCCAGATCGATGTGGCTCAGCCGGATCCGGAAGATTTGAATGCGATTTTCCGAGCGGCACATTCGATTAAAGGCGGTGCTGGCACATTCGGCTTTGGCGATCTGGCCGAAGTGACGCATGTGCTGGAAAACCTGTTGGATCGTATCCGTAAAAACGAAATCAAGCTGCAGCCTGAAATGGTCGATGCATTTTTGCAAACGGGTGACGTGTTGCAAGCCATGCTGTCCGCGCACCGTGATCAGGGTCATGTCGATGAGGCAGCGATTGTCGCCGTGACTCAACAGCTCAATCAGTTGCTGGCACAACAGTCCGCTGCTGTGGAGCCGCAAACGGCGGCGCTGACGATTGTGATTGCAGCGGGTGAGTCATTTGATAATGAGCTCTTATGCCAAGAATTGCGACGCTATGGTGAGTTAGAAGATTACGAGCCGGGCGATGAGTACTCTCCTTGGCGCTATCGAATCAAAACTCAAACACCAAGCGCAAAGCTGTTCGATTCAATGACTTTTCTGGTTGCGCCAGAGCGTATTTCGGTGACTGCCAGCGATGAAAGTGATACCGGTTTTGGACTTTTTCTTGCGCCCTTAATCGAGGCAGGAAGTAATGCGTCAGCCTCGATCGAAGACGAAGGGTTTGGCTTTTTCGAACCCTTGCCAGTCTCTGCGCCGATGGACTCAGAAGGGTATGGTTTTTTTGAACCCTTGCCAGTAGCGGCGCAGCCCTCAGTAACAAGTATGTCTGCAGAAGCAAGTAACTCTGATCAGTTACGTGCCTCAACGCCTACATCAACTACCCGTCTGCATAATGAACGCGCCAGTGATAAAGCGGTGGATAGTTCAATTCGAGTTAGTGTCGAAAAAGTTGATCAGTTACTCAATCTGGTTGGCGAACTGGTCATTACCCAATCCATGCTGGCGCAGAATGCTCTGCAACTTGATCCCGTTTTGCATGAAAAACTGCTGGGTGGCGTCGCTCAACTGGAGCGAAATACGCGCGAATTGCAGGAATCGGTGATGTCAATTCGCATGATGCCGATTTCATTTGTATTTAACCGTTATCCCCGAATGGTGCGGGATCTGGCCGCCAAATTGGGCAAGCGTGTTGAACTGCGAATGATTGGTGAGAATACCGAGCTGGATAAAGGTTTTATCGAAAAACTGAGCGATCCATTGACTCATTTGGTTCGCAATAGTCTGGATCACGGTATCGAGTTGCCCGAGGCACGTGAAAGTCGCCATAAACCCGCGCAAGGTACTCTGACTTTGAAGGCCTTTCATCAGGGCGGCAATATTGTGATTGAGGTCAGCGACGATGGCGCCGGCTTGAGTCGCGAGCGGATCTTGAACAAGGCCAGAGAACGTGGCATGGCTGTAAGCGACAGCATGTCCGATAGCGAAGTCTGGATGCTGATTTTCGAGGCCGGATTTTCAACCGCCGCCGAAATTACCGACGTGTCCGGACGTGGTGTCGGCATGGATGTGGTCAGAAAAAATATCCAGTCGATGGGCGGGCGGGTTGAAATTCAATCACTGACCGGAGTTGGCTCGACCATCAGTATTCGCTTGCCTTTGACTTTGGCTATTCTCGATGGCATGTCAATTTCTGCTTCCGATGAACTTTATATTATTCCGCTGACTTTTATTGTTGAATCGTTGCAACCCCAGGCCTGCGAAATAAAAACCATGGCCAGCAGAGGCAATGTTATTAATGTACGTGGCGAGTATCTGCCATTAATTGCCTTGTACGATATATTTAATTTGCCAAATAAAAGTAAATCGTTTGAAGAAGGTTTGGTCATTATTCTGGAGGCCGAAGGGCAGAAGGTGGCTTTGTTTGTTGATGATTTATTGGGGCAGCATCAGGTTGTCGTCAAAAATCTAGAAACCAATTATCGGCGGGTTAATGGTGTTTCGGGGGCAACCATCATGGGTGATGGCCGAGTCGCCTTGATTCTGGATGTCGCCATGCTGGTTAAAATGGCTCAACAAATAGCTTCTGCAGATGTCGGCAGAATGGTCGCTTAAGGAGGAATAAATGGAGCAATTAATTCGCGATGATGTGGTTAACCGGGAGTTACTGGTCTTTGCTTTGGGTAAAGAAGAGTATGGGATTGATATTCTGAAGGTTCAGGAGATTCGGGGTTATGATGCTGTAACGAGTATTGCCAATTCACCTGCTTTTATTAAAGGGGTGATTAATCTTCGTGGCAATATTGTTCCTATTGTTGATTTAAGAATAAAATTCAATATTGGCAATGTGACTTATGATCAATTTACGGTGGTGATTATTCTGAATGTTGCTCAGCGAACTCTGGGTATTGTGGTCGACGGCGTTTCTGATGTCATGACACTGGCTCCGGATCAATTGCGGAGCGCGCCAGAATTTGGTGCTGCGCTTGACACAACTTATATCACCGGGTTGGGAACAATCGATGATCGAATGATTATTCTGGTCGATATCGAGAAATTAATGACTAGTGCAGATATGGCACTGATTGAATCTGTTGCTGCATGAGGGAGAATATCAATGAGCTTAACTTTTTTAGTCGCCGCAGCCTTAGTGCTCATGGCTTCGTCACTTTTGAGCATTATGCTGTATGTCTATAAGCTGAAAGCAAGATTGGGTGCCAGTACCGAACAAGTGCAGGCTTTCGTTCATAAATTGACGAAAAATGAGCTTGGAGAGGACATTAATCTGCAAGGGGTTAATGGTGATTCATTGCTCGTGCAATTGCGCGAATTACAGTTGAAACTACGTGAGGCAGAAATTCTGGCCAAAAATAATGAAAGAATCAAAACTGCACTCGATTCTGTTTCAACCAGTGTGATGATTGCCGATGCCGGGCGTAATATTATTTATTGCAATCGTGCGGTAGATCGTTTGTTGCAAAATGCCGAAGCAGACATTCGAAAAGACCTGCCTCAATTTAGTGCGCGTAATATTATTGGCGTCAATATTGATAGTTTTCATAAAAATCCGAATCATCAGCGCAGCATGCTTGATCGCTTGAAAAATGAACACAGAACCAGCATTGTGGTTGGCGGACGAACTTTTTCATTGATTGTAAATCCAGTGATCAATGCAAAAAATGAAACGGATGGGTATGTTGTTGAATGGCTAGATCGGACTGAAGCAATTGCTTTTGAATCCCGCGAAAAACGGCTGGCTGCCGAAAACGCCCGTATTTTGGGGGCATTGGAGGCGACGTCGACCAATGTGATGCTGGCAGATGAAAACCGCACGATTGTTTATATGAATAAAGCCGTCACCGCAATGTTGTCCAGAGTGCAAAATGAATTGCGCAAGGCATTGCCACATTTTGATGTGAGTAAATTAATCGGTGCCAATATTGATACCTTCCACCGTAATCCAAGTCATCAGGCTAATTTGCTGGCGAATCTGACCGGCACATATCGCTCGCAAATTACCGTGGCAGGACAAACTTTTGTCTTGATTGCCAATCCAGTCTTTGACTCCGAAGGGAAACGCCTAGGATCGGTCGTGGAATGGATTGACCGTACCGCAGAAGTGGCAGTTGAAAGCGAAGTGAGTAATCTGGTTGAAGCTGCGGTGAATGGCGACTTTAGTCATCGCATCAGTCCTGCTGGCAAAGAAGGATTTATGCTTAAGCTGGCTGAAGGTATGAACCAGATGGTGAGTTCTAGTGATGCAGCGATGCGTGATGTAGGGCGGGTGCTGGGTGCCTTGGCGCAAGGTGATTTGACTCAGCGAATCACAGCCGATTATCGCGGGCTGCTGGAACAACTGAAAAATGATTGCAATCGGACTTGTGAGCAATTATCGGACATTGTCATCAATATTCAGGAGGCGGCGAGTACGATTAATCTGGCGTCACAGGAAATCGCGGCTGGCAATGCAAATCTCTCCAGCCGGACTGAACAGCAAGCAGCCAGTCTGGAAGAAACGGCTTCAAGCATGGAAGAGCTGACCAGTACCGTGAAACAAAATGCTGATAATGCCAACCAGGCTAATCAGTTGGCGATTGGTGCTTCTGATATCGCTGTTAAAGGTGGTGAGGTGGTCAATCAGGTCGTTTCAACGATGTCGGAAATCAATGACTCGGCGAAGAAAATCGTCGACATTATTTCGGTGATTGACGGCATCGCATTCCAGACCAATATTCTGGCGCTCAATGCAGCAGTCGAGGCTGCCCGGGCAGGTGAGCAGGGGCGTGGATTTGCAGTGGTTGCATCCGAAGTGCGTAATCTGGCGCAACGTTCGGCCGGTGCTGCCAAAGAAATCAAAACCTTGATTGGAGACTCGGTACTCAAGGTCGATACGGGCTCCAAGCTTGTCGATCAGGCGGGCAATACCATGCAGGATGTGGTGGGGGCTGTACGCCGGGTTACCGAAATCATGCGTGAAATTTCTGCTGCATCCAGTGAGCAAAGTGCCGGTATTTTGCAGGTTAGTCAGGCAGTCACCCATATGGATGCCAATACCCAGCAAAATGCGGCGCTGGTTGAGGAGGCTGCTGCTGCGGCTGAAAGTCTGGAAGAACAGGCGGTCAAATTGACGCAAACTGTGGGTATTTTCAGGGTCTTGGGTGGTAAAACCATAACCACGCAGTCAAGCAAACCACGCACAATTGCGGCACCAATTGCTCGTCCGGTTCCAATGCAAACCAAGCAGGCCGAAGCATTTCAGCCAAAGCTGGGACATGTTGAAGACGAATGGGAAGAATTTTAATTCATTATCAGAGCAGGAAATCGGGGGCAATTGGCCCCCTTTTTTCATCTTTCGGAGCGAAGTGGCAGGTATGCAGTTTGATGATGCAAGTGTTGATGCTGCTAGTTTTGATTTAAAAGATAAGTTGTCAAAAAATTGTTTGGTGAGAGCAGGTCGTGATGCTGAATGAATATGAATTCAATTACACCAAGGCGGACTTTGCCAGAGTGGCGGACTTGATCTACCTGCGCGCAGGTATTCGGCTCAATGATAGCAAAGAACAAATGGTGTATAGCCGTCTATCCCGCAGATTGAGAGAGCTTCAGGTCAATACCTTCTCCGGGTATTTGAAATGGCTGGAGCAGAATCCAGATGCCGCTGAATGGCAACTCTTCACCAATGCCTTAACGACCAATCTAACGTCATTTTTTCGCGAAGCATATCACTTCGACATTCTGGCTGAGCAATTGCGGACGAGTTCTGCGCGGCCATTTCGGATTTGGTGTGCGGCCGCTTCAACAGGCGAAGAGCCTTATTCTTTGGCGATGACTGCGTTTGAGGCTTGTCGATCAGTGCCGCCCCCGGTGCAAATTATTGCATCAGATCTTGATACCCATGTTTTGGCGACTGCAGCCGAAGGGATTTATTCGGTGGAAAAACTGGAAAAATTATCTGGAGAGCGTAAGCGCAATTTTTTTCTAAAGGGCAAGGGGAGCAATACCGGCAAAGCCAAAATTCGAAATGAGTTGCGTGCGTTAATGGAGTTCAGGCAGATTAATTTGCTGGATCAGGATTGGCCATTGGATGGGAAATTTGATGCGATTTTTTGCCGCAATGTACTCATTTATTTTGACCAAGCGACGCAACGTACCATTCTGGAAAAAATGGGGCGCTTGCTGCAGTCGAATGGCCTGTTATATGTTGGTCACTCGGAAAATCTGCACTATATGTCGGGCTGGTATCGCTCTTGTGGTAAAACAACATATCAATTAACCGAGCAAGCAATTGCGATTTGGAGTAAATCGTAATGAGCACTCCATTTGCTGATGAAATACTTGCGCCGACAATTTACTTTGATAAAAATTTTGCGGTTGAAGCGGCCAAAATTTTACCTGGTGAGTATTATATAACTGGACGAGATATGGTTCTGGTGACGGTGCTGGGCTCTTGCGTTGCAGCCTGTATCCGCGATCCTGTGAATGGTGTTGGTGGCATGAATCATTTCATGCTGCCAGAGTCTACCGAAGATATGGCTCAGATCAATGGTCTTTCGACTCGGTATGGAACTTATGCAATGGAGGTTCTGATTAATCAGTTACTAAAAAATGGTGCGCAAAAACATCGCTTGGAGGCAAAAATATTTGGCGGCGGTAATGTATTGCGAGGATTTACTGTTTCAAATGTGGGTTTGAGAAATGCTGAATTTGTGAAAACATTTTTGTCTGTTGAACAGATTCCGGTTGTGGCTCAGGATTTGCTCGATATTTTTCCACGGAAGGTCTATTTTTTTCCAAAAACTGGGCGAGCTTTGATTAAGAAGCTGAAAACTGTGCATAACAATACAATTGTCGAACGTGAAAAAATTTATGGTTCTCGTCTTGTTCATTTGGCGGCGAGTGGTGAAATTGATTTGTTTTCTTAATGGCCAGGGTTATCTTAATGGATAAAATTAGAGTCGCTGTGGTGGACGATTCAGCACTGATTCGTAGCCTATTAAAAGAAATCATTGATACCGAAAATGATATGGAGTGTGTTTCAACGGCCCCGGATCCCTTGATTGCTCGAGAGCAAATTCGTACGCTCAATCCGGATGTGATTACGCTGGATGTTGAAATGCCCAAAATGGATGGCCTGGATTTTCTAGAGCGCTTGATGCGTCTTAAGCCAACCCCTGTGTTGATGATTTCATCATTGACTGAGCAGGGATCGGAAGTCGCGTTGCGTGCACTGGAGTTGGGGGCTGTTGATTTTGTTGCCAAGCCCAAAATGGATATTGCAGGTAAAATGAACGAATATGCCGAAGAAATTCGGAGCAAAATTCGAATGGCCTCCAAAGCAAAGGTAAGATGTTTGATGAGGGACGTAATTCCGCCCAGCCATAGTGCAGATGTGGTGTTGTCGAAAGCTTCGCGTCCGCTACTTAAATCGGAAAAATTGATTATTGTCGGTTCATCAACCGGCGGGACAGAGGCATTGAAGGAATTTCTAATTCCGATGCCCCCTGATGCTCCGGCAATATTGATCGCACAGCATATGCCAGAATCATTCACTCATTCATTCGCCAAAAGACTCGATTCTCTCTGTCGTATCTCGGTGAAAGAGGCCGAACATGGCGAGCGGATTTTACCTGGGCATGCTTACATCGCGCCGGGACACTCACATTTGATGCTGGGGGCTTCAGGTGCTAACTATATTTGCGAGCTATCAACGGCTGCTCCTGTGAATCGCCATCGTCCATCGGTCGATGTTCTCTTTCGCTCAGCCGCAAATGTTGCGGGGCGTAATGCCGTTGGCGTTATTCTGACCGGGATGGGGCGAGATGGGGCGACCGGAATGCTGGAAATGCATCAGGCTGGGGCTCATAACTTTGCTCAGGATGAAGCAAGCTGTGTGGTATTCGGAATGCCCAAAGAAGCCATTGCGAGCGGTGGGGTGGATGAAATTGTTCCACTTAAGGATATGGCGCAGAAAGTGCTTGGATGGGTATCGGTCAATAGTGGGCGAGCTTTGAGAATATAAAGGATCAGCATGGCTTTACCAGTACTAATCGTCGAAGATGATGATGATTTGCGCGAAGCACTCATTGATACGCTGGAGCTGGATGGATATAGCGTTGTTGTTGCAGAGGATGGTGTTTCGGCGCTCTCTGTTCTGGCAAGTCAGCAAGTAGGGTTGGTTGTTTCTGATGTGCAGATGCAGCCGATGGATGGAGAGTCCTTGTTGCTCGAAATCAAAAAAAGCTACCCTTGCTTGCCCGTTATTTTGATGACGGCATATGGCTTGATTGAGCAAGCTGTCAATGCCATGCATGCAGGGGCAAGTCATTATTTGCCCAAGCCATTTGAACCAAGTGCACTATTGACCCAGGTCGAGCGCTACCTTTTGCCGGATCTCGGAGAGGATGCGCTAGTCGCTGAGTCTGGTGAAATGCAGCAATTACTTGATATGGCGCGGCGTGCAGCCCATTCTGATGCCTCGATTATGATGACTGGGGAGTCTGGAGTTGGTAAGGAGGTTATGGCGCGCTTTATTCACCGCCACAGCCCACGAGCCGCGAAGCCATTTATTGCCATTAACTGTGCCGCCATTCCTGAACAGTTGCTCGAATCAACTTTATTTGGGCATGAAAAAGGGGCATTCACCGGCGCGTCAGGGCACCACATCGGTAAATTTGAACAGGCGCAAGGTGGGACGATTTTGCTCGATGAGGTGACTGAAATGCCGTTGGCATTGCAGGCCAAATTATTGCGAGTGCTGCAAGAGCGCGAATTGGAACGGGTCGGGGGGGCTAGGCCTATTGCGCTTGATATTCGGGTATTGGCGACATCCAATCGCGACTTGGCTCAAGAGGTTGCCGCAGGGCATTTCCGTGAAGATCTTTTTTACCGATTGAATGTATTCCCGTTAAGCATTCCACCGCTGAGAAATCGTTGCGCCGATATTTTGCCATTGGCACGTAATATGCTTAATAGATATGCAACGGTACAGAAAAAGCGAGCCCCGGTTTTGCTGGAGTCTGCTCAAAAGGCTTTGTTATCGCATTCTTGGCCAGGCAATATCCGTGAGCTGGACAATGTGATGCAAAGAGCTTTGATTTTATCTCCTGGAGATGAAATTGCCGCCGAGCATTTATTTTTGCCGCATGTGGCGGCAAAAATTGCCGCTAAAGATGAGCCGGTTGAGCTTGCTCCACCGGTTGCGATGGCGGCAACAAACATCAAGGATATGGAAAAAGCCATGATTTTTGATGCCTTGAAGGCGGCGGGTGGAGTGCGTAAGGTCGCAGCAGAAAAACTGGGGATGAGTGAGCGAACTTTGCGTTATAAGCTGGCTCAGTACCGTGAGGAAGATGGTGGTTTGCCAATTTAACACGACACGGAGTAGGAAGTGCTTGCTGCAAGCGGCTGGCGCACCTACAATTTTGCAAGGAAGGTAAGTAGTTATGAGCGTGCAAGGAATCGATCAGCTGCTCGGCGAACTTAGATCAATGTCGGCTCTGGCCTCTGGCCAGCCGGTTAATCAGCCTAGTGAAGTGCCTGGCGCACCCAATTTTGCTGATGTACTGAAAGAGTCGATTGATCAGGTGAATCAGGTGCAGCAGGATGCTCAAGCCAAGCAGGTCGCATTTCAATCGGGCGATCCTGATGCCAATTTGCAAGATGTCATGGTGTCATTGCAAAAGGCCAGTTTGAGTTTTCAAACCATGGTTCAAGTTCGAAACAAGCTCGTTACTGCTTATCAGGAAGTCATGAATATGCAGGTATAACCTGCGCGTACTGATATCGGTAGGGTATGGCAGAAGCTGGCGTCGCAGCAGATAACACCTTGGTAACAGCAAATAATTTCGGTGGGCTGAGACAACGCTTCGAAACGATGTCGCCTGCGCGAAAGATGATGGCCATGGTGGTTGTGGCGGTGCTGATTGCCGCTATTGCCGGCTCTTTGCTATGGTCGCGCGAGCCGACCTATCGGGTTCTGTTTACCAATCTTCCGGACAAGGATGGTGGTGCCATCGTTCAATCTCTTGAACAGATGAAAATCCCCTATAAACTTGATGCTGGAATGATTTCTGTTCCTAGTGACAATATTTATGATGTCCGCCTCAAACTTGCCGCTCAAGGATTACCTAAAGCTGGTAACGTCGGTTTCGAATTGCTTGATAATCAGAAGTTCGGCGTTTCTCAGTTTGCCGAACAGGTCAATTATCAACGCGCCGTTGAAGGTGAATTGACTCGTTCGATTGAGTCTATCTCTGCTGTTGAAAAAGCCCGGGTTCATTTGGCAACGCCAAAGCAGACTGTGTTCTTGCGTGATCAGCAGAAACCTTCCGCGTCGGTTGTTTTAACCTTGCATCCGGGGCGATCGCTTGATGGTGGACAAATCGCCGGCATTATTCATCTTGTCTCGTCCAGTGTGCCAGGACTACCGATTGCTAACGTCACGGTGGTTGATCAAGACGGCAATCTGATTTCTCGCGCTGCAGATTTAAATGCTCGTGGCAATATGGATCAGCGTCAATTGCAATACATCGGGCAAATCGAAAGAAGTTTTGTCGAACGGCTTGAAACTATTCTCGGACCCATTGTCGGCGAGAAAAACGTGCGAGCAGAAGTTACCGCACAAGTGGATTTTTCCGAAGTAGAGCAAACCTCCGAGAGTTTTAAGCCGAACTCTCCTCCCAATGAAGCCGCAATTCGTAGCCAGCAAACTTTGGATCAATCCGGCAAGTCGGCCGAAGACAATGCGCTGGGAGTGCCTGGAGCATTATCCAATCAACCTCCTGGTGCTGCAGCTGCACCTATTACAGCTCCGGTTGCTTCTGATGTCGTCTCTGGATCAACCGCAGCGACTAATACCCGGAAAGAAGCGACAACCAATTATGAAGTGGACAAGACCATCCAGCATGTCAAACAGCCCGTTGGTATCGTCAAGCGGCTTTCTGCTGCTGTTGTCGTCAATTACAAAGCGGGCAAAAGTAAAGATGGAAAAATGGCCTATGTGCCATTTACTCCCGCCGAAATGGCACAAATTAATAACTTGGTTCGTGAAGCCATCGGATATAACAAAGAGCGTGGTGATTCTGTCAATGTAGTGAATGCCGCTTTTGCCGAGTCTGTTCCATTGGAAGAGAAAGGTATCGAAGAAAAGGCGCTTAACTATATTCAGACCAATGCACTTGAAGTAATGAAAATGGCTGTCATCGTGATGGCGTCGCTTTACCTGCTCCTGTTTATTATTCGTCCATTGATGAAAGATCTTGCTCGTGTTCGTGATGAATCATTGGCGCAGGAGCTCAATTTGGGTGAAGCCGGTCCGAGTAATCTGTTTATCATGGACGGAGTCCCTCAGGGCGGCACTCCGGAAGAGCAAAGCAAACATGCTGCTTATGCAGAGCTTTTGCAGCAGGCTAAAGAATTGGCACGTAATGACCCACGTATGGTTGCCATGATTTTGCGTGAATGGATGAATCCCGATGAAGAGAGAGCCATTAACAATTAGTTCGGTTGATACGCGTTCAATGAGTATCAGAGTAAAGAAATAAGAACTTGGGCTTTCGCAGGAGTAGATCAAATGGCCAGCACTTTAAATGATGATGGCGTTCACCGTAGTGCCTTATTACTCATGTGTCTGGGTGAAGATGCTGCCGTTGAAGTATTTAAATATCTCAGCCCAAAAGAAGTCCAGAAACTCGGTTTTGAAATGGCCAATATGAACTCCGTGGCGCGTGAGGAAATGGATTCGGTGCTGGAAGAGTTTATCGCTTCAACCCAAAATCGTGCCAATTTGGGCGCTGCCGACGAATATATTCGTTCAGTGCTTACCAAGGCTTTGGGAACGGATAAGGCCGCCAATCTGCTCGACCGGATTTTGCAAGGGAATGACAATAATGGTATCGAGTCGCTCAAATGGATGGACGCGACGGCTGTTGCCGAGCTGATCCGTAACGAGCATCCACAGATTATCGCGACGATTCTGGTGCATCTGGAGCCTGATCAGACTTCAGAAATTCTGGCGCAGTTTACCGAACGGGTTCGCAATGACGTGTTGCTCCGGGTCGCAACGCTCGAAGGGGTACAGCCGGCTGCACTGAAAGAACTTAACGACGTCTTAAATCAACTGCTTTCAGGTGCAGATAAAATCAAGAAAAGCGCTTTTGGTGGCGAACAAATGGCCGCCGACATCCTCAACTTTATGGGGGGCGGGGTCGAAGCCTCAGTCATTACCAATATTCGTGATTACGACCCTGAGCTGGCTCAGCGGATTCAGGACAAAATGTTCACCTTCGACAATCTGGTTGATATTGATGATCGTGGGATGCAGGTCTTGCTGCGTGAAGTTCAGATGGAGTCACTGATCATTGCATTGAAAGGGACCAGCCAAGGGCTGCGAGACAAAGTATTCAAAAATATGTCGTCGCGGGCTGCCGCAATGTTGCAGGAAGATCTGGAAGCCAAAGGGCCGGTTAAAATTTCAGAAGTTGAAACCGAGCAGAAAGAAATCCTTAAAATTGCTCGCCGTCTAGCCGATGAAGGTCAATTGATCATCGGTGGTGCCGGTGGTGAAAGCATGGTCGAGTAAGGTTAGCGAGTGGCAAGCAATCCGCGTCGTATCATTCCCAGCGAAGAGTTGTCCGAGTTTCAGCGCTGGCAGTTCAACTCGCTGCTGGAAACGGCTGCACGACTGCACCCTGAGCCTGAAACGGTCGAGCCGCTCGAAGAGCCTGTGCCGGATCCTGTGATTGAAGAGACCGTGCCGGGCGAAGTCGTTTTCGAAGAGGAGCCTGTCGTCGAGGCTGCTCCAGAGCCAATGAACTATCCGACTGCCGACGAAATCGAAGCCATTCAGCGTCAGGCGCATGAAGAAGGCTATCAGGCGGGCTTGCAAGAGGGGCGAGTTCAGGCTCAGGTGCAAATACAGCAACTTGATCAGTTATTAGGCGAAGTGGCGGCGAGCTGTCGCAACACAGAAACCGAGCTGGCCGATGCCGTATTGCAGCTTGCGTTAGTTGTTGCGCAGCAAATGATCGGCGATGAACTGCGGCAGTATCCTAAGCAGTTGCTGGCCCCGATCAGGGAGGCCTTGGCCGTGATTCCAACGCCGAGCTACCCTGCTAAATTATTTCTATCCCCTGCAGATTTGCAGTTGTTGCAGCATGATTTGCAGTATGAACTGGCCGAAGATATTTGGCGCTTGATTCCCGACGATCATCTGCAACCCGGCAGTTGCCGGATTGAAACACCCAATACACAGATGGAATATTCACTGGTCAGTCGCTGGAATAAAATACTTGGGGTATTGTCTTCTAGCGCTCTGCCAGAATGGGGTGCAGGGATATACCCTGGTAGTGCTTCGGTTGCTGATCCGGTGGATTTATCCTCCATGGGATCCGATGTGAATCTCGTTGATCCTACTATTGCTCAAGTTTCCTCATCCAAGCCGCCTGCGAATGACACAGACGCTTAACGACATTCGCGCTTATCTTACTGATTGCCAAACTGCAGTGACTGCCGTCAGGCCATGGCTGCCACGCGGGAAATTGACCCGAGTTTCCGGCCTCGTTCTTGAGGCTGTGGGTTTGCGCCTGCCAATCGGCGCTTCTTGCGATGTTATTACGCCGGGTGGGCATCCGGTTGAAGCCGTGGTCGTGGGGTTTCAGGAAGCTCGGCTATTTCTGATGCCGATTGCCGAGTTATACGGTATCGAACCTGGCGCTGTGGTCAGGCCGCGCGAAGATATTGCAGCATGGCGGCCAGAGTTGGGTAAGCCACGTCCGGTGCAGCGGCGGGCAGAAGATCATGGTCGCCAAGTCCCGGTGGGCTGGGGCTTGCTGGGGCGTATTCTGGATGGTCTGGGGCGTCCGCTCGATGGCAAAGGAGCGCTGCATAACGAAGCTTATTATCCGCTGTTTTCCCGCCCCTATAATCCGATGGATAGGGAGCCAGTACGTTCGGTCATGGATGTTGGCGTGAGAGCGATCAATGCCATGCTCACCGTCGGGCGAGGGCAACGACTGGGCTTGTTTGCCGGTTCGGGGGTGGGAAAATCGGTCTTGCTCGGGATGATGGCGCGCTACACGGCTGCCGATGTCGTCGTGGTTGGATTGATTGGTGAGCGTGGCCGCGAGGTGAAAGATTTTATTGAAAATATTCTCGGCGACGAAGGCCGGGCGCGCAGCGTCGTGGTAGCTGCGCCGGCCGATACATCGCCGCTATTGCGTCTGTACGGTGCCGCTTACGCGACCAGCATCGCCGAATATTTCCGTGATCAGGGCAAAAATGTGCTGCTGATTATGGATTCATTGACGCGTTATGCGATGGCGCAACGTGAAATTGCACTGGCAGTGGGTGAGCCGCCAGCAACCAAAGGTTATCCTGCTTCGGTTTTTGCTCGTCTGCCGCAGCTCGTTGAGCGAGCCGGCAATGGCCGCGAAGGTGGTGGCTCAATCACCGCGTTTTATACCGTACTTTCCGAAGGTGATGATCAGCAAGACCCGATTGCCGATAATGCCCGGGCGATTCTGGATGGTCACTTTGTATTAAGCCGGCAACTGGCCGAAGCGGGGCATTATCCGGCGATTGATATCGAAGCTTCGATTTCACGGGTGATGCACGACATCATTAATCAGCAGGAATTTGAGATGGTACGCCGGTTCAAATTCTTGTATTCCCGCTATCAACGCAGCAAGGATCTGATCAGCGTTGGTGCCTATGTACCCGGCTCCGATCCGGTGCTCGATGACGCCATTCGTCGCCACCCCAGCTTTGAAGCCTTTTTGCAGCAAGCAATTAGCGAGCAGGAAAGTTACGACGGCGCTAGAATGAAACTGGCTCAGTTATTTGCCCAGTGAACAACATCTGTAAATACCCGGCTGGCTTATAAGGTAGTTTTGTCATGGCCAAATTCCGTTTCGCTTTCTTATTGCAGCTTGCGCAGGACGAGCGCGAAGATGCATCGCGTGCAATGCAAGCCGCACAAGCAGCGTGGCTGCAGGGGCAAGCCAAGTTGGAACAGGTTGATTCATTCCGTGCCGAATATCGTGGCCGACTCGCCAGCAGTGCCCAGACCGGCATGTCGGTGACCCAGTGGCGCGACTTCCAGCTATTTCTTGCCAAGCTCGATACGGCCGCGATCCAGCAGTCCGAGGAAGTGAATCGCTTAAGCGCGGTTTATGAAGAACGCAAAGTGCAATGGCTGGAGTGCGAGAAAAAAGTGAAAGCCTTTGAAGCCTTGCGCGTACGGCATGAGCAAAATGAAATCAGTCGCGAAAATCGCCGCGAACAAAAAATCCTCGACGAATTCAATAGTCGCCCCCGCTCAAACTCTGGTCATTGATGAACAAATTGACGATCCAGTTTTGATCCGCAATGCCGAGTGAGCAAAAATTCGGTAGAATGCGCCTTCTTCTCGCGACCCGCTCAGGGGAGCTGCACCAAGTCCTCATAGTTAAACGGATATAACAAGCCCCTCCTAAGGGCTAGTTGCAGGTTCGATTCCTGCTGGGGACACTTTCAAGCCTCTTTCTCCTCCGTGATTCAAAATGGCATTTCATTGATCAGGCTCAGTACGGTCAATGACGGTTCGCGCACAATAACTGCAATCGCCCATCGAATCGGCTTGTTTCCGGATTAATGACAGGAGTTTGGCATGTTACGAAGCACTAAAATTGTGGCTACTTTGGGACCAGCATCGAGTGGGGCGGCGACACTGGCACGACTGGTGGAAGTCGGAGTCAATATGGTGCGACTGAATTTCTCGCATGGTCATGCGCAAGACCATCTGGATCGAGCCGCGTTGGTGCGAGAGCAGGCCAAAAAAATCGGCAGGCCAATTGCGATCATGGTTGATTTGCAAGGGCCAAAAATCCGGATTGGCAAATTCAAAAAAAATAAGATTGAGCTCGCCAAAGGCGCCAAGTTTGTACTGGATGCATCGTGTGAGCTGGGCGATCAGAATGGGGTCGGTCTGGATTACAAAGAACTGCCCAATGATGTTGGAGCGGGTAATGTCTTGCTGCTGGATGATGGCAAAGTGCAACTGCTGGTCGATTCTGTTGAGGGTTGCAGGGTGTTCACGACCGTCCAGGTTGGCGGCACCTTATCCAATAATAAAGGGATCAATCGCCAAGGTGGTGGGTTGACGGCGCCGGCTTTGACCGCCAAGGATATGGATGACATCAAGGTTGCCGCCAAGTTGCATGCTGATTTTGTCGCGGTGTCATTTCCGAAAAGTGCTGCCGATATGTATATGGCACGCACTTTGTTACGCGCAGCAGGTAGCAAGGCCTTGCTGATCGCAAAAATTGAACGCACCGAGGCGATTGCCAATCTGGATGAAATCCTTGAGGCTTCGGACGGCATTATGGTCGCTCGCGGCGATCTGGCCGTTGAAGTGGGCGATGCTGCGGTGCCCGCGCTGCAAAAACGGATGATTAAAGCGGCTCGCCGGATGAATAAGCTGACTATTACCGCGACGCAAATGATGGAGTCGATGATCTCCAGTCCTGTACCGACACGCGCCGAAGTGTCCGATGTCGCCAACGCGGTGCTCGATGGGACAGATGCTGTGATGCTGTCGGCAGAAACGGCATCGGGTCAGTACCCGGTAGAAACCGTTGAAGCGATGGCGCGGATTTGTCTCGAGGCCGAAAAGTCGCAAGATTACAAAGTCAGCAATGCCGCATTGCTCGATGGTGAATATACGCGTGTCGATCAAACCATTTCAATGGCTGCGCTGTTTGCCGCCAATCACCTGAATATCAAAGTGATCGCCGCGTTAACACAATCGGGCTCTTCGGCGCTGTGGATGTCGCGTGTGATATCGGGCGTACCCATTTATGCCTTAACCCCCGAGGCCGAAACCTATAGTCGCCTGTCGCTATTTCGTGATGTCGAGCCGGTAATGCTGTCACACGACAACACGGATCGTGAATCGCTGCTGCTGCGTGCCGAAGCGGAAATGTTGCGGCGGGGGATTGTAGTGCCCGGTGATCTGATTGCCTTCACTTTCGGTGATGTGGTCGGCGCTTTGGGAGGGACGAATTGCCTGAAAATTGTCAAAGCAGGCGAATCACAGAAAATACGGTAATTGCAGTTGGTATTAACGATATGACAAAAGGCCGCTGATGCGGCCTTTTGTGTGAATGGGTATATTGCTGCAGGACTTAACTGTAGAGCCTTGTGGCTTATACCCTGTTAGACTTTGAATCGACCAAACATTTCGCGCAAAAAGCTTGCTAGATGGTTGAGTTGCGCCACAGAGTCGTTTGCACGATGCAATGCGTCATCTGATTGCTGCATTTGATTTGTAATGTTCTCGGCACTTTGAGCCATCAGCGTGGTGGCATCTTGCTGCTCTTTCGTTGCATGGGCAATTTCACTCATTTTATCCATGACTTTGCTCATGTTCTGACGGATATCCACAATTTTTTCAGCCGCGTGGTTTGAGAGGCTGACCCCACTTTGTACAGCTCCGAGCGTGGATTCCATCGTGCGCACTGCCGCATTGGTTTCACCGCGAATACCGTCGATCATGCCCGTAATTTCGAGCGTTGCCGAGCTGGTGCGTTCTGCCAGTTTACGAACTTCATCGGCAACCACAGCAAAACCGCGCCCTTGCTCACCCGCTCTTGCTGCTTCAATTGCGGCGTTAAGTGCCAGCAAATTGGTTTGATCTGCGATCTCTTTAATAACCTGAATAATTCCGCTGATGTCCTGGCTACGCTGGTTGAGCCGATCCAGCAAGGAAGACAATTCCCGAACCTCGGAGGCTGATTTACCCACCTCATTGGCAACATCATTCATGCTTTGCGCCGATTCGGCTGACAGAGCGCCTGTGCTGGTTACCAAATGATTGGCTTCATCAGCATTATCGGCAATATGGCTGATGCTGACGGTGATTTCCTCAATGGTCGCAGAATTGGTCGCAGCCATATCTGACAAAATATGAGAGTCATTTGAGATGGTGTTGAGGACCTGGTTGATTTGCTGCACACCCATGGTCAAATTTTCAGTTTCTTTGCGCAGGTCGCTGAACATGCCTCGTAAGCGATCGGTGAACTGGTTGAATGCTTTTGCTGTCTGGGCGATTTCATCATCACCGTCAATCTGGATCTTGCGCGTTAAATCGCCTTCACCCTGAGCGATTTCAATCATGCCGTTGCGGACTTTGAGCAAGCCCGCCAGCATTCTGCTGACTAACATGCTAGCGAATGGAATGATGATCAACAAGGTAACAATCAGGGTCGCAATTGCAGTCCAGAGTAATTGATTCAGCGGTGCCAGTGCCGTGGCTTTATCAATCACCATGACCAGCAAGATGTCACTATTTTCGATGGATTTGGCATAAACGTACTTGGATGCGCCACCAATATCAGTTTCAAGTCGCTCTTGTGAATCCGCGATTCTGCCTAGGTTGGCGGCAGAGAGTTCGGGGCTTAATTCAGTGGACGCTTTCAAAATTTTGGATTGATCCGCATGCACGAGGATTGCCCCCGATTTGTCGATCAAAATGGCGTAACCATTACCGGTCATTTTGATGTTCAAAACGTCTTTTACGATGTCATCGAGGAAAATATCTGTAGCGACGACTCCGAACAAAGTACCGTCTTTCTTTACGGGCGCCGCAAATGACAGTGTGAGTCGCTTGGTTCCTGCATCCACATAAGGCGCAGTCATGATGGTTTTGTCTTCTTTTTGTGCCTGTTGATACCAAGGACGAGAGGTAGGGTCATAGCCTGCTGGCAGACCCATATCACGCGTGGTAATCATTTCTTTGGTCTGTGTGCCTAAATAGGCCGAGTCAAATTTGGCACTCTGTTCGGCCTGGCTGATGATGGGAATAAAATCCGAGCCCATCTCCAATGATTTAGACAGGGCCGTCACGATCATTTTTTTATCTGCCATCCAGTTACGGAGCAAAACGCTATAACCCGTTTCAATACCAATAATCTCGTTGCGCAGCCCGACATTGATCATTTCGTTGCGCATCTTGGTATAGGCGCCAAATGTCAGCACAGAGGCTACAGCCAAGATTAAAACCGCAATAAAAACGATCAATCGTACGCGTAAGGAAGTAAACATCATTCATGCCTCGTGTTGTTTATATTATTTGTCTTTTAGTATTAGCTTATTCTTGGTGAAGAAGCGATTCACGAAGAGATGTATTGCTTTTTTGCGGTAAATTCTTTTTGAATATTTAAATTGCTTGAATCAAATCAATCATTGCTTTGATCGGCAGTTACTTGTCGCTCATTACTTCAATGCGGTACAGCGATGGCAGAGATTTATGCGCGATTGCACCGCAACACCCCGGAGACTTCCTGTAGCCGGGTGAAAATGCGCTGCAGCTGTTCACTGTCGCGAATTTCGATGGTAAACGAAATCCGCGCCCGGCCATCGCGTACCTGCATATTGGCTGCGCTGACGTTGATTTTCTCGCGCGACATGATGTCGGTCAGATCGCGCAGCAGATTGGCGCGTTCGGTCGCTTCAACCAGAATATCTACGGCAAAAACGTGGCCGCCCTTGCCCAGATTGCCCCAGTCGGCACGAATCAGCCGTTCGGGTGCTTCGGCTGCTAGCCGTTTCAGCGCTGAGCAATCGCTGCGGTGAATCGAAATACCGCGCCCTTTGGTCACATAACCCATCACTGCGTCGGGTGGAACGGGCTTGCAGCATTTGGCGAGCATCGTCATCAGCTTGTCGATGCCTTCGATCAAAATGCCTTCGCCGTACTGAGTCGCACGGGCGGCATGAATGAAGCTTTCCGGTGTTTCTTCAACGGTTTCAGCTTCAACTGGATGCAGGATATCGTTAAACGCCAGATTAAGCTCGCGCAGGCTGACTTCACCTTGCCCCAGCGCGATATGGACTTCATCAATCGTTTTGTAACCCAGCCGTGAAGCGACCAGATCCTGATTGAGTTGCGTTGCCCCGGCGCGTGCGGCCTCTTTTTCGTAGGTGTTTTTGCCCGCTTCAATGGCGACGTCGAGATTTTGCTGGCGCACCCAGTGGCGGATTTTTTGCGCGGCACGATGGCTTTTGACGTAGCCCTGATGCAACCAATCGAGGCTGGGGCCGCCTTCCTTGATCGACAGGATTTCGACACGCTGGCCGTTTTCCAGTGCGGTATTGAGTGGAACAATCTGGCCGTTGACCTTGGCGCCACGACAGCGATGGCCCAGATCGGTGTGCAGATGATAGGCAAAATCAACCGGCGTACTGCCCTTGGGCAGTGAAATGACTCGGCCAGCCGGCGTCAACACATAAATCGTGTCTTCAAACAGCTCGGCTTTGAACGCGTCGGTGAATTTGTCGTCGGTTGCGACGTCTTCGCGCCAGTCGAGCAATTGGCGCAGCCAGGCAATTTTTTCTTCATAACGCGCATCGCCGTGGCCGCCTTCCTTGTAGCGCCAATGCGCAGCAACGCCATGTTCGGCGTGGTCGTGCATTTCGAAAGTGCGAATCTGCACTTCGACGGCCTTGTCCTGCGGCCCGATCACGGCGGTATGCAGGCTGCGGTAGAAATTGCCCTTGGGCTGAGCGATGTAATCGTCGAACTCGCCCGGAATCGGCTGCCACAGATTGTGGACGATGCCGAGCACGGTGTAGCAATCCTTGACGTCATCAACCAATACGCGCACTGCACGGATGTCATATAGCTCGGAGAAATCGAGCCTTTTCTTCTGCATCTTTTTCCAGATGCTGTAAATGTGCTTGGGACGCCCCATCAGGTCGACGTGTGTGACGCCCGCTTTGGCGAGTTCGCTGCGCAAGCTGCCGAGCACTTCGGCGATGAACTGCTCGCGGTCAATGCGGCGCTCGTCGAGCAGCTTGGCGATTTTCTTGTAGGTGTCGGTATGCAGGAAACGGAAACCCAGGTCTTCGAGTTCCCATTTGATTTGCCAGACGCCAAGCCGGTTCGCTAGCGGCGCAAAAACGTCGAGCGTCTCCTGCGCGATTCTGCGACGGCGCTCCTCGCTGAGCTTGGCCAGGCTGTGCATTGTTTGCGTACGCCACGCCAGCTTGATCAGTACGGCACGGATGTCCTCGACCATCGCCAGCAACATCTTGCGCTGTGCTTCGACTTGTTGTGCATAGTCTTCGGCCAAAGACGGTTTGGCAAGTGCGCGTAGTTTGCGGACTTTGCTGATGCCGTCGACCAGTTGTGCAACCACTTTGCCAAAGCGCTTTTCGATCTGTTCTGCAGATTTGTCGACAAAATCCGGCATACAAAACAGCAGGGCGGCGATTACCGCATTGGCGTCCATCCGTAAATCAGCGACGATGGACGCGCTGGCAACTGCATGGGCAAGCAGTGATTCATCCGTATCGGGATTAAGTGCGGTGTCATAGACTTCGCTCACCCAGTCCAGCGCCGCGCGTAAGCGTAGCAGCTCCTGCGGCGGATAACGCTCAGCCAGCGCGAGCAGCCAGCGTTCGGGATCGGCAGCTTCGGCAATGGACTGGGCAAGAGGACGGGTGACGGCAACCATAATGACGGCGATTTCCTGGTGGAACATCCACTTTTGTTAATTCAGATTGAATTTTGCCCAAAATAAAAGGTCTGTCATAGCGGATTCAACGTTAAAATCTCCCAATGCCCAAAAAAATTCTTCGCCGCTGGTTGCCCAGCCATGAAACCTTACAGCAAAACCGTTTTCTCAGTCGCTTTGCGCACTGGTTCGAGCACCCCAATCTCTGGCACTTGAATCGTCATTCGGTCGCCGGCGGTGTTGCTGCCGGCATGATTGGTGGGCTGATTCCGGGGCCGCTGCAAATCATCACAGCGTCGATTCTGGCGCTGATTTTCCGTGTCAACCTGCCGGTGGCCATTTTTGCCACTTTTTATACCAACCCGTTCACGATCGCGCCGATTTATTGGGTGGCATTCTGGCTTGGCAGTTGGGTGAGTGGCCATAACGGTGTGGATACGATGGCGCAAATGCCTTCTTTGCAGGGTTTGCCTTTGCTCGACTGGAGCGTTGCAATGTGGCTCTGGATCAAGTCGCTGGGAGTACCGCTGCTGATTGGCTTGCCGCTGTTGAGCGCCATACTGGCGATTGCCGGTTATTTTGCCGTGCAATTGTTTTGGCGGCTCTGGGTGTACTGGACGCTGTATCAGAGAAGGCAACGTCGCTTGGGTTTGTAGTGGGGTATGTCTGCGCAGGGCTTTTAAGATCTTGCTTGTGGCGATATACCCTTTTTTATGTCGGTCTGCGCTGATGCTGGGATCAGATTACGGGAGTAAGCGTGCTCCCGCTCTGCACCCTGTTCAGAAAACCGGATCAATAATTGTTCGCCGCTTGCGCGATTTCGTCCTGCAAGCGATGCATCAGCTCCAGCCGGCTCGGGGCGATTTGCCCGGCTGCAACGGCGGCCAGTACTGCGCAGCCCGGCTCCTGCCGGTGGCGGCAGTTGCTGAAACGGCATTGCCCGACATAGGGCGCCATATCGGCCATCAGGTGAGGCAGCGATTCGGCGCGCAGATGCGCAAGGCCAAATGATTGCAGACCGGGTGAATCGATCAATTCGGCAGCCTGTATGGATCCGGTCGCATTCAATTTATAAAGCTGAGCATGCGTGGTCGTGTGTTTGCCCGAATCGAGCGCCAGCGAAATCTCGTTCACGCGCGCATTGGCGTCGGGAATCAGCGCATTGGTGATTGTCGATTTGCCCATGCCCGATTGACCGACTAGTACCGAAATCTGGCCATCCAGCCAGGGCATTAGTGGACTTAAATCTTCTTTGGCCGAAATCTCAACGACCGGATAGCCAAACTGCGTGTAGTACGCCAGCCGCTCACGCGCGGCATCGCTTTCGGGCAAATCACATTTATTCAGGCAAATGACCGCGCTGATATTGGCGTCAGCAGCGGCGAGCAAGGCGCGCCCAATCAGCTCGTCGGAAAAACTCGGTACTGAGGCGACGACAATAATGATTTGTGTGACATTGGCGGCAATTAGCTTGCTTTTCCATTGGTCAGAGCGATAGAGCAAAGTTTTGCGCTCAAGCACCTTGTTGATGACCGCCTGCTCTTGATTCAGTACGTCGATATCGACCTGATCACCGCAAGCATAATCGGTTTTTTTACCACGCGTTGACGCGGAAAGACGTTTGCCGTCATCAAGTTCAATGATGTAAACCTTGCCGTAGCTGGTGACGATGCGGGCGGTGGTCATGCTTTTTCCAGTTGGCGTAAAGCCGCGATTCGCAAGCTGGCTGGCGGATGGCTGTCGTAAAACAGGCTGTGCAGCGGATCGGGTGTCAGTGTTGCTGCATTATCGCGGTACAGCTTGACCAGCGCGGTGATCAGATCGGCTGCCGAGCATTGCGATGCGGCAAAGGCATCGGCTTCATACTCGTGCTTGCGCGAGGTCATTGAGCTCAACGGTGAAAAAATAAAAGTAAATACAGGCAGGGTAAGGAAGAACAGCAGTAAGGCTGTAGCGATACTTGGCGTACTGACGCCCAGGCCCTGATAAAACCAGAGTTGTGTTTTGAGCTGACCCAGTACCCACAGCAGGCCGAGCATCAGCGTGAAAGTCCAGACCAGTCGTTTGGCGATATGGCGATGCTTGAAATGCCCCAGTTCATGCGCCAGCACCGCTTCGACTTCAGCCGGTTCCAAATGCTTGAGCAGGGTATCGAAAAAAACGATGCGTTTGGATTTTCCAAACCCCGTGAAATAGGCGTTGCCGTGGCTGGAGCGTTTGCTGCCGTCCATCACAAACAGACCATTGCTGGTAAAGCCGCAACGCGACAGCAGTGCAACGATGCGCTCTTTCATTGTGCCATCTTCCAATGGGACAAACTTGTTAAACAGGGGCGCAATAAAAGTCGGGAAAACCCACATCAAAGCCAGCGAGAAAACCAGCCAGGTCGCCCAGACGTATAACCACCACAAGTCGCCCATGCGGAGCATCAGCCACAACACGGCGGCCAGCAGTGGCAGGCCGATGGCGGCGGCCAGCAGCGTCGATTTGATCAGATCGCTAACAAATAGCTTCGGCGTCATCTGATTAAAACCGAAACGCGCTTCGATGATAAAGGTCGATACCAAAGAAAACGGTAGGCTCAGGATGGTGTTGATCATGGCCAGACCGGCAATCAGGGCCAAGCCTTGGGCAATTTCCGAGCTGAACCACGGCGCAGTCAGTTGTGATAACCACTCGATTCCGCCACCGACGGTAAACGCCGCGAGCAACATGGCGTCAAAAATCGTCGTCAACATGCCAAAGCGTGTTTTGGCGATGGTATATGCCGCCGCGCGCCCGTGTGATTCCAGCGTAATCTGCTCAGCAAATTCGGTTGGCACTGCTTTGCGGTGCTTGAGCACATGATTGATATGGCGCATCGCCAGCCATAACTGCAGCAAGACGCTGCTGAGCAGGGCGAATAAAAAAAGAATGGAAAACTGATGGGCGGTCATGTCGATCTTATCTGCGAGTTTTTTTGCCGAGGTGAGCCAAGGTTGAGTCATTGTCGTAACTGACTCAGTTTCATGGCAGCCTGCTAAAATGGTATTTTTTAGCAATTCAAGCGAGCAAGTATGCCACAAGACCAGAACCACCTCATCTGGATCGACATGGAAATGACCGGTCTGGAGCCGGAAACAGACCGGATTATCGAAATTGCCGTGGTGATCACCGACAGCCATCTGAATATTGTTGCCGAAGGGCCTGCGCTGGTCGTGCATCAGAGCGATGAAGTGATGAATGCGATGGATGAATGGTGCACCAAAACGCATGGCAATTCCGGGCTGACTGCGAAAGTCAAAGCATCGACGCTGACCGAGGCTGAAGTGGAGCAGCAGGTGATCGAATTCATCAGCCAGTATTGTCCGAAAGGCGTTTCGCCACTGTGTGGTAACTCGGTACATCAGGATCGGCGTTTTCTCGTCAAATACATGCCCGAGCTCGAAAGCTGGTTCCATTACCGCAATCTGGACGTTTCGACGCTGAAAGAGTTGTGCAAACGCTGGAAGCCGGAAGTCTACAAACAGTTCAAAAAACGTGGCGCGCATACTGCGCTGGCCGATATTCTCGAATCGATTGAAGAGCTGAAATTTTACCGCGACAACTTTATCAAACTGGCTGGCGAAGGCGTTGATGTTGCCTTGCTGCAGACTGAAGAAGACGACGCGTGATGGGCGATGGCTTGTCCGTATTTTCGGCGGAAATTGAACAATTGGCTCAACAACTGGGTCAGTTGTTGCTGGCGCGTGGCGAGACGGTGGCGACCGCCGAATCCTGTACCGGCGGGCTGATTGCTGGGGCGATCACCGAAATCGCAGGCTCGAGCAGCTGGTTTGAGCGGGGTTATATTTGCTACGCCAATTCGGCCAAAACCGAAATGCTCGATGTGCCGACCGCCTTTATCGACGGTCTGGGTGCGGTCAGTGAGCCGGTTGTTGCTGCGATGGCGCAAGGTGCAGCAACGAATGCCGGTGCACGCTGGGCGGTGGCGGTCTCCGGAGTTGCAGGCCCCACCGGAGGTAGCCCGGAAAAACCGGTTGGCACCGTCTGGCTAGCCTGGTCGACTCCGGATGGCATTATTACTGAGCGGCAGGTATTTGCGGGTAATCGAGCTCAGGTAAGGCTTGCAACGGTATACCTGGCGCTGGATAGGTTGGTCAGCCTGTTAAGGCTGGCGGCTTAACCCCGAAATTGCACGACATAGTGGTAGTAATCGCTGCGAAAAAATGAGTAACTCAATTCGAGTGGGATCTCATCGCTCAGATAGCTGACCCGGGTGAGTCGTAATAGCGGCTGAGCCGGGTCAAACTGACACCAGTCGGCCATTTCTTCATCGGCGTAATCAGCGTCGATTTCTTCGCAGGCATAGTCGATATTCAGATCGTTTTCTTTGAAATAATGATAGAGAGAGTCTTCGATCAGCTCTGGCTGCGGCAGAAAACGCAGCGGAATGCTGCTGATTTCATAACCAACCACGATGCCATCGGCCATCCGTAGTCGTTGCAGGCGCACAATCTGCTCGTCGGTTCTGAGTTTGAGTCGCCATTGCTCGTCAAGACTGGGCGTGGTGATGGTGCGCTCTATCCATTTCGACGAGGGGGCAAAACCGCGTTGACGCAAAATCTCGCTAAAGCCGCTGAGTTTGCCGATGGGCTGATCCAGCCGCGGCGTTGCATAGAATAGCCCGTTTCCGGCTTGCCGGATCCAGTGCTGGCTGGCGAGCAGGCAGAATGCCATTTGAATTTCCAGTATTTGCAGCCCGGTAAAGCCGGCAAACTCTTCGATGGTGGGGAGTGCTGCATTGGGCTGCCAACGACCTTCGATGACGGCACTGCGCAGGCGGTCAAAAAATTGGATGAGCTTGGGTTGTTCACTTGCCGGATCGGGAATGAGGTCGGCAAGTTCCCCGAGATCGTTCAGGTCGTATGCAGATTCTAGGCTCTGATCCAGATCGATCAATTCCTCTGCTGTTCTGGTATTCATTTTGCCTCCGGCTATCGGGCTGCTTCAGGCAAAGTATAGTGAATGCATTGCGTGATCGGCGCTCAATCAGCGCTGTGCCAGATGAATGGTGCGCTGCAAGGCGGCGAGTTTAGTGGGTTTGCCATGCGCTGCCATCGAGCTGATGCAGTGACATGTGCTGCTCGATGATTTGCAGATAACCGCCTTGTCCATGGTGCCAATCGGGGAGTACCCACCGCTGACCATAGGGGTATTGATGTGTAAATGGCTTGTGCGTATGACCGTGGATTAATACCGAAGAGGGGTATTTGGCAAACTCGGCCGCAATTGCCGCCTCGGTGACGTCCATGATGGCCTTGGGTTTGTGCTGATTCATGGTTTTGGATCGTGCACGGATTTTGTCAGCTTCCTTGCTGCGAATCCGGCGTGGTAGATTCAACCAGATCCATTGAAACAGGCGGTTTCGTGAAATTTTACGCCAGCGTTGATAGCCTACATCCTCGGTGCAGTAGGCATCGCCGTGGGCGAGTACTAACTGTAGTCCATTGAGTGTGAGCAGGGTCGGGTCGTTGATAATTTGTAGTTTTGCTTGGCGGGCAAAGCGTGATCCGGGCAGAAAGTCCCGGTTGCCAGCCATAAAATAGACCGCGACATCATGCTGCTTTAATGCCGCAATCTCGTGCGCAAGATCGCCATAAAACTCATCGTCCAGCTGATCATCGCCGAGCCAGTATTCAAATAGATCGCCCAGAATATACAACGCCGCAGCATGGGATGCTGTGGTGTGCAAAAAAGCACGAAAAGCCGCGACGGTGGCCGGGTCGGCGGGAGAAAGATGAAGGTCGGAAATAAATAGCGTTGGGCGGGTCATGGCGGTGGCACATTAAAAAAGCGCGGAGAACCGCGCTTTGGATCGAATGATAAATCGGTCATTAAGCCAGAACTTCTGCTTTGATAATCAGTACGTCTTCCTTTGGAACATCTTGGTGAAAGCCGTTGCTGCCGGTTTTGACTTTCTCGATCGCATCAACGACATCCTGGCCTTCGATGACAGCGCCAAATACGGCATAGCCCCAGCCTTGCGCCGATTTGCTGCGGAAGTTAAGGAAGTCATTGTCGGCCGCATTGATGAAAAATTGTGCTGAAGCCGAGTGCGGATCTGGCGTACGTGCCATGGCGATGGTGTAAATATCGTTTTTCAGACCGTTGTCCGCTTCATTCTGAATGCTGGCGCGACCGTCTTTTTTCTCTTTCATGCCTGGCGCAAAGCCGCCGCCCTGGATCATAAAGCCATCAATCACGCGGTGGAAAATCGTGCCATCGTAATGGCCGTCGTTCACGTATTGCAGAAAGTTGGCTACGGTAATCGGCGCTTTTTCTGCGTTCAGTTCCAGAACGATATCGCCTTTGCTGGTGCTTAGTTTTACTTTGGTCATGCAGATTTCTCCTGGTCGGGATGGATATACTTTGCCCTGCGAATTATTTCGTGGTTTTGGCTGGCTTTGACGCTACTTTTGACGCGGCCTTGTCGGCCTTGGCCGGTAATTCACGGGCGCTGATCAACATAACCGGTTCGGCAGGCTGGTCGCCCGGAATCGTCGGTACTTTGGCAATCTGGTCGATGACTTCGATGCCGCTGACAATTTTGCCAAAGACAGCGTAGCCCCATTTATCAAAAGAAGGGTAGTTCAGCGAGTCGTTATTGACCAGATTGAAATAAAACTGGCTGGTTGCCGAATGCGGTGCGCCGGTACGCGCCATTGCAATTGTGCCACGGTCGTTTTTCAGGCCTTTCTCGAAAGCCATTTGTGCTTCGTTCTCGATCGGCGCCTTGGTCGGTTTTTGTTCCATCTGGGCATTAAAACCACCGCCCTGAACGACAAAATTATTGATGACCCGATGAAAGACCGTGTTGTCGTAATGTTTGCTTTTCACATATTGCAAGAAGTTGGCGACGCTTTTCGGTGCCGCTTCCGGATAAAGTTCGACGACCACTTTACCTTTGGAGGTGATCATTTCGATTTGTGGGTTAGCTGGACTGGCTGAGAAGGCAGCCATGCTAGAGAGTGCCAGAGTGGCGGCAACAACAAAGCGTTTCATTGATCTTCCTGCGTATTGGGCTGTTGTAATGAATGAGGTGAAAAATATCAGCGAATCATACCATGAGGGCGGTGTAGAATTGTCGGCAATTTCTTGGGTTAAGGATAGTTTTACTATGTTGAAATTACCCTCTGTTGATCAATTGATCGGCGAATTTGATACGGTTTTACGTACTCTGGCTGCACCGGCCGCGAGTGTGCGCTCCCACCCGGATCGCGACATTGCCGATGTCGAATTACAGGCCGCTGAAAAAAACCATGCGGCCGGTTTGATGCGGGTGAATCATTGCGGTGAAGTGTGCGCCCAGGCGCTGTATCAGGGGCAGGCGCTCACCGCGCGTGATCCGGCTGCACGTGAAGCACTCAAACAGGCTGCGGCTGAGGAGGTCGAACATCTGGCTTGGACACGCCAACGGCTCGATGAATTGGGTAGCCATCGCAGTCTGCTCAATCCGCTGTGGTATGCCGGATCATTTGCGATGGGTGTGACCGCAGGGCTTATCGGCGATAAATGGAATCTGGGCTTTCTGGCCGAAACCGAACGTCAGGTGACCGCTCACCTGGAGAGTCATCTGGCGCAATTGCCCGAGCAAGATGCGAAAAGTCGCGCGATTGTGACGCAAATGGCAATTGACGAAAGTAGTCACGCTGAGCAGGCGGTTGCGCTCGGCGCTGCCGAGTTGCCGCTGCCGGTGACCCGATTGATGACAGCGACTTCCAAGGTGATGACGACGCTGTCGTATCATATTTGAAATTTGGCTGTTTATTTTCATGGGTATTGCTATGTAGCTCTCTATTTTAGAGCTCTGTGTGGCAATACCCCTTTGTTTTTCTGTCCGCGCCAATATGGCTTCGAGCCAGCTTCATCCAGGTACTTCAATCTATTGTTCGCCATTGATTGGCCGTAGTCGGCTCTTGTTGATTACTGTCAAGATGCGCCAATCAGCAAGCTGGCAATCTAGCACCGACGCAAAAATCTTTATCGAATCAATAAAGACCGCGCATTTTGAGTGACTGGAGGTCATGATGGCTAAGAATCGGTGGTTAATGGCAGCAGCAGGGGTCGGGATTCACATCTCGATTGGCTCCGTGTATGCATGGAGTGTTTTTTCCAAACCTTTGATGGCGCAATTTGGCTGGAGCCTGAAAGAAGTCGGCTTCACCTTCGGTTTAGCCATCTTTATGCTCGGCATGTCGGCAGCCGTGATGGGGCATGTGGTCGAAAAACGCGGCCCACGCTTCTCCGGCACGATTTCGGCGATCTGCTGGTCGCTGGGTTTGCTCGGCGCGGGTTTTGCGGTTTCTGTCGGTAATCTCTGGTTGCTGTATCTGTGCTACGGCGTTTTGGGTGGCGTAGGTCTGGGAACGGGTTATGTGACGCCAGTTTCAACGCTGATGAAATGGTTCCCGGACCGTCGTGGTTTGGCGACCGGTCTGGCGATCATGGGCTTTGGTTTCGCGTCGTTCTTCGGTGCGCCATTAATGGCCAAACTGATCCAGAGCGTCGGCATTGCCAATACGTTTTACACGCTCGGTTGTCTCTACGCGGTAGTGATGCTGGCGTCGGCCCGTTATCTGGAGCCGCCACCTGCAGGCTGGAAACCGGCTGGTTTTGAAGAAAGCCAGGCGTCTGGTAAAGCCAAAGTGGCGATGGATCTGATGCCGATGACGGCGAATGAGGCCGTCAAAACCAAACCATTCTACGGTTTGTGGATCATGATGTTCATTAACATCACTTGTGGTATCGCGGTGATTTCGGTGGCCTCGCCAATGACACAGGAAGTCACCGGCATGAGCCCGCTGGCTGCAGGTGCCGTGGTCGGGATGATTGGTTTGTTTAATGGCGGCGGTCGCTTGGTATGGGCCACAATGTCAGACTATCTGGGGCGTCCGAATACCTACATCACCTTTTTTACCATTGAAGTGGTCGCATTCTACTTCCTGCCTTCGATGCGTGACGTGGTGGTGTTCCAGGCCGTGCTCTATCTGATCATGACTTGCTACGGTGGTGGCTTCTCTACACTGCCTGCGTATATCGGTGATTTGTTTGGAACCAAACAGGTCAGTGCAATTCATGGTTATGTGCTGACAGCATGGGCGATGGCAGGGCTGGTGGGCTCGTCATTCGCGTCCTTCCTGCGTGAAGCATCAGGCAGTTACGCGGCGATGACGGTGGTATTTGCCGCGATTTTCCTGTTTGCTTTTGCTGTTTCGGTGGCGATGAAAATGTTTGTGAGTCGCGAGTTGGCGAAAAAGCAGCTGCAGATTGGTGGCGTGGCTTTGAATGCTGCAGGTCAATAAATCGCGCAAATTTGATATGACACAAAAAGAGCCGAATGTTCGGCTCTTTTTTATCATTTGCTCATTTTTTGAATTGCTTCAAGTCTAAAATATGACTTCCGCATCGGCGTTGGGAACGTTAAATGGCAGCTTCAAATATTTTAAGTCCTGATCATCTGGTTAATTACATCGACGACGCCGCGCTGAGCAAAGTGGCTTTGCGCCCGCCGCGCTTGCTGGTCATGGCGTTTTTGGGTGGCATATTTATATCACTCGGTGCTTTGCTCGCCGTCGTCGTTGCCGGTGGCGCGACCAAATTGCTGGCGGAAAATCCGGGGCTGGATAAATTGCTATTCGGTGCTGTTTTTCCGATTGGCTTTATTGCGGTGGTGTTGACTGGTGCCGATTTGTTTACGTCCAATTGTGCGACGCAAATGGTTCCCTGGTATCGCCGCAAAGTACGCCTGCAGGAGGTGGTGCGGGTCTGGGGTGTGTCATATCTGGGTAATCTGGTTGGTGCGTTATTTGCCGCTTGGGCGTTTGCCTATATGACCGGTTTGCTCAGTGCCCATCAACCCTGGGCGGCCTACATTATCAATCTGGCCGAGCACAAGGTGCATCAGCCGTTTCAGGTTGTCTTTATGAAAGGTGTGCTGGCCAATATGCTGGTCTGCGTCGCAGCATGGCAGGGCTATTCGGCTAAGGACACACTGGGGCGAATGGTCGGGATCTGGGCGCCAGTGATGACTTTTGTCGCGCTGGGCATGGAGCACAGTATTGCCAACCTGTTCTTTGTTCCGGCGGCGATTCTGGCCGGAGCCGATCTGGCGGTGGCCGATTTTGTCACGCTTAATCTGATTCCTGCCACGCTGGGTAATATTGTTGGCGGTGCTTTGCTGATTGGCTTGCCTTATGCCTGGTTGTATTCCGAAACCGACGGCAAGGTGAATAATCCAACGGATATCGATTTGCCATGACAAAACAAGTCGAGCTTACTTCGGTCAATTATCATCCATTGTCGGTGCTGATGCACTGGTTAACGGTGTTGCTGGTGCTGGGGATTGTGCTGGCGCTGGCATTGGCGCAATGGTTGGGGCGCGGCAGTGGCGCCTATGCATTCTGGATGCAGACGCATTCTGTGCTGGGACAAATGACCTTCGGCGTGAGCCTGCTGCGTTTGCTGGTACTGAGCCACTATCGTGCGCCTGCACCGTGCGGCGAGGATGAGGCACAGGTGCTGGTGGCTAAAGTGATGCATGCTCTGTTGTATGGCCTGATCGGGTTTCTGGCGTGTAGCGGCGTTTTGCTGAGTGTGGCTTATCTGGCGGGGCAGCATGTTTGGGGTTTTGTTGTTCCGATGACTTTAAATCCGCAAGCGATGGGTTTGGTGCGTCAGCTGCATACGCTGGTGGCAATGGGATTTATTTTTATCGCTTTTGCACATGGTGCATATGGCTGTGCGATGCATTACTTCGCCGGTCGTGTGGCTTTGCGTCGTTTATCTGTCAGTGATTTGGGGGTGGTTGATGTGATTTCGGCTCCCGATGCTGATGCGCAGTATGCGCTAGTGGAACAGGAGCGAGCCTAGCCGGCATTATGATTCAGGCGGTTAATCAGCGTTTTTTTGCGATTATTCTGGGGGCAATTTCAGCACTGATTCTGATTGGTCTGGTCGGAGTCGTCAGTACGCAGCGCATGGCGGATGATCTGGAGTTTACCGACGAGAGTATTATTCGCAGTCTGGCAATTCTGTCGGGGATTGAGCGCGATTTTTTATTGATTCGAGTGAATGCGCTTTATCATCTGTCTTATTCCGAAGCGTCGAAAAAAGCGCCACACGAGGTGACGATCAGGCGCAATATCACCGAAACCCAAGCCCTGCTCGAAGAATACCAGCGCACTCTGGTCGTCAATCTGCGCGATAGAGAATTGATCGAGCAGGATATTCGACTATTTAAGATTTATCTGGCCGCTTTGGATAAAGTGCTGTCTCATTCCCGTGCTAATCAGAAAGAAGCTGCTGTTGTGGTGGTGGAGAGTGAGTGGAAGCCCGCTGGCGAGAGCCTGACTTCTGCGTTGGCGCAACACGCCCATTTCAAAGAGCAATTTGTCGAGCAAGCAGTGCAAAGATCAATGCAGACGGGGCGCCGCCAGACGTGGATGATTATTGCATTGACGATTGTGGGTATTTTTGGGGTCTTGGTGGCTGCCTATTTCTTTCGTAAAAGTCTGGCAGCCACAGCGCAGTCGCGTTGATTAATCCGCTTCACGCACTTCAAAATCATGCGTAATCGGTACGACTTGCCCCAGCATAATTGAAGCCGAACAATATTTTTCCGCAGACAATTTGATTGCCCGCTCAACCGCTTCGGGCTTGAGTGCCTTGCCGGTCACAATGAAGTGGAGGTGGATTTTGGTGAATACTTTTGGGTCGGTTGGTGCGCGCTCGGCATCGACTTCCACCACACAATCACGGACGTCAGCACGGCCTTTTTTCAGAATATGAATCACGTCGTAGGTCGAGCATCCGGTCATGCCCATCAGCAGCATTTCCATCGGACGCGGCCCCAGATTGCGTCCGCCACCTTCGGGTGGGCCATCCATCAATACTGCGTGCCCAGACTCTGACTGAGCTAGAAAACTGACATCTTCAACCCATTTTACGCGAACTTTCACAAAACCCTCCTCGTGGCCTTACAGACCGATCTGATGACTGATGCAGCATTTTAACGGCAATCGCCCTTTGATGTCCGCTGTTCACTGGCTGGGATAAGCAATTGCGGCCGTTTGTCGTGGCAAACCAAATCTGCTTGCCTTACACGGGCATGTCGATGGATAATCCGCGTTGATACTGAGCCTTGCTCGGTATCGTCTCCTCCATCCTCCATTTTTGGTGGATTTCGCGCAATCTGGCTTAAGCCGGATTGCGTTTTTTTTGCCGAAATCATTCGGTAGAGTTAAGTGTGTGCCTATGCATCTGATCAGGTTCGAATTTGCAAGGGCATGATTCATAAATAAAAAAAATGGTTTTTGTAAAAGTAGTGGTTCGATTCGCAATCTGGCGCATAAACCCTTTGACAGGTCGGCAGTTTCTTCGTTAGAATTCTCGACTTTCTCAAAATCAAAAACGTGGACTAGCAGTCATGAAAACCTTTTCTGCCAAGCCGCACGAGGTGAAGCGCGAGTGGTTCGTTGTGGACGCCACAGACTTAGTGCTGGGCCGTCTCGCTGCCGAGATCGCCAAACGCCTGCGTGGCAAACATAAAGCTGAATACACCCCGCACGTCGATACTGGCGACTACATCGTTGTGGTAAACGCAGACAAGCTCCGCGTTACTGGCGATAAAGCTACATCGAAAAAATACTACCGTCACACGGGTCACCCAGGTGGTATTTACGAGCGTACCTTCACTGAAATGCAAAACAAATTCCCTGGCCGCGCTCTGGAGTTTGCCGTTAAAGGCATGCTGCCAAAAGGTCCGCTGGGCTACGCAATGATCAAGAAGATGAAAGTCTACGCTGGCAGCGAACATCCGCACTCAGCGCAAGAACCTAAATCTCTTGCTATCTAAGCAGAACTAAAGGAATTGCATCATGGTAGGTAAATACAACTACGGTACCGGTCGTCGCAAGAGCTCAGTAGCTCGTGTGTTCATCACCAAAGGTACTGGCAATATCGTGGTAAACGGTAAAGCTCTGGATCAGTACTTCGCTCGCGAAACTGGTCGCATGATCGTACGTCAGCCACTGGAACTCACCAGCAACCTCGAATCTTTCGACATCATGGTTAACGTAGCAGGCGGCGGCGAATCAGGCCAAGCTGGCGCGGTACGTCACGGTATTACCCGTGCCTTGATCGAATTCGATGCGGCTTTGAAACCAACGTTGAAATCAGCTGGTCTGGTTACACGTGATGCTCGAGAAGTTGAGCGTAAGAAAGTCGGTCTGCGTGGCGCTCGTCGTCGCAAACAGTTCTCTAAGCGTTAATTCGTTTTCGGTGCTGTTCAGAAAGCCATCCTGCGGGGTGGCTTTTTTATTTTGGCGAAGGGATGTACGAAGCAAGTTTTTATCCTTACTTTCCCTGCTTACGCCTCACACCTGACCAGCATTTTGTTTTATGATCGTGCTGAAACTTTTTGAGGATATGGGCATGATCAAGGTAGGAATTGTTGGCGGTACGGGTTACACCGGGGTTGAGTTATTGCGTCTGTTGTCGCGTCACCCCGATGTAGAGCTGCGTGCTGTTACTTCGCGCAAGGAAGCAGGCATGAAAGTCGCGGAGATGTTCCCTAGCTTGCGCGGCCGCGTTGAGATTGCTTTTTCTACTCCGGAAGACGCCAAGCTGACTGAGTGCGATGTCGTCTTTTTTGCCACGCCCCATGGCGTAGCCATGGCGCAAGCGCGTGAATTGCTGGATGCTGGCGTAAAAGTCATCGATCTGGCGGCTGATTTCCGCCTGAAAGATCCGGTCGAGTTTGCCAAATGGTATGCGATGGAGCATAGCTGCACCGATTTGCTGGCTGAAGCTGTGTATGGTTTGCCTGAAGTGAATCGCGAGGCGATCAAGCAGGCTCGCCTGATTGGCATGGCCGGTTGCTATCCGACTTCAGTGCAACTCGGTTTGCTGCCACTGATTGAAAATGGTCTGCGACTGATTGAAACCAAGGGCTTGATCGCTGATTGCAAATCGGGTGTTTCAGGCGCGGGGCGCAAAGCCGAGGTGGGTACGCTGTTTGCCGAAAGTGCAGACAATTTTAAAGCCTACGGTGTCAAAGGCCATCGCCATTCTCCGGAAATTATGCAAGGCTTGTCAGCGATTCACGGTGCTCCAGTTGAGCTGACTTTTGTTCCGCACCTCACCCCAATGATCCGTGGTATTCACTCGACGATTTATGCGCGTTTGACCGAGGCGGGTAAAGCGGCCGATATCCAGAAACTGTTTGAAGAGCGCTTTGCGGGCGAGCCTTTTGTCGACGTGATGCCGTCTGGTTCATGTCCGGAGACGCGTTCAGTGCGCGGCAGCAATACCGCGCGGATCGCGGTGCACCGCCCCGGTAACGGTGATTTGCTGGTGATTTTGGTGGTGGAAGACAATCTGGTCAAAGGTGCTTCGGGTCAATCGGTGCAAGTGATGAATCTGATGTTTGGTCTGCCTGAGCAGCACGGTCTGGACGTCGTGCCTTTGCTGCCTTAAATGATGCCGATTAAGCGATTGTATCGTGCCCACCGTGCGCGTCTGACGGCTGCACCACTGGCATTGCGTCCGGAAGATAGCTGGCGAAGAAAATTGCTTCGATGGGTATTGCTCTCTGGGCTTTTGCTGGTAATGCTTTTGGCTGGATACCGCGCGGGGGTAAGTCAGGTTTTGCAGCATCAAACGCAAATTCAGCGCGAGCAGCAAGGTGATGTGAGAAAAGCACAGGCACAAATTGCATCGCTGACTGCCGGTGCGGCTTTATTATCACAGCAACTGACAATACTAAAGTCCGAACGTGATGCGCTGGTGCTGGAGCAAAACCAGTCTCGACAGGATCTGGCCGCAATGCGTGAGACGCTGTCATTTTTTGAGTCATTGCTGCAAAGTAATGACCGCTCACGGATTGCGAGTTTCGTTGCCTGCGATTTGCAGTTGATTGAGGCGGGCAAGTACCGGTATCGTCTGTTGCTGGTTCAGGGGACAAACCGCACCGAAGAATTGCAGGGGCGTTTGCTGGTGAACTTGCAATATAACGAGGGTGGGAAAAAAGCACGCTTGAGTCAGGGGGTTGATCCGGTGATTCCAGTGAAATTGCAGCATTATGCCCGGCTGCAGGGCGAGTTGTTTGTGCCTGATGCGGTCAATCAACTACAGATGGAAGTGCAATTTTTGAGCGAACAGGGTAATCAGGTGCTGGCAAGTTGTCAGAAAAAAATATAATCAAAGACGGGGAAGGCTATGTTTGGCAAAAAAAAAGGCAGTACCAAGATTGATAGCTTGATTGGTCATGGTACGACAATGACTGGCGATGTGCAGTTTGCTGGTGGCTTGCGAGTGGATGGTGTCATTATTGGCAATGTCAGCATGGCAGATGCTAAAAATGGCACTTTGGTTATAAGCGAAAAAGCACGCATTGAGGGTAAGGTTCAGTGCAGTCATCTGATTCTTAATGGCGAAATTCGTGGTCCGATCGAAGTCAGTCAGTATGTCGAATTGCAAGCAAAATCGCGAATAATCGGCGATCTTGCATACAAGACGCTGGAAATGCACCCGGGGGCAATTATTGAAGGTCGACTGGTTCATGTGCAAAATGGTCAGCGCGAAGAAGTGGCAGTGGCTGATGTACCAAGAACTGAAGCTAAGCCTGAATGATTAGAGTGCTGAACGGGGTCTGTTGACGACTTGTCTGCAGAGGCGGATAATCCATAGTGTTTTAGTCAACTATTATTTTCGGAGCTGTGATGACCACCGAGATCGATATGCCAATGCCATTTATCTTCACCGACAACGCGGCCGCGAAGGTGAGTGAGCTGATCGCCGAGGAAGGCAATCCAGATTTGAAACTGCGTGTTTTTGTGACGGGTGGTGGCTGTTCTGGCTTCCAGTATGGCTTTACCTTTGACGAAATCGTGAATGAAGACGACACACCCATCAGCAAAAACGGCGTCACGCTCCTGGTTGACCCGATGAGCTACCAATACCTGGTTGGCGCGGAAATTGATTATGTGGAAAGCCTGGAAGGCTCTCAGTTCACGATCAAAAACCCGAACGCGCAATCAACTTGCGGTTGCGGATCGTCATTCTCGGTATAAACTGGGGCAGGCTTGCCGATAGTAAAAAGCGACCAGAACTGGTCGCTTTTTTTTATGCAGAAAGGAAAACCATGGCGCAATTGGCTCTGATGCCGCTGACTGGGGCGAGCGAGATTCCCCCGGTTAGTCATTGGCTGGATCAGGCGCAGCAAGAGCGGCTGGCCAGAATCCGCCACCCGGCGCGACAAATGCAATTTTGTGCTGCACGGCACCTGGCAATCAGTCTGCTTAGCGAACACGGCCTTCAACCAGCATTGCTGACGCAAGCCAGTGGCCGCCCGCAGGCCTTGAATTGGCCGGCTCCAGATGGATTGTCATGGTCACATACCTCCGCGTGGGCAGGCGCAGCCTTGGGGGAAGGGCGGGTGGGGCTGGATATTGAATCCATCCAGCCCAGACGTAATGTGCTGGCGATTGCCGAGCAATATTTCTCCGCGCGTGAGTGCGCCGCGCTGCGAGCAGCGTTTGGCGAGGCACAATTGAGCCTTTTTTATCATATGTGGGTGGCCAAAGAAGCCTTGCTAAAAGCGCTGGGGACGGGTCTGGTCGGCGGCTTAAGCCGCTTTGAGCTCTTGCCGGATAAGGGCGGCTGGCGATTATTCAGTGCTGATCCGGTAGACTGGCAGCTGGCCATCTGGCATTTGCCGGGGCAGGCCTTGTGCGCTGTGGCCAGCGATACCGCCCAGAGCTGGAATGTTCCGCATGATTACGCCCAGCTGCAGTTACAGATTGTGGCGCAGGTGGGCTGATCAGCTTAGCAAGCTCACCGGATGGCTTCTATAACGCTTGTATTGCAGCGTTTTTTGACAAGGCAGACATCATGGTTGAGATACCCAAAGGCGGCTCTGCCGCACAAAATCCGGATTTAAGCTGGAGTCAGGTGCAAGAAACCATTCTGATGCTGGGGATTGTGGTCGCCCAGATTCGTCATGCCATGGAGGATAGTAGCAACTCACTCAATCAGCTGGCGACCTCATTCTCCACGACATTCGAAGAGATCCATGCTTTGAAAAGTGATTTGCTTGAATTTGTCCATCAATTACCGGACGAGTTAAATCTAGAAAAACGCGTCACGCAAATTAGCGAGCAGAATATCAAATCGGTTGTTGCATTCCAGTTTTATGACCGGCTTTCGCAGCGGCTGGAGCATGTCTGCGGCACGCTGAGTGCGCTGGCGGGGCTGGTGTCTGATCGTCAGGCGATGTTTGTGCCCGCCGAGTGGTTAAAGTTGCAGGAAAGAATCCGTTCGCAATACACCATGGAGCAGGAAAAAATCCTATTCGATGCTATTTTGCGCGGCGTTGCGATTAATGAAGCGATCGAGCTGGCCGGGAATGTGAGGTTGCTTGAATCGAACGAGCTTGACGACGGGATCGAATTTTTCTGATCTGGCTTGTGAATATGGCCATCAGTGTCCGGCAGGGTGGCACTGATGGACAGCGCTGGCTTTAGAGCAGACTAAATGCAATCATCCCACGCCGCACCCGTGCTGCCCAGAATGGTTTCCATCACCGTCCAGGTTTTCAGCGTTTGCGCTTTGCTGGCACCGGTAAATTGCCGAATAGCCAGAAGCCCGAATCATTCACATGGCTCAATACAATCGAGCCGCCAGCGATACAGATCGACAACGCCGCCAGTTGCGCTCCCGAGTAGCCAGTCAGCTCGATCACAGGCAAGACAATTTGGAGGTGCCGACCAGATCGGCTACGTCCTGCATCGAGGGGCGGCGATGTTATCGTTCATGCGTTCAAACCCGCGCGCTGCAGACCGGGCAGGCGGGATCTTTTTTGTAGCGCATTTCGCGCCAGCGCGCCGTGCGGGCGTCGTACAACTGCAGCCTGCCTAGCAGAATATCGCCGCAGTCGGTGATCACTTTCAGCGTTTCCGCTGCCTGTGCCGCGCCGATGATACCCACCAGCGGGGCAAAGACGCCAAAGGTGGCGCAGGGGCTGTCGTTGGCTTCGCCTTCGTCGCCAAACAGGCAGTGATAGCACGGTGCGTCGGCCGCACGCGGATCAAAGGTGGTGATCTGCCCGTCAAAACGCACTGCTGCGCCTGAAACCAGCGGTTTTCTAGCCTGTACGCTGGCACGATTGACCGCATGGCGCGTTTCAAAATTGTCGCAGCAATCGACCACTACATCGGCGGCCAGCACCAGATCAAGCAGGCGCTGATCGTTGGCGCGCTCGCCAAGTGCGTGGATGGTGATGTCGGGGTTCAGTGCGCTGAGCGTTGCTTTGGCCGATTCGGCCTTGTTGCTGCCCACGCGTGCCTGAGTGTGGACGATCTGGCGCTGCAGATTGGTCAAATCCACCTCATCATCGTCGATAATGGTCAGCGTGCCGATGCCAGCGCTGGCCAGATACAGCGATAGCGGCGATCCTAGCCCACCCGCTCCGATAATCAGCACATGCGCGGCGCTGATTTTTTCCTGCCCTTCGATACCCAGCTCGTCGAGCAGAATATGACGGCTGTAGCGCAGTAATTTGGCGTCATCCAGCTCGATGCGGGCGCTGCGGGTCGGGCAAACTGTCATGGTCGGTGGCCGCTACAGAAGTTGAAAAAGTTGAAGCCCTGATTATAACCATCAGGGCTTCGCTTGGCTTAAGCCATATCAAGGTGGTGCAGGATCTTAGGGGGTGTTGACGTTGGGTTTGCGAATCGCGTTTGTGCTGATTTTGGCTTGGGCAAGACACGAAGTGCGCCACTTCCTTATTCTAAGTGAGCGCTTTGTAACGCCGCATCAGGCCAAAAGCCGCCAAACCGCTTTTTGATATCTAACATCCGGCTGGCGCTTTTCGCGGCAACTCTGCGTTGTAACTCGCTCGAATAGCTTGGCTATGCATCGCTCATTACGCCTTGATTTGCCGCGAAACCCGCGCCAGCGCGATCATAAACCCAATGTTAACAGGCCCTAAAGATAGCGGCGCAATTCTTCCGGTGTTTCGTCGTGATCGCCGTGCGGGTGCTTTTCCCAGACTTTGACGTAGACATCGCGGCTTTTGATATTGTGCTCAGGGATCGCACGATTGTCGTGATAAACCTCTTCACAGTAATGAGCCAAGGTGCGTTTGATTTTCTGCAGTATGTTATTGTCGAGATGAAATCCAGCCTCCAGCAGACGCGTCTCCAGCTCGAGCAAGGAATGTTCATCCATATGGTACTGCACCGCTACACGATGCTGACTGGCAAATGCCTGGCACAATACGCCGGGAATCCGGTTGAGGAGCTTGGCTGCCTGATTTGCCTGATCCAGAGGCAGCCCACTAAAAACGATGTCCCGATGTTTGATGTCATCGTGAGGGTATTTGGCACGCAGGGAGTTCATTCTTGGCCTCTTCGATAACGCTTATCTTGGTTTTAGATTAAACCTTTTTCCTGCTTTGTGCATCAGGCTTTAGATCAGTTGTGTTGTTTTGTATGGAAAAGGTCGTTAGTCATGATACGCCTTGTGGGGTATTGCTCCTATGTTGTTTATTATTATGGCTTGCAAAGAAATACCCCCGGACGGTTTGTGCCGATCTGGGGGTATTTTGCTGAGTAGGCGAGCTTATTTTGCTGCTGGTTTGCTCAGTAGTAACTGCTGTACTTTCAGTACATTGAACGCCTGCTGAAGCTGATAATCGGATTTGGATACCAGCTCACGTGGATTTTCATCTGCTTCGGTTCCGCTCGCAGGTTTGCTGCTTGGCTTGATGCTGGTTTTGGGGGCATCGTTGGGTTGAGGCGTCGCTTTACCTGCATTTTTGTCGGTTGGGTTATCCAGATGGCGCCCCAGATCGGCTTCGCGCAGGCGCAAACCATTTTCTTCCTTGCCATTTAAAACTGCTTCTTCGGCCACGATGTCCGGTGTGATGCCTTTGGCCTGGATTGAGCGGCCATTGGGCGTGAAGTAGCGCGCCGTGGTCAGTTTTAATGCACTTTTGGCGTCAATAGGCAGAATGGTTTGCACCGAGCCTTTGCCGAAAGTCTGCGTGCCAACGACCAGAGCCCGCTTGTGATCCTGCAGTGCGCCTGCCACGATTTCAGAGGCCGATGCCGAGCCGCTATTGACCAGAACGACCAAGGGGACGTTTTTGACGTCTTTTGGCGTATTCTTGAAGTAATCCTTGCTCGAGTCGCGTTGATAGAACTGAGGGCTGGCGGTCAATCTGATTTTGGCGTCAGCAGTGCGGCCTTCTGTGTAAACGACCAAGGCATCCTTGGGCAAAAATGCAGCAGAGACACCAACAGCGCCGTCCAGCAGGCCACCCGGATCATTACGCAAATCGAGCACCAAACCTTTTAGTGATGATTTGTTTTCCTTGTACAGTGCATCAATCGCCTGCGCCAGATTTTCTGTTGTTTTTTCCTGGAACTGGGTAATACGGATGTAACCGTAACCTGGTTCGGCGAGCTTGAATTTCACGCTCTGGGTTTTGATAATTGCTCGTTTGAGCGTAAAGATCAGGGGTTTTGACTCGCCTTTGCGCAAAATGGTTAGCGTGACGCTGGTTCCTGCTTTGCCACGCATTTTGGAAACAGCTTCATTCAAGGAAAGCCCCTGTACCTGTAGCTCGTCAATTTTGACAATAAAATCGCCCGCTTTGATGCCGGCTCGGTAGGCCGGTGTATCTTCGATGGGGGACACGATTCTAACCAGCCCATCTTCCATATTGACTTCAAGCCCCAGCCCGCCAAATTCGCCCTGGGTGTTGACTTTCAGATCAGCAAAAGCTTCTTCATCGAGGTAGCTCGAATGCGGGTCAAGACCGGAGACCATGCCTTTAATGGCTTCGTTGATCAGCTTTTTGTCTTCAACCGGTTCAACGTAACTTTGTTTGATCAGGCCAAATACCGTTGAGAATGCGCGCAGCTCATCAATCGGCAAAGGATTGCTGCTGGCTTCTTTATCGGCAGTCGCATTAAACGATAAACTAACGACGGTGCCTAAGGCGGCGCCGGCCGCCAGCAGACTGATTTTTTGCCAGCGGCTGTATGGTTTGTTGGACATCCCGGAGTTTTCCTGTTCGTGCGGTGTTTTTATTTGGCCCATGACAAGGGGTCAAGTGGGCGACTATTCTGTCGGATTTCGAAGTATACGCCGGATTCGGCCATGCCGCCGCTATTGCCGACGGTAGCAATCACATCACCCGGTTTGACTGGATCGGCAACTCGTTTTAGCAGACTTTCATTGCCGCCATACAGGCTCATATAGCCGCCACCATGGTCGATAATCATCAGGTTGCCAAATCCGCGCAGCCAATCGGCAAAGACGACGCGGCCGCTGGCAATCGCATGCACCGATTGACCATTATTGGCTTTAATCATCAGGCCTTTCCAGGTGCCACCTTCGCCGCGGGGGGCGCCAAAACGACCGGTTACTACGCCTTTGACTGGCAAGGCAAGCTGGCCTTTCAATCCGGCAAATTTGACACCGGCTTGAGACGGATCAGGCAGGTTTTCATTTATGCTGCTGACTTCTTCTTTTGCCTCTGGTTCTGCCGTTGGCGCCGGTCTGCCTGCTGCTTTGGCCAGTTCAGCCTGTTTGGCTTGCCGTACGCTGCGTTCCGCGTTAGCTTTGGCGCGTTGTTCTGCGCGTCTTTTTGCTTCTAGACGTTGCTTTTCTGCGAGGCGGCTTTGCTCGGCTTCCTGGCGTTTGATGATGGCATTCAAGCGCTCGGTGAGCAGGGTCAGTCTTTTTTCGTCGGCTGCCAACTTCTGGATTTGACTGCGCTGACTGGCGATTTGTCTGGACAGCTGATTGACCACTGCCTGCTTTTGTTGCTGATCACTCACCAGTTGCTGGCGTTGTTGCTGTTTATTGCGGGCGATTTCCTGCAATTCGGCATTTTTCTGCTGAATTTGCTCGGCCAGCTGATTGAGTTCATTGAGCTGGGTTTCTAGCTGGGTGGCCAATTGCTGCTGTGATTGGGCAAGGTATTTGTAATAGGTCAAATCCCGGCTGACCTGATTGGGATCTTTTTGATTGAGTAGCAGGCGCCAGGCTTCTAGCTGGCCGAGTTTATAGCGGTTACTAAGCAGCTCGCCAAGGCGTTTCTGGCAGGCCCGGATGCTCATCCGAGTGCGGGCAATATCCGCTTCCAGTTTGGCCAGTTCGTTAACTGTCAGTGTGCGTTGTTGCGCGAGTTCGCTTAAAACCCGATTGGCCTCCGAAATTGATTGTTCGGAGTCTTTCAGTGCGTCGGCAGCTTCATTGCGGGATGATTCATTGGCAATCAGGTTTTTTTGCAATTGTTCGATCTGGCTGCGCAGGGTTTTGAGTTCTGCCTGTTTGGCTTCACGATCCTGAATCGTACCGGAGGATTTGCTGGCTATTTTACTGGCGACAGGTGCGGCAAATGAGGTCGGAATGACCGCCATGCCGGTGAAAATCAGCGAAACAAGTAAACGTGCCAACATCTTTTACTCAAGAAATATCAAGAGTGCATCACTTTACTTGAATCGCCAAATTCTCTAAACCCAAATCAGCATCAGTTACAGAAAATTGATCAGTGATTGACCTGTCATTTCTGTCGGTTGCGCCAAGCCCATCATCGCCAGCAACGATGGCGCGATGTCTTTCAGTGCGCCACCCGGAGAAAGACGGGCAGGGCGACCGATATAGCAGAATGGCACCAGATCGGTGGTGTGCTGGGTGTGGGGCTGGCCTGATTCTTTATCAAACATCATTTCGCAATTGCCATGATCGGCGGTAATGATGACTTCGCCACCGATAGCCAGCTGGGCAGCAACGACGCGACCAACGCATTCATCCAGCGTTTCGACTGCCTTGATTGCTGCAGCGAGAATCCCGCTATGACCCACCATATCGCCATTGGCGTAATTGCAAATGATCGCGGCATATTGCTTGCTATTGATCGCGCCTATCATTTTATCGGTCACTTCATGAGCCGACATTTCTGGTTTCAAATCATAAGTAGCTACTTTGGGTGACGGCACCAGAATACGGTCTTCGCCGGCAAATTCTTTTTCTTCGCCGCCAGACAAAAAGTAAGTCACATGCGGGTATTTCTCGGTTTCGGCAATGCGTAACTGTTTCAAACCCAGACTGGCGATGTATTCGCCAAAGCTGTTTTTGACTTTTTCTTTGGTGTAAGCCACCGGATGGTTGTAGGCCGAACCATAATCAGTCGCGGTGCAGAAGTAACCAAATTGAGGTTGGCGCTGCGGGTGTTCAAAACCTTTGAAATCGGAAGCGGTTAGCGCGGTCGTCAATTGACGAGCACGATCGGCCCGGAAATTCATGAAAATAACCGTATCGCCGTCTTCCATGCGGGTTGGCGTGCCAATCACGGTTGCGGAAACAAATTCATCATTCTCATCACGTTTGTATGCGTCTTCCAGTCCATCAAGTGCGGTTGCTGCGCTGTACAGGCCAACGCCATCGACAATCAGTTTGTAAGCCGGCTCAACACGCTCCCAGCGGGTGTCTCTATCCATCGCCCAGTAACGGCCGACAATGCCGACGATTTTGGCATTATTGGCGTCACAGACAGTTTGCAAGCGCTGCAGGTATAGTTCGGCGCTGCGTGGCGGGGTGTCGCGACCGTCCAGGAAGGCATGAATACGGATATCTTTGACGCCAGCCTTGTTGGCGGCTTCGATCAGGCCGAAAACATGATTTTCGTGGCAATGTACGCCACCATCAGACATCAGCCCCATGATATGCAGTGCTTTGCCGCTGGTTTTTGTTGTGTCGATGGCTTGTTTGAAAACTGGATTCTCACCAATAGTTTTATCTGCAACATCGCAATCAATGCGGCTAATGTCTTGCTGAACGATGCGGCCGGCGCCGATATTGAGGTGACCCACTTCCGAATTGCCAAATTGCCCTGCAGGCAAGCCGACAAACTGCTCGGAGGCGTTGATGGTCGTAAATGGGTATTGGCTGAACAGTCGGTCAAAATGATGTTTTCTGGCGTGCAAAATGGCATTGTCATCGCCCCCGGTGCGGTAACCAAAGCCGTCCAGGATAAGCAGTAATACGGGAGTGATTTGTTGTGGCATGCGCAAAGTCCTATGGTGATTCGCTACCGATTGCTGGATAATCGCCGATCTACGGTTGCGAATTGATTTCAAACACGGTTAGTATTCTAACTCAACAGAACCTGAGAAGGTCGTACTTGTGGCGCAAAGCTGATCCGGCTCAAGCACAAAATAAAGAATTGTAAAAATGAATGAATCAATTGGAAGTATGGATGATGAGCACATCGAGCAGGCCTCCCGCGCGATGAAAGCCATGTCTCACCCCTTGCGTTTGAAAATTTTATGCGTACTGGCTGATCAGGAGGTCAGTGTGCAGGACATCGTAGAACGAGTTGGAACGACTCAGTCGAATATTTCCCAGCATCTGGCGCTGATGCGCGAGAAAGGCGTACTACGGACGCGTAAAGACGCCAATCGCGTTTATTATCGCGTGGGTGATGTGCGGACACTGGATGTGATCGCGATGTTGCGTGATGTTTTCTGCGGCTTCTGAAGTTTCTGCCTGGATTTCCGTGCTAAAAAATACGCCCTTACCGGGCGTATTTTTTTATCTGGGCTTCAAGGGCTGTCTTGCTGATTTTTCCGGTCTGTTTGGCGACAAGCTGCCCGTTGCGATCAAAAAAAACGGTAAACGGCAGGCCACCCTGAGTATTACCTTGGCTGCGCATCAAATCCATCGCGCTATTGCTGCCGATTAAAATCGGGTAATTGACGCCGATTTCCTTCGAGAATTGTTTCGCAGGAGCGGGTTCGTCAATCGCGATACCAATGAACTGCACTTTCCCTGCGTATTGTTTCTGCAACTGCACCATCTCCGGCATTTCCTGTCGGCAAGGGCTACACCAGGTCGCCCAGTAATTGACGATCAGCATTTTTCCTTGCCACTGCTTGCTCGCCTGAGCTTTGCCCTGCAAGTCGGGAAAGCTCATGCTCCAGAATGGATCGGCAGACCAGGCGAATTGAGCCGCAAAGAGCGCAAGCAGAGTGAACCATTTTTTCATTGGACTTTTCCGAAAATAGATGAGAGTCACGATCAACACACGGTTGAACTGCATGATAAAGCTTTGCTTGTCGCCAATGTGTTCAAGAACTGAGGTGAATCCTGAAAGCCGATAATGCGCGAATCGATTTCCTGTCCTGTTGGCGTATAGAAAATCAAAGCTGGCGGACCGTAGAGCTGATAGCGTGCCAACAATTGGGCGTCAGCGGGGCTGTTGGCCGTGACATCGACCCGGATTAGCCGATAGTCTTTGAGTGCGGCCTGAACATCGGGTTTGCTCAGCGTCTCGCGCTCAAATTCGATGCAGCTGACGCACCAATCGGCATAAAAGTCGACCATGACACGCTGGCCCTTGGCTTGGCTCAAGGCACGATCAAGTTCACTGGTGCTGCGAACAGTTTGGAAAACCAATCGATTTGATTCCTGGATACCCAGGTAGGGTTCCCATAGTGAACGCGAGACCCAGAGCGCCATTGCGAGCAATACCACCCCAAAAATGATTTTGATTCCTTGCATGACCTTGCCCGAAATTTTGGGCAGGACGGTAGAACCAAAAGCGCCAATCGCCAGCAAAGGCAGGCCAAGTCCCAAAGCCATGCTATAGAGTGCCGAGCCGCCGAGCCAGATATTGCCGCTTTGGCCGATATAGGCCAAAGCGGCAGCCAGTGGCGGAGCGATGCAGGGGCCGATAATCAGTGCGGACAGCAACCCCATCAAGAGCACTGAAGTCCATTTTCCACCCGGCAGTTTCATGCTTGCGCTACTTAATCTGCTTTGTAGCGAGGCGGGAAGCTGCACGTTGAACAGGCCGAACATTGACAATGCCATTGCGACAAAAAACAGTGCAAATAACGCAATGACCCAGGGCTGCTGCAAGGCAACGACGAGCAGAGTGCCGGTGAGTGCCGCCGCCACGCCAATGACCGTATAAGAAATTGCCATCCCTTGTACGTAAACAAAAGTCAGGCTGAAAGCATGCCAGCGGTGCGTTTTGTGCTGGCCGATGACAATGCCCGAGACAATCGGAATCAAGGGGTACATGCAGGCAGTCAGTGCCAGTGCAATGCCTGCGAGAAAGAACACTCCCAGCGTGCCAAAAAAACTACCCCCGAAAAATTGTTGCTCGGGGGTAGGTGGGTTTACGTTGTTTTGTGCACCGAAAAGCTGTTTGAGCGCAGGAGATTTGGATTCCCCCAGTTTGATCGTTTGCGTTTGTGGCGGGTAACAAATGCCAGCCTCGGCGCAACCTTGATATTTCAGTGTGAAGGCTTGCTGTGCGCCAATCGCTTGCGGGGTGCTCAGTCTGATAATCAATTGCTTGTGAAAAACAGCGACTTTGCCAAAGCTGGGGTCGTTCTTGATCTCGCCAGGGGGTATTTGCGTAGAGAGCACAAGACCATTGGCGCTGATCTGGATACGGTCCCGGTACAGGTAGTAGCCTGGCGCAATGGTGAAGCGGGCTTCGATGGTTTTGGCATCGATCCGGGTCAATTCGGCGCGAAATGCTTTTTCCGGCGGTAAAAATTCACTATTTCCCCAGGCCAGGATTGAAAACAGACCCAGTAGCAGGCAGCTAATGAATTGAGGCAGACGCAACATAGTTATTTCTGATCCAGGTTAACTTCTTTGGCGATCCAGTCCAGATAGCTGGCCGCTCCTGCGATAATCGGCAGCGCGATAATCTCTGGCACTTCATAAGGATGATGTTCAAGTAGCCACTGTTCCAGCTGCGGATAGGCTGCGACGGTGGTTTTAATCATCAATGGCACTTCGGTCATTTGTTCGATCTTGCCGTGCCAGTGATAGCTAGACTTTACTGCGGCCATTTGGTTCACACAAGCAGCCAGACGGGCTGTAATAATGCCCTGTGCCAGCAGGTGGGCGCTGGTCTCATCGGGGCAATTGCAGCATACTACGAGCGAATCATGAGGAGTTTGCATGCCGTATTTAATCTTTGCCAGTATTCTGGCTTATCCAGTGTTGGAAATGATGTCGCTGTTCTGGCTGGCCGACGCGATTGGCTCGCTGGCGACTTTGCTGATTGTACTGCTAAGTTTTGCTGTCGGGGTACTGATGTTGCGTCATCAACGGCTGGCGATTGGTTTGACGCTGATGAGTGATCTGCGCACTGGCCGACTTGGGATTAATAGCCTGATGAGCGTCGCGCGTTACTATATTGCTGCCTTGCTGTTTATTATTCCCGGCGTGATTGGCGATGTGATTGGACTGATTTTGCTGTTGCCGTGGTGGACGTCGACTGCTGCTCGTAGTGGCAGTACGCCGGTGCAGGATGGCGTGATTGATGGTGAATATCGCCGGGTTGATCCGCAAAATGCCGCCGATGCTACAAATACCCCGCCACGTATTGATCGCTAGATTAATTGGGGTTTAGGGTTGATGGCAATACCCCGCTGCCACTAATGCAGACTACTTTGCGGCGATTGGTTTCGCCGCTTTTGATTTGCACTTGGCGTTGCGGCACTTTGAAAAAATCAGCCAGCCAGACGATCAGCGACTGGTTGGCTTTGCCGTCGACGGGCGGGGCAGCGAGGCGAATTTTCATTGCCTCGCCATACAGCCCCGCACATTCGGTTTTTTTCGCACCGGGCTGGATGTGCAGCCGTAGCGTGATTTGAACTCCGTCGACGCTGTACCAGCTCATGGTTTATCCGATCAGCTTCACGCTTTGCAGAATCATCGGTTCGAGTTGGCCGACGATCATCAGGCAAAGTTGAATCGCCAGAATCAGCAGCAGCGGTGAAATGTCGATGCCGCCAATCGGATGAATGATTTTCTGAATCGGCCGCAAAAAAGGCGCAGTGAGTCCAGTGAGCATAGTCATGAGCGGATTGTACGGCGCTAGCCAGCTCATCAGAACCTGACCAATGACTGCAGCAAACAGCAAATACAACGACATTTTGACCAGTTCCAATGTCGCGGTCAGTGCCAGAGCGAGCAGCGATGAGCCAGAGGCAAAATCATAAGGCCATGGTGTAATGGCCAGTAGCAGCGAGTGCATGATCAGCGCGATCAGCCAGGCCATGACCATGCTGGTGCTGTCGTAGCCTTTGATCGGCGGAATGATTTTGCGCACCGGCAAGACCAGCCAGTTCGTCAAAGCCAGAACAAATTGCCCTAGCGGATGCCGAAAAGAGACTTTGGCAGCCTGCAGGTAAAAACGCGTTAGCAGCAGCAGAATTAAAAACTCAAGCAAGTTGCGGATTAAAAAATCCAGAATGCTGTTGAACATGTTCATCCCTTTTATGGCTCGATATCACGACCCAGCTCTTCGCCCAGTTCGCGTGAACGGGCTGCGGCAGCACCTGCTGCTGCGATGATCGTCGAGCGCACCTGGCTGGTATCGAGCGCTTTGATCGCGCGTTCGGTTGTGCCGCCTTTTGAGGTGACTTTCTGCTGCAAAGTTCCCGCATCGTCTTCACTGCTGAGCGCCAGTTTGACTGCGCCGGCGAAAGTTTGATACGCCAGTTTGTGAGCAATTTCGGGTTCAAAGCCTTGCGCGCGCGCAGCGGCCTGCAGTGCTTCCATAAAGTAAAAAATATACGCCGGTCCGCTGCCGGAGATGGCGGTAATGCCGTCAATCTGATGCTCGTCGTCGACCCAGACTTGCTCGCCAATCGACGCCAGAATCCGGCGGGTGAGTTCACGGTCTGCTTCGCTGACGGCTTCTCCCGCATAAACGCCGGAAATGCCGGCTTGCACTAGGGCAGGGGTATTGGGCATGACGCGAATGATACGTTGGTGTCCAGCCAGAAACCGGGATAGTGTATCGACACGAATTCCCGCTGCAATCGAAATCACTAGTGCATCATCTAATTGTGGCAAGACTTCGGCGGTCACCGCCTTGAATTGTTGTGGTTTAACGGCAAACAGAATCGCGGTACTTTTTGGCAGTGCTTCACCGGGCGCGGAAGTACTGATGCCGTATTGAGCATTTAATTGCGCACGTTTGGTTTCGTCTGGCTCGACAACATGAATTTCATTGCCGCTAAAGCCTTGTGCCAGCATGCCGCCAATCATGGCGGTGGCCATATTACCGCCACCGATAAAGGTAATGATCATTATTGTTCCTGCTCTGGAGGTGATGCTAAATAAGGGCGGGCACCAAAAATAGCGCTGCCCACGCGAACTAAAGTCGAGCCATTGGCAATGGCCAGTTCCAAATCAGACGACATGCCCATTGAGAGCGTGTCGAGTGCAAAACCGTGTGCGTTCAGCATATCCTGACATTGTTTCAGTAATTGAAACTGTTTGGCGAGCTTTACTTGATCGGCCGTTGCCTCGGGGATGCACATCAGGCCGCGCAGTTTCAGTCTTGGCATTTGTGCAACGTTGCGTGCCAACACTAATAATTCATCGGGAGCAACGCCGGATTTGCTCGCTTCGCCCGAGACATTAACTTGCAAACAGACGTTGAGCGGTGGCAAGGCGGCTGGGCGCTGATTGTTGAGCCTTTCGGCAATTTTGCTGCGCTCGATGGTATGTACCCAGTGCGCTGCATTGGCAACGATGCGGGTTTTATTGCTTTGCAAAGGTCCGATAAAGTGCCAGACGAGCTCGTGACAGTCGGCTAGTTCGGTGGCTTTTTGTTCCAGTTCCTGTGCGTAGTTTTCGCCGAATTCACGCTGTCCGAGTTGGTAGAGCTGGTGGATATCTGCGGCAGGAAAGGTTTTGCTCACGGCCAGTAAGGTAATTTCTTGCGGCTTTCTCGCACAAGCTGTGCACGCTGCGCTTATCCTGCCTTGTACGCCTTGCCATGCTTCAAATAACATTGCCATAATGAACGGATAATTTTGTCAGGATGCCTGCCGATTAAACGCAGACCTGATTCGTGAATAAGAGGAAGAATTATAAATGGAAATCTCGGAACTCTTAGCGTTTTCGGTCAAAAACAAGGCATCTGACTTGCATTTGTCGGCGGGATTGCCGCCGATGATCCGGGTTCATGGCGATGTACGTCGTATTAATTTACCCGCGATGGATCATAAAGACGTACACGATATGGTGTACGACATCATGAACGACGGACAGCGTAAGGTGTATGAAGACACGCTGGAGTGTGATTTTTCGTTCGAGATTCCCAATCTGGCACGTTTCCGGGTCAATGCTTTCGTGCAAAATCGGGGAGCCGGCGCGGTATTTCGGACGATTCCATCCAAAGTGCTCACGCTCGAAGAGCTTAATGCACCCAAAGTTTTTCAGGATATCGCAATGAATCCGCGTGGTCTGGTGCTGGTGACTGGGCCTACCGGTTCGGGTAAGTCGACCACTCTGGCCGCGATGATCAATTTCATTAACGATAATGAGTTTGGCCATATTCTGACGGTGGAAGACCCGATCGAGTTTGTGCATCAATCCAAAAAATGTCTGGTCAACCAGCGTGAAGTCGGTCCGCATACTTTGTCGTTTGCCAATGCCTTGCGCTCGGCTTTGCGGGAAGACCCGGATATTGTGCTGGTGGGGGAGATGCGTGATCTGGAAACGATACGATTGGCATTGACTGCCGCCGAAACGGGGCATTTGGTGTTCGGGACTTTGCACACCAGTTCGGCCGCTAAAACAATCGACCGGGTGGTTGACGTTTTTCCGGCTGCGGAAAAAGAAATGGTGCGTTCAATGCTGTCCGAATCATTGCGCGCCGTGATTTCGCAGACGCTACTCAAGACCAAAGATGGCACGGGGCGTGTTGCTGCCCATGAAATCATGATCGGTATTCCGGCGATTCGTAACCTGATTCGTGAAAATAAAGTCGCACAAATGTATTCGGCCATTCAAACAGGCTCTGCGCACGGTATGCAGACGCTGGATCAGTGTCTGCAAAATCTGGTGCAGCGCAATATTGTTTCAATTGCCGAGGCGCGCAATAAAGCGGCGATTCCTGATAATTTCAAAGGTTAAACTGGGGCAGGAAACACATGGAAAAAGAACAGGCTGCCAAATTTATGCATGACTTGCTACGCCATATGCGCGGCAAGAATGCATCCGATTTATTTATTACCGTTGATTTTCCTCCGGCAATGAAAATTGATGGGCGGGTGACGCCTGTTTCGAATCAAGTATTAAGTGCACAACACACCAAAGAGTTGGCGCGAGCCATCATGAATGATCGCCAGGCCGAAGACTTTGAAGCACACAAGGAATGTAACTTCGCGATCAGTCCCGGCAATATGGGGCGTTTCCGGGTGAATGCCTTTATGCAGCAAGGTCGGGTTGGGATGGTGCTGCGGACAATTAATTCAGATATTCCCAAGCTGGCTGAATTGAATTTGCCTCCCGTTTTGGAAGATATTGCGATGACCAAACGTGGTTTGGTTATCTTTGTTGGCGGTACAGGGTCAGGTAAATCGACCTCGCTGGCTGCAATGATCGGTCATCGCAATGAAAATGCGTATGACCATATCATTACGATTGAAGACCCGATCGAATACGTGCATGAGCATAAAAACTCGATCATTACCCAGCGGGAAGTCGGGGTCGATACCGATTCATGGATGGCTGCGCTGAAAAATACATTGCGCCAAGCGCCGGATGTGATTTTGATCGGTGAAATCCGGGATCGCGAGACGATGGATTACGCGATTGCTTTTGCCGAAACCGGCCACTTGTGTATGGCAACCTTGCACGCGAACTCATCGAATCAGGCTCTGGACCGGATTATCAACTTTTTTCCCGAAGAGCGTCGTCAACAATTGTTGATGGATTTGTCTCTCAATTTGAAAGCTTTTGTCTCGCAACGGCTGGTACCGCATGCCTCGGGCAAGGGACGGATTGCTGCGGTTGAAGTGATGCTCAATTCCCCGCTGATTTCAGAACTGATTTTCAAGGGCGAAGTGCATGAAATCAAAGAGATTATGAAAAAATCTCGAGAGTTGGGGATGCAAACATTCGATCAATCCTTGTTTGATCTGTTTGAAGACGGTCAGATTACTTATGAAGATGCTTTGCGCAATGCTGATTCGGTCAATGATTTGCGTTTGCAGATCAAGCTAAATAGTTCTGATGCCAAGCAACGCGACGTGCTATCCGGGCTGGATCATCTGGATATTGTTTAGGCCAATTGGAGCGCTTTTCCTTTTTTATGACCGTCAAGATCATACGTTTGCCATATTTTTGTTGGATTACTCTGCTTGTTATCACTGGGCTAGCTCATGTATCCGTACAAGCTGCAATGTTGGGTGAGATTCAGGTTCGGTCTGCCTTGGGGGAGCGTTTTCTCGCCACAATTCCCGTGATTTCTAATGGCGAAGAAGATTTGACTACGCCATGTTTTCGACTTGTGTCACCGAAAGATGAGGCTGCTAATGGTGTATTGCGCAATGCACAATTGGTTTATCAATATGATGCAGGCGGTGGCCGCTTACTGATTCAGGCGGAGGAGAGTTCAAAAGAGCCCCTGGTTAATGTTGCAGTCAGGGTGAAGTGTCCGTTGGAGGGGGATCAGCCAACTTTTCAGCGCGATTATCGTATCATGCTCGATCCGCCCGAGTATCGTGGCGTACGCCATTTTGGCACATACAATCCGGGCAAAAATGCCAGAAGTGGCAGTTCTCGAAAATTGCCTGCGCTGGGTAGCGCATGGCTGACAGAAGAGGGCGATTCTGTAGCGAAAATTGCTGCGAGTTATTATCCCGGAGATAAAATACGTCAGCAGGTATTGGTAGAAGGGATTTACAGCCTTAATCCCGATTTACCTCAAAACACCCATGCCCGTCTGGAGGGGGATTGGCGTATTCAATTGCCAGTACCGCAGGGCAAGGCGCCACCGGTTCCTGTCCATGATGAGGTGCCACAATCCAAGACGATTCCTCCCCTGGATCAAATATCCCCTCCGGGGATGACTGAGTCCGAGCTGAGTCTTCCTCCTGTTGTTGAGCAAGATGGCTTGGCTGCTAGTGAATTCAAATTGCGTTTGTCCGATGTCTATATCAATACCCAAACGCAGAATAATTTGACGCCCGAACAATCGTTGCAGTTGCGTGAACAGCTTTTGCAGTTGCAGAACGATATGCAAGATCAGCGTGATGTTAATTTGAAACTGTTGCGTGATGAATCAGAGCGTGGAGTTGATGCCCATAAACAGAATCAATCCATTGAAACGATGCCCTCCAGCGACTCGTCGGGTATTGCAGGGTGGATTGAGCGTAATTGGATCTGGTCATTACTAATGTTTGTGTTGTTGTCGATTGGTTTGGTCGGGGGGCGACGCTGGTTGCGTGGGGCAAAGGATGATGATTACCCTATTTTTGCACCAAGTAGTTCCCCATTACGAAATCAAACCAATTTTGATAGCGTAAGCCCTGCTGTTTCTGCGGTTCATCATGGCGGGCTGGATACTCAGCGAATTGGAACACCTATCCATCGTGATCAACGTGAAGAATGGCACACCGAAGATATGGATGTAGTCTCGCCGGGGAATGTGACTGAAGAGGCGCAACTACTGCTGGATCACGGTTTGATCCCGCAAGCAATTAACTTGTTGAGCCATGAAATCCAACAGCACCCCGCCGCATTAGCATTGTGGATGAAGCTGTTTGAAATTTTCCAGGCAAATAATATGTCGGAGGCTTTTCAGGAAAAGGCGGTGGCTTTCCGATTGCAGTTTGCCAGTGATGCATTATGGAAAAATGTGCAACAACTGGGTGCTATGGTTGATCCGGCAAATCCATTGTATCAATCACTGGATATAGATGACTCGATAATTCCTTATCTTGAAGTGCAAGGCGGTGAATCAGGTCATTTGGCATTTTCTAATCTGTTAAAAACAGAAACGGATCAAGCTTTTTCTGAGCTGCAATTTACGTTGCAAGATGAATTGGTCAGTTTGACCGATAAGCCTGCAGCTCCTTCGCCATATACTTTGACTAAGAATGCTATTTCAGAGCCACAAGCAGTAAATCTTGTTGAAAATCCTATAGAAATCGAGGCTGTAAGTATTACGGACGAACTCAATGTTTCACCGCCTCAGATGCACAAGCCCTTATCTCGCGCAGCAAATGCCGATTATCAATCAGATGATCCTGTTTTGCAGGAGATCGCTCTGCTTATTGACTCTGGGCAGCGCAAGGAAGCATTCCGTTTGCTGGAAGAAATGCTGTACAAGGGGACGATGCCGCAGCGCCTGACCGCATCCAAGTGGCTGGACAAGATGCTGGGTACCTTTGGGCATGGATAAATCTGCTTGCTATTTTTGCATTAGCCAGCCTTCGATTTTGCCAATGATTTCCTTGTTATCAGGCTCGGTGAGCGAGCTATACACTGTCACCGTTTTACCGTCGGGCGCGATCAGGTATTTGTAAAAATTCCATTTCGGGCTGGTGTCAGATGCCTGGATCAGTTGCTGGTACAGCGGATTGGCGTTTTTTCCTGTGACACTGGATTTTTCCATCATCGGAAATTCAACCATATAGGTGAGTTTGCAAAACTCGCCAATTTCGGCGTTACTTTCCAGCTCCTGCTTGAAATCATTGGACGGAAAGCCGATTACCAGCAGGCCACGTCCTTTGTATTGATCGTAGATTTTTTCCAGTTTGGTAAATTGCTTGGTAAAGCCGCATTTGCTGGCTGTGTTGACCACCAGCACCGGTTTGCCTGCATACTGGCATAAATCAAAGGGCTGGCCTTGCAGGGTTTTGAATTTATGTTGGAGTATTGGGCTGCAGGCTGCTACAGATAAGCCACTCATAAAGATACCCATGATGAAAGTTGCCAAACGCATGAGGTTGCCTCCTGCTGGTCAGAGTTTGAACATGCTCCGCAATTGAGCCGCCACACCATGGTGTTCGTTGCTGCCAATCACAGGCAGGTGCGGATGTGCCGCTTTGAGCTTGGGGCTGGCATTGGCCATTACAAAGGCTGTGCCCGCAACGCCCAGCATCTCAATATCGTTTTGCCCGTCGCCAAATGCGATGCAATGTGCCTTGTCCGAATCAAGGCGTGCGAGTACGGCTTGCAGGGCATGTCCTTTCGATACTGTTGGCGCCATGACTTCGAGGCAATCGTGCGCCGAGAAAGTGATATAAACCTGATCACGATATGCGGCCAGAATTTTGGCTTCAATCGCCGTCAGCGCTTCATGTCCACCAATATATAAAATTTTGGCCAGACCCTCGCCACTGTGGTTTTTCAGCTCGCAAACCTGATAGCCAAAACCGGAATCCTTGTAATAAACGCCGACTAACTCGGGGCATTCGCGCTCAACCAGCCAGCCTTCATCGACATAGGCATTGAGCAATGAGCCGGCGGAAAATTCGGGCTGCAGCAGTGCGCGTGCCAGCGCGGGCTCGATATTTTCGGCGTAAATCTCGTCGTCATTGGGGGCATGAACCCGAGCCCCGTTGGAGGTGATTAAATGCGCCGGAATGCCCAGCACATTGCGAATGCTTTTGACGTCGAGAAAGTGGCGGCCAGTGGCGATGGTGATATTGATACCCAGTGCTGCTAGCGCCTGAAAAGTCTCTGCGGTGTAAGGATCGACTTTGTGTTCGGAGTCGAGCAGGGTGCCATCCAGGTCGGTAACAATCATCGTATGCATGCAAAGGGCTCCAGCGGGGGTTAATGGTCATATTTTACGCCAGAGCTTGATGCTGTTGCCTGCGTAATAATGCCAATGGGGTTATACCTTATGCGCTGTTGAGTGTTGGTTTTGCCAATTGCATTGCGCTTGTCTTTGAGTTGAGCGGGTACAATAGCGGCTTGATATGAGAGGTGGAAATGATTGAAACCGATGTGGTGATTATTGGTGCTGGCGCTGCCGGCTTGATGTGTGCGGCAACAGCCGGGCAGCGCGGACGGCGTGTCGTTCTGGTAGATCACAGTACCAAATTGGCCGAAAAAATTCGTATTTCCGGCGGTGGTCGCTGCAATTTCACCAATCTGAATATCCACCCTGATTGCTATATTTCAAATAACCCGCATTTCGTCAAATCGGCACTCAAGCAATACACGCAGCATGATTTTATTGCGATGCTTTGTAAGCACGGACTGACGTTTCATGAGAAAACGTTGGGGCAGTTATTTTGTGATCAGAATTCGGACGGCATTATCCGGATGCTCAAAGACGAGGTCGAGCAGGGGGATGTCATCTGGCGGATGGGGACGAGCATCATCAGTGTGGCACAAGCCCAAGCGGGTGGCTTTGTTATTGAGACCAGTCAGGAAACGTGGCATTGCCAGTCGCTGGTGATTGCTTCGGGTGGTTTGTCTATTCCGCAAATTGGCGCGACGGCATTCGGTTATGAAGTAGCCAAACAATTTGACTTGAAAATTATTCCGCAAGCTGCGGCACTGGTGCCGTTGACTTTTCAGGCAGAAGACTTATGGGGCGAGTTGGCTGGGGTAGCGATTGAAGACGTTGTCGTTTCATGTCAGATGCAACAGTTTCGCGAAGCGATATTATTTACCCATAAAGGTGTTTCAGGCCCGGCAATTTTGCAAATTTCCAGCTACTGGCAAGCGGGTGAAATGATCGAAATGGATCTGATTCCCGAGCTGGATTTACAAAATTTTCTCGCGACAGCGAATCGTGATGCCTTGCTTTCGACGGTTTTGTCTGACGTATTGCCAAAGCGATTTGTGCAGGTATTCTTGCAAAAATCAGGTGAAATAAGGCCTTTGAAGCAATACTCTACCAAGGTATTACAATCAATCGAGGCGCAGTTGCATTGTTGGCAAGTAAAGCCGTCAGGAACCGTAGGTTATAAAAAAGCCGAAGTGACGCGTGGCGGGGTTGATACCGACGAGCTGCTTTCCAAGACCATGATGGCGCGCAAAGTACCGGGTTTGTATTTTGTTGGTGAGGTAGTCGATGTGACTGGATGGCTGGGCGGATACAATTTTCAATGGGCCTGGTCGTCAGGATATGTTGCAGGATTGAATGTTTAGGACTAGAGTAACAATACAGCAACAAAACAGGAGGCTAGTTTGGATTCGATGAGTTGTTGTTATAACTGAAACACAGGAGGCGAATTTGAACGATTCTTTTCTGATGGTTTTAGTATCCAGCCGCAAAGGCTAACCCTGATCAATAAATTGATCCCCTTTAAAGGTTTTTGGCATAAGGCAGTCATGGTACTCGCCTCAATCAATGAAATGCCGAACCTGTACGGAGTGTCGATTCGATGCCCCGTTGATCTTTGGATGACGTTCTTTCGTAGTGGTAGATGTCGTAGATCGTTTTGCAGTATCTTTATTGCAATTGGAATGTGCTGTGTTCAACGTGAATTAATTCATTACAGCCAAATTTTTAACGTAATGTGATCTACGAGAAGCTGTTGATTTTGCAGGAAAGAGCGAATAATTAGCTTGCGATCTCTTAAAGTTAATTTATTCATATCATCGCAAAGGAAAACAAAAAAGCGAGGTGATCTAACCTCGCTTTTTCATGTCGTCTCATTTTGGCTATTTGAGGCCTAAAACGTCCTGCATATCGAAATGCCCATTGGTTTTGTTGGCAAGAAAGCGTGCCGCACGCAGACTGCCTTGGGCATAAATAGTGCGATTGCTGGCCTTGTGTGTGACTTCTACCCGCTCGCCAGCCCCGGCAAATACCACGGTATGATCGCCGATCACATCGCCACCGCGTAGGGTGGCAAAACCGATGGTGCCATCCTGACGCTCGCCAGTAATGCCTTCTCGTGACCAGACCGCCACGTCTTTTAATGCTTTGTCCCAAGCTTTGGTAACAGCTTCGCCCATGGCAATAGCCGTGCCTGAAGGTGCATCGACTTTGTGTTTGTGATGCATTTCGACAATTTCAACGTCGTAGCCTTGATTGAGTACGCCGGCGGCAATTTCCAGTAGCTTGAAGACTAGGTTGACTCCAACGCTCATATTGTAAGCCGATACAATCGCGATCTGTTCACTCGCGGTGGCAATGGCTGCGCGACCTGCTTCATCAAAGCCGGTTGTACCGATGATCATGTTGACGCCGTATTGTTGGCAGGCTTTCAGGTGCTCAAGTGTGCCTTCGGGACGAGTGAAGTCGATGATGACATCAGCACCATTGAGCGCGCTTAAATCGCTGCTAATCAATACTCCGCTATTTTTTCCCAAGAATGCAGTGGCATCGGAGCCGATACTTTCACTATTGGCACGATCAAGTGCAGCGAACAATTCGGCATCATTGGCGTTGACCACGGCCTCAATCAGCATGCGCCCCATGCGGCCACTGGCGCCGGCAATGGCGATTTTCATCGTCATTTAAAATCCTTTTTCAATCAGGGGTTTGACTTCGACTTCTTTGCTGCCAACATTGCCCGGATCAATTTTCGAACTCATTAATTCATCGGCATCCGCCGGGGCGCTACCGACGGATCGGGCTTTTTTACGCGCAGGCGGCTCGGGTAAGACTTCACCTTCCCAACTGGTCAGCATATTGTCGGTGAAAATGACGCTAAAGCGCTTTTTCTCAAGCTCCTTGCCCCCCTGTGAATTCAGGTAAATGTATTCCCAGCGTTGCTGATGGAAGGGGTCGACCAAGAGCGGGGTGCCCAAAACGAAGCGAACTTGATTTTGTGTCATACCGGGTTTCAGATTGGCAATCTGATCAGCAGTAATTGCGTTACCTTGTGGGATATCAAGCTTATACGGCGTGATGAAATTGATTACGCTGCAACCGGTCATTAACAGGCTACCGCTGAGGATTACAGTTAAGATTCTGGCCTTCATGCTCGTACGCTTCACTGTTAGGGTCGGTGCGCGGCACCGAAAAACGCTATATGATAACCGGATTACGCCAATATCGCACACATCGACAGTGGGAAAAATTAAAATGAGCAAAGCGGCTGAATTGAAAGGCATGGGTTTAAAGGCAACCGGCCCCCGCCTGAAAATCCTGAATTTGTTTGAAACCAGTACCGAACGTCATTTGACGGCTGAAGATGTTTACCGTTTGCTCATGGCGGAAGAAATTGATATTGGTTTGGCTACGGTTTACCGCGTATTGACGCAGTTTGAGCAAGCCGGGATTCTGGTACGCCATCATTTTGATACAGGTAAATCGGTATTCGAGCTGAATCACGGCGAACATCATGATCATCTGGTATGCGTGAAGTGCGGCAAAGTCGAAGAATTTTATGACCCGGAAATCGAAGCCCGTCAAGATGCCGTAGCCGAGAAGCACGGCTTTCATATTCAGGAGCATGAAATGTATCTCTATGGCATTTGCGCAGAATGTCAGACTAAAGTTAAAAAATAATTTCGCGCACCACGCTCCTTTATGATTCCCTGGCTGGATCATCATCGTCTGCAGTTTCCTCCTGTGGCCCAGGCCTTGCGCGAACCAAATGGCCTGCTGGCAGCCGGCGGAGATCTTTCTCCGAACCGGGTGCTTGCCGCTTATCGGCAGGGGATATTTCCGTGGTTTATGCCTGGCGAACCCATTTTATGGTGGAGCCCCAATCCGCGCATGGTGCTCTATCCGGCAGAGCTGCATATCCACCGCTCGCTTGCCAAGGTTATTCGCAATCGCCCTTATCGCATCAGTTTTGACCAGGCGTTTGCCCAGGTCATGATGGCGTGTGCTGAGCCCCGAACCGGGCAAGCAGGTACCTGGATTTCCCCTGAGATGCTGGATGCCTATATTGCGTTGCATGGCGCAGGGTATGCGCATAGTGTTGAATGCTGGATGGATGATGAATTGGTCGGTGGGCTTTATGGCATGGCCATTGGAAAAATGTTCTATGGTGAATCCATGTTCGCCCGTCGTGCTGATGCTTCCAAGATCGCGTTTGTCCACGCAGTGCAATGGTTGCAGCAACAAGGATTCGGATTGATTGATTGTCAGATGTACACCGACCACCTTGCGCGTTTTGGCGCCAAGACAATCGAGCGCGAACAATTTGTCAGTGAACTCGATGCATTAACCGCACACCATGACCTACTTGGTCCTTGGCATTATCGATACGAGTCGTCAGGTGGCCAGTGTTCGTGATAGCAAGGACTGCGATGAACGACAGCTTTCGTAAACACACGGTGCAGCTTCAGTTTTACGCTACCGCACCCTATCCATGTAGCTATCTGGAAAATCAGCTGGCGCGCTCGCAAGTGGCCGTGCCATCAGAGTTGATTGATAGTGCCATTTATAGCCAGTTAGTTGCTCAGGGATTTCGGCGTAGCGGGCAGTTCGTCTATCGGCCCTGGTGTGATCATTGCGAAGCCTGCGTGCCAGTTCGTCTGCTTGTGGCTCAATTTTTACCTAGCCGTACCCAGCGCAGGGTCATGCAGCGCAATCCGAATCTGAAAGTGAGGCTGATGGAACTGAGTTTTCGCGAAGAACATTTCGCGCTATATCAGCGTTATCAGCGCTCACGGCATGCGGGTGGCGGTATGGATCAGGATAATCGTGAACAGTACGAGAGCTTTCTGCTCAAAAGCAATGTCTCCAGTTTTCTGGCCGAATTTCTTGAGGACGGCGTGGTGCGCATGGTCAGCCTGATTGACCAGCTCGAAGACGGATTGTCTTCGGTGTATACCTTTTTTGATCCTGATTTCCCTGCGCGCAGCCTGGGTGTTTATAACGTACTGTGGCAAGTTGGTCTCGCCCGGCAATTGGGCTTGCCCTATGTTTATCTGGGCTACTGGATTAAGGATTGCCGCAAAATGTCGTACAAAACCCAGTATCAACCGATTGAAGGACGAGTGAAGGGCGTTTGGCAAATTATAGCCTAGGGTATATTCATCTAAGCAATGCTATGTCTGGCCTTGATGGATATACCCTTGAGTGTTTTATTGCCTGATTCGTTCTGACCAGGCAGCCAGCGCGATGAGCTGCATACGGATATTTTCTTTGATTTTTTCGTCGACAACATTGCCATCTGCATCAAAGCTGCTACCAAAAGCATTGGCAAAAACTTCGGGTTTGTTGAGTGGATGAATATCGACAAACACGCAAACCTGCCGCAAATGATGCTGTGCACGTGATGTGCCCATTCCGCCGCCTGCGCCCATCAAGGCTGCCGCTTTGCCGCCAAGGATTGTATTGCCTTCGGCGCGCGATGCCCAGTCAATGGCATTTTTGAGTGCAGGGGAAATCGAGTAATTGTATTCTGGGCCGCCAAAAATAAAGGCGTCGGCCTCATCCATCTGAGCTAGTAAGGTTTTGACCGCGGCAGGTTTTTCGGTCAGATCTGCGTTATAAAATGGAACCGCGGAGAGATCGGCAATCGTGATGCTCATGCCTTCGGGCGCATTGGCTTGTGCGCAGCGCAGCAGTCCTTTATTGCTTGATTTTTCACGCAAACTGCCGCAAAGGGCGAGAACTTTCATTTTGAGATCCTCGGTACAGAATGAAAGGTTTCAGGTTAACGCGAATGGGGAATGACCGATAGCGAAATGATTGATTATGGAAGTTCAATTTTTTTTGAATGAAATTATTTAACTACAGGACAGGATCTGCTTACCCAATGGGCTGGAGCACGCAATGAGCGTCAATATTTCACTGGTTCATACGACATATGGCGCGCAGATCGCCTATGTGCAGCTGAATGCACCAGAGCGGATCAATGCCCAGAATCTGGCCATGGTCAGGCAAATGGCGGATGCACTGACTTGCTGGAAGGATAATGAACAAGTTGTCGCCGTGATACTGACGGGGGCTGGAGAACGTGGTTTTTGTGCTGGCGGTGATTTAAAAGCTTTGTATCACGCGATGAATACGCCGGGGCAACTTTCCGAGGGCGACGCGTTTTTTGCTGAAGAATACCGGCTGTGCCAGCGCATACGCGAGTTTGGTAAGCCGGTACTGGCGTGGGGAACGGGGATTGTCATGGGCGGCGGCTGGGGGCTGTTTGCTGCAGCCAGTCATCGCATTGTGACTGAAAATAGCCATCTGGCGATGCCGGAGACCGGCATTGGATTATTTCCTGATGTTGCCGCCAGTTGGTGGCTGCCCCAATTGCGTGGTGCAGGCCGTTTTCTGGCGCTAACCGGCGCAACGCTCAATGCTTGTGATGCCCTCGCTCTGGGCGCTGCAGACTGGGTTTTACCGGATGCAGCGCGGCATGATGTTTTAGCTGCGCTGGCCAAGTTGCCCTGGCGTGGTCATGATGACGGGGCTTTGCTGAGTGAGTTTTTGCAATCAAGACGTTTAACTGACCCGCCGGGTAGGACTCAGCTAATACCACATCTGGATGATCTTGGCCTGTGCTGCGAACGTGACTTTCATTCTGCGGTTGCCGCATTACTGCAATTGAAGTCTTCTGACTCGCACTATCTGCAGCATGCCGCACACCGGTTGGAAAATGCGTCGCCGACGTCGCTGTATTTAAGTTGGGTGCTGCAGGCACGTTGCGCTGCCAAGAGTATGGCAGAGACGGTGGACATCGAAACGCGAATGGTTCAAGCTTGCTTACGCTATGGGGACTTCAAAACAGGAATTTACAGTACCTTGTTTGACCGGCGGCATACTCCGTGTTGGCGTCTTGCCGATTATCGAGCAGTCGAGCATGACGCATTGCGGGCTGAGTTTCCGTTGCTGGGCATTTTATAAAAAAAATGCGGCAAATACTTACCCCTCTTGCAATCATGGCTTGAAACTTTTTGCGTTTAACTGCATCTTATGGAGGACGCCTTTTGGCAGAACCTCTATTCAAAAAACTGGGAGAGTCTGAACATGCAATACAATTCTGTTGCTTACGGTAGCGCAGCACTGAGTGCTGAACGCAATCGTGTTATGCGCAATACTTATTTCCTGTTGGCATTGTCTATGTTGCCGACTGCGGCAGGTGCCATCTTGGGGATTTCGCTGCAATTTGCAATGAGCCCACTAATGGGTTTTCTGGTGTTTATGGGCGTGAGTTTCGGCGCTTTCTTTGCGATTGAAAAGACTAAAGAATCGGCTGCCGGTGTGGTGATCTTGCTGGCCTGGACCTGCTTTATGGGGCTGTGGCTGAGCCAGATTCTGCAAGTGGCGCTGAAGTTTGGTAATGGCGCCGAGTTGATTGGTATTGCCGCAGTGGGAACTGCCGCGATTTTCTTCACGCTGGCATCAATCGCGACCGTGACCAAGAAAGACTTCTCATTTATGGGCAAGTTTTTGATGATTGGTCTGGTGGTGCTGCTGCTGGCGGCTGTTGCCAATATTTTCTTCGCCATTCCGGCCTTGTCTCTGACCATTTCAGCGGTTGCCGTGCTGATTTTCTCCGGCTTCATCCTGTATGACGTGAGTCGCATCGTCAATGGCGGTGAAACCAATTACATCACTGCCACCCTGAGCTTATACCTGAACATTTACAATCTGTTCACCAGCCTACTGCATTTATTGATGGCGTTTTCGGGTAATAGCCGCGACTAAAAGCCGGATTTGCATAACACTTCAGCCCCCGGCGCTGCCCAGTAATGGTGCAGCCCGGGGGCTGATTATTTGCTAAGGTGGATTCATTGTGTCGCAGGCCTTAACTTTCCCGCGAGGAAAATATGTCAGATCGCTCCTACGTTGAAAAAGCCGCCGATAGTGGCTTGAACAAAATGCTCTTGCTGAAAAACGACCCGTGGCGCTATACGGTGCGTTCGGTGCTGGCTGGGATGTATTTGACGATCACCGTGTTTACGTACTGGATGCTGGTGCACAATTTACATGAGCTGGTGCTGGGTAAAGTGATTGCATCGCTGTTTTTCGGTGTTGGTCTGACCATTATTGTTTTTACCAATGCCGAGTTGTTTACCAGTAACACCATGTACCTGACGGTGTCTTCCGCTGAAGGCAAGACCAACTGGCTGCAAACCTGTGTACTCTGGTGCGCGTGTTATCTGGGCAATTTATTCGGGGCACTCATTGTCGTCGGGCTCTTGTATGGCGCGGGTGCGATTACCGCGCTCGCTCCCGATCATGCCTTGTACGACGGCGCTGCGCATAAAGTGCATCAATCTGCCCAAGTAATTTTTTTCAAAGGCATTCTGGCTAACTGGATTGTGTGTCTGGCGGTGCGCCTGGCTTTACGCTGCAAGGAAGATATTGCCAAGATTGTGGTAATTATCTTGGTCGTTTTTATGTTTTTGTATCTGGGTTTCGAGCATTCAATTGCCAATATGGGAACCTTTGCCATTTCATTGGCAGGGCAGGGCTCCATTGGCTACGCCGATGCCTGGCACAACCTACTCTATAGCACCTTGGGGAATATGGTGGGCGGGGCGCTGTTGCTCGGTTTACCTTTTGCCTATATCAATCCGACCGAAAGACACTAATTTATTGATTCAGTGCTTCACGTAATTCCTCGATGGTCAGTCCACTGCGGGCAATCATGGTTTGCAAATCGTCAGCCAATTCGCGTTTTTTCTTCAAGCGGCTGATTTTTTCGCTAATAGAGAGCGTTTTGGTGGGGGCTGCTTGTGGTTCCGCAGCAAAACGTTCTTCAGCGCTGATAAACAAGGTTTCGGGATGGGGTAATACTGAGGCCATAAGAGCTTGCAGCTTCCTGTTTGAACGGGAGAAACCCATACGATGAGGCTTAATTCTTACAAAATCAAGATTTTTGATATTAAAAATATGGTGATTGTCGGGTATGTTTATGTTCGCCTTGTTGGTGTTGGATTGTAGGCATATACCCGGTATTGTTTTCTGTAAGAAATGGCTAATATTCCCCCGCTTTACGGATTGCCTGCTGCAATTGTGTGCGCTGCCATGGCAAAATGGCGGGGGTTTCCGATTGCAGCCAGCGCGTTAATGCTTCCCGGCGATAATGGATTTCTTCTGCGCTTAAACCCACGCTTTCCAGTAATAAAATAGCAGCTTCTAAGCAAACCCTGCCATCGGCAATCGGAGCCCAAGCCAGATAGCTTTGATCTGTACCTTGCCAGCTCCAATAAGCATCCTCTTCGGTATCGCTGATTGCAATCGAGCCAGCTGGCAGGGTTTGTAGCTGGGCTAATGCCAAGTCTGCGATCGCCAGATAAAACTGCCAGGCATGAGCGGTGACCTCATCCATATCTTCAATGGGGACGTACATTGAGTCTTGTGTCATTGTTTAGCCACCTGCCTGCTTGACTGTCCAGCGTGTGGCCAGTTTTTTTGCAATCAGTTCACGATGATCGCCCTGAATCTCGATCACGCCATCCTTGATCGTGCCGCCGGTGCCACACAGGGCTTTCAATTCTTTGGCTAGCAGTGCCAAGGCGCTGGCCTCGAGTAGCACGCCATAGATGACGGTGATGGTTTTTCCGCTACGAACTTCCCGGCGGATACGAACAATGCCATCGCCAGTGGGGGCGGCTGCTTTGCAGCAGCATTGTGCCTGTGGCTGTCGACATTGGGGGCACATACGACCGTGTTCGGTTGAATACACCAGCCCACCTTGCATTGATTTTTTCATTGGTCAGAAACTATGTTAACAATTGGAAAACATTTTACGTGATGTGGGTTAGAAATGCCGATTGTGACTTTTATTCAGCCGGGTCTGGAGGATCTTTGCCGTGACGTGGCAAGCGGAACAATGCTGATCGATGTCGTGCGACCCTTGGTGCGTGAAGGGCTGTTGGCGCTGGCCTGGCGCTGCGGACAGGGAACATGCGGTGCTTGCCAAGTCTATTGTGCACATGCTCTGAGCGGTCACTGGATTGAAATTAGCGGCAAGGAGCGTAATGTGCTGATCCGTCATGCTGCACAAGCGCCTAATATGCATCTGAGTATTTTCGATAGCCCCAAGCAGGTCAGGCTGGCCTGCCATTACCGGATTGAACGTGATGTAACGGTGAGCTTGGAGAAAATGTGATGGGTATATCTTTGCAGCTTAATTTTAAATTGACCTGTATTGATATACCCGTGTGTGTATTTAGACCGCGACCGGTGCTTTGATCGCCGGATGCGGGTCGTACCCTTCGAGCGTAAAGTCCTCAAACTCGAAGCTGAAAATATCGGTTTTAGCCGGATTGAGTTTCAGCGTTGGCAAGCTGCGCGGCGCGCGCGACAGTTGCTCTTTGACCTGATCGAAATGATTCCGGTAAATATGGCAATCGCCGCCCGTCCAGACAAAATCGCCCGGCTGCAAATCGCAGACTTGTGCCAGCATCAGCACCAAAGTCGCGTACGAGGCGATATTGAACGGTACGCCCAGGAATAAATCGGCGCTGCGCTGATACAGCTGGCACGACAATTTGCCGCGTTGATCCGCATCGTCCGGCTGCGCTGGTGCAACATAAAACTGGAAAAAAGCATGGCAGGGGGGCAGCGCCATGTTTTCGATTTCGCCGACATTCCACGCCGAAACAATAATCCGGCGCGAGTCGGGATTGGTTTTTAGCTGTTTAACGACTTCGGCAATCTGGTCAATATGGCGGCCATCGGCTGTTGGCCAGCTGCGCCACTGATAACCATATACTGGCCCCAGTTCGCCAGCGTCCGTCGCCCATTCGTCCCAGATCGTGACGCCGTGCTCCTGCAGCCAGCGTACATTGGTGTCACCGCGCAAAAACCACAGCAATTCGTTGATGATCGATTTCAGATGCGTTTTCTTGGTGGTGACCAGCGGGAAACCTTCGGCCAGATTAAAACGCATCTGATGGCCGAAAATCGACACGGTGCCGGTGCCGGTGCGGTCTTCCTTGGCAACGCCAGTATCCAAAACGTGTTGCAGTAAATCCAGATATTGGCGCATCGAAAACTCCGTGGGCTAGCCGTAAAAAAAGCTGCATCACGCCGACGTGGCGCAATGCAGCTCGTGATTCTAACGCAAAACTCAGGCTTGTTCTTGCTGGCGATGGGCGCTGCTTGCTGCAAGATGCTGGCGAACGGGCGGCAGCGTCACAATAAAGCGGGCACCCTGACCAAACTGGCTCTCGCAACGGATTTGCCCATACATGGCTTCAACCAGCTTTTTAACGATGGATAAACCCAGCCCGGTAGTGTGCTCGCCGCCAGTGGGGCGCGCAGACAGGCGGCTGAATTTTTTGAACAGCATGCCAATCTCATGCGGCGCAATGCCGGGACCATGATCGCTCACCGTTAGCTCGACGCCATCGTCGGTCAGCTGGGTGTTGATCAGGATGCTTTGTTCATTGGGCGAGTATTTTACCGCGTTGGAGATCAGATTATCCATGATCTGCCACAACGCCTGCCGGTCGGCGCGCACGATGAGCTGGGTGGGGGTGTAATGAATGGTCTGCTGCTTGCTTTGCAGGCGTTCGCGCCAGGTGATCAGCGTATCGCGAATGAGTTCATCCAGATCAATCTCTTCGATCTGCATCTGCACCGATCCTGCTTCCAGCGCGTCGTGATCAAGCAGGTTGCTGATAATGCGTTGCATCCGGCCTGCCAGCAGGTGAATGCCATCAAGTCGTTCTTTGATTTTGTCGCTGGGCCAGCACTCGAGACGGTCGTTGAGCAGACCCGCCATACCCTGGATGCTGGCCACCGGATTTTTCAGATCGTGCGCAGCAATCGCCAAGAGCTCGTTTTTCTCTTGGTTGAGGTATTTGAGCGCTTCGTTGGCCGCTTCCAGTTGCAGATTGCGCGTCGCCAACTCTTGTGTGCGATCAGTGACCAGATCTTCAAGATGAATGCGGTGCGATTGAACCGTGTTCGACATTTCGTTGAAGGTACGAGCCAGTTCGCCAATTTCATCGCTGCGGTGCAAGTCCAGCTCTTTGCTAGTGCGGCCGGCAGCGAGACTGCGGATTGCATTTTTGAGTCGATCCAGAGGGTGAGCTACGTCTTTACGCAACACGAATGCGAGCAAAACCAGCTCTATGATGAGTGCACAAAGTCCCAGTATAAACACGATGCTGGCCGCCCAGGCTGCTTTTGTTTCAAGCAATCGCTTGGGATAAACCGTGACAAATAGCCAGTCGGCACCTTTGATGGGCGCAATTCCCAGCCAGGCTGTGCCATCGGGACTTTCAATAAACCGGTCGCCGGAGGATGCTTTGCGTACAACATTGTAAATACCTTGCAGCAGCGGATCGGCTTTACGCATATCGAATTTGCCGGCACTGGCATGAATTTTGTTCATATGATCTGGGTGCGCGATCAGATTGCCATTGCGACTGAAAATCATATTGTGCGTACCGGGAATACCGATTTGGTTGGTACGAGTCATTAATTGATCGAGGGGAATATCCTGGCCGACCCCGCCAATATATTTACCCAGAAAGTCAATCGGTGTCACGACCGAGACCATCCATTCCAGCGCCTGTTTGTCGTAATAGATTCCGGTCCAGAATGTTTTGCGCGAAGGATTGCGTTCAGGCGTAGCACCCAGTTCGGCCTCCAGGTCTTCGGCAAAGTCGGCAACCCCGCCATTGCGGGCGTAATTGAGTTGCGGCAGGTACATCAGGCTCACATCAGAGACATTCAAATCAAGAAAAGTATCGTAGCTGCTGCTGCGATAAGCAGGGCCATACTGGCTGAGAATCTGATAGCCCAGTATCACCTGACGCATCAATTCAGGCGTATGTTTAACCGAGGGAAGTAGGGCGATGGTGGACTGATGTTCGAAATCGTCCAGTTCTGGCCTGACGCGCCACATGCCGTCACGATCTTGTTGCAGCAGGGCGTAAAACGCTGTGCTTGGATCGCTGTCTTGCAATAGTGAATAGCGACGCAGAAAATCGTCACGAATCAGTTGGGTGTTTGCTTCTGCATTGAGAAAAAGCTGGCTTTCTAGCTGGCTGCGCGCGTCAATATATCGCGATAGATTATGCAGCGCTTCTTCTTGTAGGCGGATATAGCTGTAGTAATAGCTCAGGGCAGAAATCAGGCAGGCAGCAACCGCAATGCGTAGCGCCATATTGCGCAAGACACGACGAAATAAGCTGCTGGTTGCATGGTGGTGTGAGTTCATGCCAGCACAATATCAGCTCTTTCTTGTTGCTGGCAAATTGTTTGCATGGCGCTGACTTTTTTGTTTTTTAATCGTGTTTTAGCTTTCAATTTTTTGGTAAGTCACCATCAAAATCTCTAGTTCTTCGACGCCATTCGGTGTGCGCAAATAAACCACATCGCCTTGGCGCGCTTTAATCAGTGCGCGGGCAACTGGGGATGTCCAACTGATGTGATTGAGCGGCAAATTGGTTTCGTCTACACCGACGATAGAGATCGTTTCTTCACGACCATCTTCGCGGCAATAGGTCACCGTTGCGCTGAAAAAAACCTGATCGGTGACTTCGCGTGTTTCGGGGTCAATGACTTCGGCGTTTTCCAGCCGTTTGCTTAAAAAACGGATTCGGCGGTCAATTTCACGCAAGCGACGTTTGCCATATTGATAATCGGCATTTTCCGAGCGGTCACCATTACTTGCCGCCCAGTTGACGACTTGGGTGACATGAGGGCGTTCTTTGTTGACCAGCTCATAGAGCTCGGTTTTCATCCGTTGCCAGCCTTGTGGCGTCATGTAATTTTTACTGCCTACCGGAACTTTAAGTTCCGCAGGCAGTTCGTCATCATCATGATCGGTTTCTTTGGTGAAAGCCTTGCTCATTGCCGAAGTCTCTTGAGCCGGATTAACGAGGTTTAACCTGACCGGTGATCGTCAAACCAGCCCATTTCATCACCGCCAGCACTTCGGTTTCGGTCAGCTCATAAAATTGGCCACGTTTCAGGCGTCCAGGCAGGTTGAACATGCCAAAGCGGATCCGCATCAGGCGACTGACCATCAGATTGTAATGCTCGAACATCCGGCGCACTTCGCGGTTCCGACCTTCTTTAAGGACAACGTGATACCAGTGATTTTGACCTTCGCCACCACGATCTTCGATGCGGGCGAAATTGGCCGGGCCATCGTCGAGCTCAATACCGCTGACCATTTCTTTCATTTGTTCTGGCGTTAAAGCACCGTGAACCCGTACGGCGTATTCGCGCTCGACTTCAAAGCTCGGGTGCATCATCCGGTTGGCTAACTCACCCGATGTTGTAAACAGCAGCAAGCCTGAGGTGTTAAAGTCCAGACGACCAATCGCAACCCATTTGCTCGAGTAAATCCGTTTCAGGCGATCAAATACCGTTACGCGACCTTCAGGATCGTCGCGGCTGACCAGCTCACCTTCTTCTTTGTGGTACATGATCACGCGCGGCAGTCTGTCTTGCCATTTGAGCGCAATGCGTTTGCCGTCAATGCGAACATCATCGCCCGGGCTGACTTTGGCGCCCAGATCGGCAATTTGGCCGTTGACGCTGACTCGACCCGCTTCGATGACTTCTTCCATATCGCGACGTGAGCCAATGCCGGAGAAGGCCAGTGCTTTTTGCAGGCGTTCTTCGCCGATCTTGTCGGTCGTCAGTCGTTTTTCGCGCAGTTGTCTTTGGATCGCCACTTCATGTTGCGAGCCATGGCGCTGAGGCATTTTTTTTGCGCGTTTGGCACTTGGACGGTGTTTACTATCGCGGATCGTCGTTTGGGTTTCTGGTGTTACCGTCGTTTCAGTGGCGGGTTTAATACCTTGTACTTCACGTGCAACGGCCGTTTTTGCGATGGCTTGTGCGACCATACGGCTCATTCCGCTGGTCGGCGAGTTGCGTTTTTTGCTGGTCGCTGGTGTCGCCGAGCGCCCCATATCCGGGCCTGAGGTTTTTTTCTTTTTGCTATTGGCAAAGCGCGATTCAGTGGCTGCTGGCCCACGAACACCGGTTTTTTGTGTTGCGCGCTGTTGATCGTTCGCACGGGCTTCTCGGATGGCCGGTTGCGGACGTCGAGCTTTGATGGTTTTCATGGGAAGTCTTGCCTATTGAATTAAGCCACGATTATACAGTGCTTGGCCAAAACGCGCAGAGCCGCCCTTGATTCAGGATGCGGCTCTGACGGGAAGTGGCGATGACTTATTTTTCGCTGGTGAAAAAGGCAATGCTGCCCAAGCTGGTGATCCCCAGATTAAAGACCTGATCTTCGGCTGGCGTGTCTGATTGATTGAGCTCGAAACGACGCTGAATTTCGTACAGTACTTCGATTTCTTTAAACCATTTGAGCAAGCGGGTGTCCTGATTCAGGTAATTTTCAATGGCCGCTTTATCGGGGTGATCGCCGATCACTTCAACTTGTCCTGCCGCTGTGCTGCGCAGTTGATAGGCGGGCGGTACATGCACTTGAGCATGTGCGGCCAGATGGCTGCCTAGGTCTTCGCCAAAGCGGCGCAATTCATTGGCCGCTTTCGCTTTAAGGTCTGCAAATGCAATTCCTGTATTGTCGCCAGAGTCAGAAAGCATTTTGGCCAGATCGAGCAGTGTGCTGCCTTGCTGGTCTACAACAGGTTCTAAATGTTCGGTGCTCGAGTTCATAACTATTCCTTTGTCGCTTTGGCGGTACTTTAATTCCGGCCAATCGAATTGGCTTTTATATCCGTATAAATTTTAGGTGTCCTACACAAGTTCCTTGAGTTTATAGATCATCTCCAGCGCTTCGCGAGCACTAATTTCATCGGGAGTGATCGAAGTCAGCAACTCGAGCGCCGGGTGTTTTTCGATTTCGATTTCTGTGGTAAAGCTTGGGGCAAATAGGTCGGCTTGCAAGCCATTATTGAAGCTGCCTTGCTCTAATTCCTGCAATTTGCGCTTAGCGCTACGAACGACTTCTTTCGGCACGCCCGCTAAGCTCGCTACTGCAACACCATAACTTTGCGACGCTGGGCCTTCCTGTACTGCGTGTAAAAACACAATCCGGTCTTTGTGCTCGACGGCGTCCAGATGGACATTCGCCACTTGCGCGTAGTCCTGAGCCAAACGGGTTAACTCGAAATAGTGCGTTGCAAACAGCGTGTAGCAGCGGTTTTTTTCGATCAGCGCTTTGGCAATCGACCAGGCCAGCGCCAAGCCGTCAAAAGTTGACGTGCCACGGCCGACTTCGTCCATCAGCACCAGACTATGCTCGCCAGCATTATTTAAAATATTCGCCGTTTCGGTCATTTCGACCATAAACGTCGATCTCCCACCTGCCAAATCGTCGCTCGCGCCAATCCGCGTGAAAATCCGATCGAGACGACCAATTTTCGCTGCCGTGGCGGGCACGTAGGAGCCGACGTGCGCGAGTAAGGCAATTAGCGCGACTTGGCGCATATACGTCGATTTACCGCCCATATTCGGGCCCGTGATCAGCAGCAGTTTGCGCGCCAAGTGAAAATCGACACTGTTCGGGATGAAGTCGTCGATTTGATCCTCGACGACCGGATGGCGACCGGCGTCGATTTGCAATACGGCGTCGTCGCAAAATTGCGGCGCGATATAGCCCGATAGCAGTGCGCGTTGCGCCAAACACACCAGTACGTCGAGTGTCGCAACAGCTTGCGCGGCCAGACGCAGCGTGGCCAGATGGCTTTGCAAGTTGTCGAGCACGCCTTCATACAGCTGTTTTTCCAGTGCCAGAGCGCGGTCGTTCGCCGACAACGCTTTTTCTTCAAATTGTTTCAGCTCGGGCGTGATATAGCGCTCGGCGTTTTTCATCGTTTGGCGACGACGATAATCGTCAGGTACCTGCCCCACGTATGAGTTGGTAACCTCAATAAAGAAGCCAGCTACACGGTTATACTCCACCCGTAAAGTCGCAATGCCGGTGCGCTCGCGCTCGCGTGCTTCGAGCATCGTTAGAAATTCGCCGCAATTATTTTGAATTGCGCGCAACTCGTCCAGATCGGCCGAATAACCATCGGCAATCACGCCGCCTTCGCGGATCAACACGCCCGGCTCGGACAATATGGCGGCCGCAAGCAGCTGATAAATCGTCGGCTCGGCCTGCATCGCATGCGCGAGGCCGCTAAACAAACCACCAACTGGCATTTGTGCGGCCAAATCAGGCAGTACGCGCAAACTATCGCGCAAGCTCGCCAGATCGCGTGGCCGCGCCGATTTCAATGCAATACGCGACACAATGCGCTCGATATCGGCGATTTCGCGCAATTGGCCGTACAGGTTGTCGCTGCTGCCTGCATCAAGCAGCGTGCCGATGGCCGATTGGCGTTCTAGAATTTTGCCGTGGCTGCGCAGCGGATGATGCAGCCATTGCGCCAAGAGGCGCGAGCCCATGCCGGTGGCGCAGTTGTCGAGCAAGGAGAGCAGCGTCGGCGCGGCTTCGCCACGGATCGTCTCAGTAATTTCCAGATTGCGCCGCGTCGCCGCGTCGAGCTCGATAAATTGGCTGTGGCTTTCGACGCGTAATCCGGCCAAAGCAGGCAGCGCACCGCCTTGTGTGCTACGCACATATTCAAGCAGCGCGCCAGCAGCGCCCAGCGCGAGTAAAGGCTCGGTAATGCCAAAACCAGCTAAATCGTGGACGGCGAAATGGCGCGTTAAATTGCGCTCGGCGCTGGCGGCGTCAAATTGCCAACTGGCGACGCGGCGCACTGGGATGCGCAGTTGATCGAACAGCGCCAATTCGGCTTCGTCGCTAATCAAAATCTCGGCAGCGCGCAGGCGCTCTAACTCAGATGGCAGTTTTTCAACGTCAGTGTCCATCAGCGCAAAATCGCCCGATGCGAGCGAGAGCCACGCCATGCCCATTTTGCCACGCAGCATGCGGATCGCGAGTAAGCGGTTTTCCTGTTTGTCGTCGAGTAGCGCCGCGTCGGTCAGCGTGCCGGGCGTAATCACACGCATCACTTTGCGCTCGACCGGCCCTTTGCTGGTCGCCGGATCACCGACTTGCTCACAAATCGCGACCGATTCGCCGAGTTTCACCAGCTTGGCCAGATACGGCTCGAGCGAGTGAAACGGAATACCGCACATCTTGATCGGCTCGCCCGCGCTGGCGCCGCGTGTCGTCAGCGTAATGTCGAGCAGACGCGCGGCTTTGATCGCGTCGTCAAAAAACAGCTCGTAAAAATCGCCCATGCGATAAAAAACCAGCTTGTCCTGATGATCGGCTTTCAGCGCAAAATATTGCGCCATCATCGGCGTGTGGCTTGGGGCGGTGTTCTCGTTTGCTGATTTTTTAGCCATGGTTTTTCAATCTATAGGTATGTGGTTGAAGGCTACTCTGGTTCTGTCCTGTAGGGCTATACCTTGGCAGGGTAGGGGTGCCATTGAGGCATCCAGCCTTGCGCACCCGCATCTGGCTGAAATTCGTGATTGACGCCCAGTCCTGGCATGGCCGCGAGCTGCTCACCAATATAAATCAGCGGCGTCGTTTCGCGTAGCCAAGGCGCAATTTCTGCGACTTGGCAATGCGCTTTGAGTGAACGCGTCGGGCGATTGGTGCCAAGTTTGAAGTGTTCGCCGCCATGACGGCCGCGTACGCAGATGGTCGCGCCAGTGAGGAAAGCCTCGGCGATGCCACCAGACTCGGTCTTAACCCAGCGCAAAACGCCGCGCCAGTCGGGTAAATCATTGCCAGTGCTAAAGTCGGGCGTAATCGTTTGCGTTGGCCCGGCTTGCAAGCTGGCTTGCATAATATGCAAATGACCGCGATAGCGGCGCACCGCGGCGTTGCGCCAGACCAGCGCCGGATGTGTGTCGTCGGCGGCGTCAATCGCGGTGCGCAGTAATTCATTAAACGCCCGCAATTCCAGCACGATACCCGCCAGACCCAGCCAGTGGCGCAAGACATTTTTTTGCCGCACGGTGCTTAATTGTTGCCACGGGGCTAAGGCTAGGGCGTCACCATTGAGGCATTGCGCGAGATCAAGCTCGGCAATCTCGATCAGCAATTCATTGACTTCGGATTGATGTATTGCGCTGCGCGTCAATGTGGTCAAGGCTTGTGGTGATATACCCATGATGGCAGGCATGACGCGATGGCGGATTGCATTGCGTTTGTATTGCGTATCCTGATTGCTTTCGTCTTCTATCCAATGCAAATCGTGTTCTTGCGCGTAGGCGAGTAGCTCGCTGCGTGGCAGGTTGAGTAGCGGGCGCAGCAGTGTAATCGCTTCAGTCAAAGCGCGTTGCTGTGGCATCGCCGCCAAACCGGCGGGGCCGCTGCCGCGCAGCAGATTGATCAGGATGGTTTCGGCCTGATCGTTCTGATGATGCGCCAGAATAATTGCGTCGCAATCTTGCTGCTCATAAATGGCGTAACGTGCTTTGCGCGCAGTGCCCTCAATCCCGGTGCCTTGTTTCAAATCGAGCTGAACGCGTTTAATCGTGCATGCGACGTTGAGCGCTTGCGCCAAGGCCGCTGCTTGTTCGGCCCAATGATCGGCGTTGGGCGAGAGGCCGTGATGGACATGAACGGCGCTGAGCTCGAAATCGAGCTCGTCGCGCAAAGCCGCCAGCCAGTGCAGCAGCACACTCGAATCGAGCCCGCCCGAGAGCCCGACGCACAGTTTTGCGCGCATAAAATCACAACGGGAGCCTAAGCTCCCGTGTTTAATAAAGCCGTTGATTAACTCAACGGCTTGCCGAAAGCCATCAGGCTGCGGCGTCTTCTTTGAATTTGCCATGTTCCATCAAACGGTCAAAGCGTGCATCGAGTAGCTCATCAACACTTTTCGCTTTCAAAGCTTTGAGCGAATCGGCAATCGATTTTTTCATCGTCGCCATCATCGCTTGCGGATCGCGGTGTGCGCCGCCGATGGGCTCTGGAACGACTTTATCGATCAGGCCGAGTGTTTTCAGGCGCGATGCGGTAATGCCCAAGGCTTCGGCTGCGTCGGAAGCGCGTTCGGCAGTTTTCCATAGAATCGTCGCGCAACCTTCGGGTGAAATCACCGAATAAGTTGAGTATTGCAGCATCTGCACGACGTCGCCGACGGCAATCGCCAATGCACCGCCCGAGCCACCTTCGCCGATCACGGTGCAGATGACCGGTACGCGCAATTTGGCCATTTCAAATAGATTGCGGCCAATGGCTTCCGATTGCCCGCGCTCTTCAGCGCCGATGCCCGGATACGCGCCCGGTGTATCGACAAAAGTAATCACCGGGATATTGAATTTTTCGGCCAGCTTCATCATGCGCAAGGCTTTGCGATAGCCTTCCGGGCGCGGCATGCCGAAATTGCGCGCGATTTTCTCTTTGGTATCACGACCTTTCTGGTGACCAATCACCATCACGCTCTGGCCATTAAAACGTGCCAGACCGCCCACAATCGCCAGATCATCAGCAAAAGCACGATCACCGTGCAGCTCTTGAAAATCGGTAAACAGACCGGAAATATAATCGTAGGTATATGGGCGCTGCGGGTGACGCGATACCTGCGAAATCTGCCAGGGGCTTAATTTCGCATAAATATTCTTGGTGAGTTCGAGGCTTTTTTTCTCAAGGTGAGAAATCTCAACCGAAATGTCAACTGCCGAATCATCTTGTACAAAGCGCAGCTCTTCGATCTTGTTTTCAAGCTCAGCAACTGACTGCTCGAAGTCAAGGAAGGTGGTTTTCATGCTCTAAAACTCCAGAGGCGCTGTTTGCAGCGCAAGCAGGCAACCGGCATGGTCGCCCCAAAAATTGGACGCAATCATACAACAAGCCGGTAGCAAACCCAAGTAAAGTAAATATTGCCTTGCAGCAAAAAGCCGCTTAAGAAGCGGTTTAAGTATTGCTAAATACAATGTCGGCCTTAATGTCGACCTTTTGCAAACCCTTGCGCGATTGCAAGTTGATTACCAGAGGCGCGAAGGTATTGGCGCGAATGCTGTCATCACTCGGACGCGATAAGATCAGAAACAGCATGGCGTCGTTGGTGTCTGTCAGATCAATGGCGGCACATTCTTCATCGCTCAGTGTCAGGACGTAATTAAAACCCAGACGTTCAGCACCGATAATCGAGAAAGCAACGTCGGCGTCATCGAGCGATTGCAGCCAGTAAACGTTGGGATTGGGCTTGTCTTCATTGAGGAGCTTGTAGTTTTTGCAAGTTTCAAACCCGGGCAAGCCGGCAGGAAAATGAATAATGGTATCCGGATCAACTTCGATCGGACCAAACTGGCTTTGAAAAATATCCATGAACTTGCTCCTGATGGATTAGACTGATGAGGTGACTTAAACCTTACTCCATGCTGTGGCTTAAATCTATAAAATTAGTCAATTGGCCTTCAATTCAGGCGGGAATTGATCGATAGTGACTTGGATCGCTAAAGAAATTCTCTCTACTGCCGATTATAGGCATAATAGGGCAATTAATAGGACGACCACCGCCGTCTCGTACGGCAGGGGACATATCATGAAAATCGATAATTCGGGCAAGCCACTGACGAGCCTCGGTAGTAAATCGTCAGATATTCGCGCCAATGCTAGCGCGAAAAGTGACTCGAGCTCATCGGTATCGAGCAGCTTTAATAGCAAGTTGTCTGGCGTTGCCAGTAACGAAGCAACGTTTGATGCTGACAAAGTGGCAGCGATTCGCTCCGCGATTGCTGAAGGCCGCTTTGCAGTACGCCCTGAAGCGATTGCTGATGGTCTGCTATCTAGTGTAAAAGAGCTGCTGGCTCGATAAGTCTTTCCATGAGCGATTCCACGCTACACCAATTATTGGCTGCTGAACTGGTTCTGGTTCAGCAGCTAAGCGCATTGCTCACGCAAGAGCAGGATGCGTTGATCAAGCGCCAGCTTGATCTGGTTTCCCAATTGATTGATACCAAAAACATCACGCTGCAAAATCTGGAACAAGCCAGCAAAGCCAGGGTCAGCTATTGTGTTGAACGGGGTTTGCAAAGTGTCGAGCAGATCGAATCCAGTCTCGGCGAGCAGACTGCGATCTGGCATGATTTGCAGCAGGGTGCCAAACTGGCCGAAATCATGAATCGCACCAACGGCCAGCTCATCAAAACGCACGAAGAAATCAACCAGCACTTCATGAATGCCTTGGCGCAACAGCGCAACGAAGATCTGGGCTATAGCGCCGACGGCCGCCTTAGCCAGCTCTCGGCGATTGGCCGCCCTTTTGATCGCGCCTGAATCCCTCCTTAGTATTCCAATGTGAGTTCTTACTCAGTTTTGTCAGCCAAGGCGCGAGCTAAAATCAGGCTTGCGATTGACAGCACGGCATGACATGCTGAAAATATCGTTTCTGAACGACAAGAGAGGCGCCTTGCCCAGGTCGTATTGCCGAGGATTCATGTTCCATCGACGCAGTATCAGGGGGTGCAAGGCCGAAGTGTTCGCAAACATGAATTTGCGCGCACTGGTTGCAGAGGCTGAATCCTCTGGACTGTCAGCGTGTTAATTACTAATCAACGCGCTGGAGTGCTCTTGGTGATGATTCTTTTGGCGCTTTTTTGCGTCTGTCATTGCCGCACTTTCCCTCTCTCCAATCGTTATTTTTCAATTGGAGAATCGCATGGCCTCATTTTCACACGACCCCCGTCAGACTACGCTCTGGACCGCATTAATTAGCCCTTTAACGACGACTGGCGAGCTTGATCTGGCTGCGCTGAAGGCTTTGCTGCGCGAACAAGAGGCGGCTGGCAATGGTGTGTTGCTGCTCGGTTCAACCGGCGAAGGCGCAAACCTGACTTTGCGTGAGCGCCAGCAAGTGCTTGAGCACGCTTGTCGCCTTGATTTGGCCGTGCCGATTATGGTCGGTGTCGGCGGACTTGATTTGGTCAGTCAGCTCGAATGGCTCGCCTATTGCGAAACGCTGCCAGTGGCGGCGTATTTGCTGGTAACGCCAATTTACGCCAAGCCGGGCGCGCAAGGTCAGCAGCGCTGGTTTGCTGCGTTGATGGATGCGGTGAACAAACCTTGCATGTTGTACAACATCCCATCGCGCGCCGGTGTGCCGCTGTCGGACGTGGCGCTGGCGGGCTTGATTGAGCATCCCAACTGCTGGGCTGTGAAAGAATCGGGTGGCAATGCGGCGCGCTTTGCTGAACTTAAAGCTGCATTCCCGAGTGTCGCATGGTATTCAGGTGATGACGTTTTATTTGCCGAGCATGCGAAATTGGGCGCTGCGGGTCTGGTTTCGGTCGCCAGCAATGTCTGGCCGCAGCAAGTGGCAAGCTGGGTGGTGCAAGGCTTGGCAGGCGAGACGATTGGAGATTTGTTACGCAGCGCATCCGAAACGCTGTTTCTGGCCGCCAACCCGATTCCGGCCAAGGCCATCATGCACCATCAGGGCCGCATTGCATCGAACACATTGCGCTTGCCATTGTGTGCTGATGATCTGGTGAGCCTGGCACCAATTTTGGCTAAAGATCGTGAAGTCGCTGCATTGTCGTGATGGGGTATATTAATGCAGGCTAATTAATAATTGCTCTTCATCAATATACCCTGGCCATCCTCCTTGTGTATGCCATTGGCTGAGCAATAAAAAAACCCGCTGTGAAAGCGGGTTTTTTTCCATCCTTGATGTCTGATCTGCTCTGATTAAACCGCAGTTTCATCCAGCTCCGGCAGGGCTATGCGATTGTCGGTGCTGAACTGGTAGTCTTTGAAGACGTGTTCCGCAGTCAATAGCTGATAGCGGCCGTCGGGCAGTTTGTTCGTCGTGTCTTTGAGGCGGTAAGTGTAGTGACCGCAAGTCCAGCAATCGAAGTTGCGCATATGCGTGCACAGGCACGTTTTCTCGTAAACGTGAATTTCCGAGATTTTTTTCGCTGTCGGGTTTTCTTCGAGTACTTTGTTGTAGGCATTGATGTACGAGCAGTTGCCGCTCGCATCAAGCAAATAGCCGTACGCTTCGCAGTTCGGACGAATTCCCGAGCCAATTGCTGGTGTGTTTTTCAGCATCCGCATCGGATAGCCCGTTGGCGAAATCTGATTCACTTCGATCAGGTCTTCGTCAGCTTTGAAATATTCTTGTTTGACCTTGTCCGGCAGACCGCATTCTTTAGTCACGGTAAAGCGCGTCGCAACTTGTACGCCGCCGCAGCCCATTTCCAGGTATTTGACTGCATCTGAGCCGGTAAATACACCGCCGGCGGCAATTACCGGCATGTTGTCGTAACCTTGTTCTTTAATCCACGCGACGACTTCGGCAACGATGTCTTCGAGCTTGTATTCGGCCCAGTCCATGCCAAAACCGAGGTGACCACCGGCGAGTGGGCCTTCGACGACGACATAATCGGGCAGGCGGTTGGTACGCGATGATTTCTTGATGAACAACTGCAGAGCACGCACCGATGAAACGATAATGCCCAGCTTGGCTTCATGAAAGCGCGGATGATTTTCGATCAGTGCGAATGAACCCAGATGCAGGCCGGCAGCGAGCGTAATGCCGTCGATGCCGGCGTCAAGTGCCGCTGACATCCGGACGCGCAGCGTTTCTTTCGGGCTGTTCATCGTCAACTTTTCCATGCAGTTGATGAAGATCATGCCGTCGCCCTGTTTGCGTTTCATGGTTGCTTCGACGTGCAGGCGGGTGGCTTCGGCGAGCTGATCCAGATCGAACTGGACGACTGATTTGTCGCTGTTGGCAACGTTGAACTTGTATTTTTGCAGTTTTTCTTTGACGTATTTGGTGTTGTAGCGACGGTCGGTTACGGTTTTGATCATCGCATCGGAGATATGGCCGATACCGCCCAGACGACACGCCTCCAGCGCCAGATCGGCAGTGGAAATGTCAACGCCCATGCCACCAATCATGATGGGCACATATTTACTTTCATTCCCTGCGGTATCTTTAAAGGTCAGGCGAAAATCATCAACACGCTTCATTCAATCTAATCCACTGCTTTATGCGCAAGACCCAAACCATGTTTGCCGGCACATAAAATCGCTATTTTTCAGAAGGTGGAATCATATCCTTAAATGCGCATGCGTGGTACACAAGTCTTACGAGCTTAGGGAATAATTTTCATCCTGAGGCAATAAAACTGCTGGCTGGCATGTCCTTGGTATATTTCACAACGCGGCTTCGCGGCACTTTGGGCGTGGTAGTCGGCGGTTTTTCGGTAAAATGGCCGCTTCCTTTTTCCGGTTTGGCTGCCATGTCACACACCGCCGCTCCAGTACCCGTATTTCAGTTGATGGCTGATGAACTGGCCGAACGTCAGGCGAGCAGTCTGTATCGCAATCGCCGTGTGATTGATTCGCCGCAAGGCGCGCGCGTGCAGCTCAATGGCCGTGAGGTGCTCAACTTTTGCAGCAACGATTATCTGGGTCTGGCCAACCATCCGGCCATCGTCGCCGCCGCGCAGCAGGGCGCGGCCGAATGGGGCGTTGGCAGTGGTGCTGCGCATCTGGTCACTGGGCATTTCACGCCGCAGCATACGCTGGAAGAGCGGCTCGCCGCATTGAGTGGTAAACCGGCGGCGATACTGGTTTCAACCGGCTTTATGGCGAACCTGGCGGTGATTCCGGCGCTGCTCGGTCGTGGCGACGCGGTGTTTGCCGATAAACTCAATCACGCCTCGCTGAACGACGCCTGCCAGCTCGCGCGTGCTGATTTCAAACGCTTTGCGCACAACGATGTCGCACAGCTCGAACGCCTGCTGTCTGAGTCGACTTCCAAGCGCAAGTTGATCGCTGTTGACGCGGTATTTAGCATGGACGGTGATATTGCGCCGCTGGCCGAAATGCTGGCGTTGGCCGAGAAATATGATGCGCTGCTGTATATCGACGACGCGCACGGTTTTGGCGTGCTCGGCGACGGGCGCGGCACGCTGGCTGAATTAGGCATCGACTCGCCACGCATTATTTATATGGCGACCTTGGGTAAAGGTGCGGGTGTGGCGGGGGCGTATATCGCTGCAGAGCAGGTGGTGATTGATTATCTGATTAATACCGCCAGGGCGTATATCTACACCACCGCTGCGCCACCGCTGCTAGCCTGTGCGCTGCACGCCAGTTTGGACATCATCGAGCAGGATGTTGAGCGCCGCGCTCGGCTGCAGCGCCACATCGCTACTTTCCGCGCTGCACTAGCCGATGCGCCGTGCGAGTTGCTGCCTTCCAGTACCGCAATCCAGCCGATTATTGTCAAAGACAACGCCACCGCGCTGGCGCTGTCGCAAGCGCTACTCGACGCCGATATTCTGGTTGCTGCGATTCGCCCACCGACTGTACCCACGCCACGGCTGCGTGTCACTTTATCGGCGGCGCACTCTGACGCCGACGTGAAGTTGCTGTGCCGCGAAATCCGGCGTGTTTTAGCCGCGCAAGGTTGAAGCCATGCACACGATCAATCTGATTGGCGCAGGCCGCCTTGGTCAAAGTATCGCCAAGCTCGTGCAGCAAAGTGGGCAGTATCGCCTTGCTGGTCTTTATTCACGTAGCCTGGCGAGCAGTACTGCCGCTGGTATCTGGATAGGTGCAGGTGAAGTGGCCGCGCAGCTCGGCGATTTGCCAGCTGCCGATTTATGGTTGATCGCCGTGCCTGATGGCGCGATTGCGGCCGTGGCGCAAGCGCTGGCGCAGGCGGGCGTGGTCAATGCTGGCGCGGTGGTATTTCATGCCAGTGGCGCGTTGGCGGCGGATCAACTTGCTCCACTGGCCGCGCAAGGCGCACATTGCGCCAGCTGGCATCCGGCGTTTTCGTTTGCAGATCCTGCGCGCGCGGTGAGCACTTTTGCCGGTACTTTGTGCGCGCTCGAAGGCGACGCCAAGGCGGTGGCGATACTGAGCGAATTTACCACCACGATTGGTGGCAGCGCGTTTGCGCTGAGCAGCGAAGCGGGCGCGAAAGTCGCCTATCACGCTGCGCTAAGCATGGCGGCGAATTTTCTGGTGACGCTTAGCGATTTGTCGCTAAAAACGTCAGAACAGGCAGGTATTGCCCCAGAGGTCGCGCAGCAATTGGTGTTGGGGCTGATACGTCAGACTTTGAATAATATCGACAGCCTCGGCGCTGCCGCAGCGCTCACCGGCCCGATTGTCCGCGGCGACGCTGCAACGGTGGCGCAGCATCTGGCCGTGCTGTCGCCAGCCACACAGGCGGTGTATCGCGCACTGGGCGTCGCGACGGTGGCTTTGGCGGGCAAGCGGCTCACGCAGCCGCAGTCGCAAACACTGAATCATCTGCTGTGCGGCAAATAAGTTTCATGCCACAAACACAGCATTCTGCACCGTGAAGCGGTAAACTTCGCCTCCAATAAATAAGTCGTTTTTGGAATGTGAATGTGGATTGAAACGCGCGGGCGTGGCCCGGATGTGGTGTTGCTGCACGGTTGGGCGATGAATGGCACGGTGTGGAACGCCGTCGTGCGCGAGCTTGAACAAGACTTTTGCGTGCATGTCGTCGATTTACCCGGCCACGGCGGCAGCAAGTTGGCCGACGATCAAACGCTGACTTTGCAGGCGATGGTCGATGCGGTCGATGCGCAATTTCCGTTTCCGGTGCAAGTCGTTGGCTGGTCGCTCGGCGGCGCGGTCGCGACGCAGTGGGCCTTGCAGCAACGCGATAAAATTCGCTCGCTAACACTGGTCGCGTCCAGTCCGTGTTTTATGCAACGCAGCGACTGGCAACCCGCAATGGCGCAAAAGGTGTTGGAGCAATTTGCCGCAGCGCTGCAAACCGACTGGCAAGGCACATTAAAACGCTTTATCAGTCTGCAAGCGATGGGCGACGCCAGCGCTCGCGAAGTCACGCGCGAATTGCTCGCTGATTTATTCAAGCACGGCGAGCCCAAACTCGCGCATCTGGCCGATGGCCTCAATATTCTGCGCGATACCGATTTGCGCGGCGAAGTGGGCAAGATCGATTGCCCGGTGCTGCTGCAATACGGCGACCGCGACACGCTGACGCCGCTCGACGCTGGGATGTGGCTGGCCAAAACGCTGCCACAGGCGCAATTCAAATTGCACTACAAAGCCGCGCACGCGCCGTTTTTGTCGCATCTGGTTGATTTTGTCTCGACCCAAAAACAATTCTTGCTCGATAATCAATAAGGGTATTGCTCTGTAGCTGATTTTTAATATGGCTTGCAGGGCTATACCCGTCTGGATAAAACATGCCCACGCTGATGATTCAAGGCTGCACGTCCGATGCAGGTAAGTCGACTTTAACCGCAGCGCTGTGTCGGCTGCTTGTTCGCCGTGGTGTGTCGGTAGCGCCGTTCAAGCCGCAAAATATGGCGCTCAATTCGGCGGTGACCGAGGACGGCGGCGAGATTGGTCGTGCGCAAGCGGTACAGGCCGTGGCGTGTGGCCTGGCGGCGCACACCGATATGAACCCGGTGCTTTTAAAGCCTTCGAGCGATTGCCGTGCGCAGGTGATTATTCAAGGCAAAGCTATCGGTAACCTCGATGCCGTTGATTATCACCAGTACAAGGCAACGGCCAGGCACGCGGTGTTCGAGTCGTGGGGCAGGCTGGCGGCGCAGTACGACTGGGTGATCGTCGAAGGCGCGGGCAGTCCGGCTGAAGTCAATTTGCGCCAGGGCGACATCGCGAATATGGGTTTTGCCGAAGAAGCCGATTGCCCGGCGTGGCTGGTGGCCGATATTGATCGCGGCGGGGTGTTTGCGCATTTTGTCGGCACGCTGGCGTGCTTGAGCGAATCTGAGCAGGCGAGAATTCAAGGTTTCATCATCAACCGCTTTCGCGGCGATATTAGTCTGCTGCAGCCCGGCTGCGATTGGCTGGAAGCGCAAACCGGCAAGCCGGTGCTGGCCGTGGTGCCGTACTTGCATGGTTTGGATATTGCCGCCGAAGACGCGCTACCAAAAACGGTGGCCAATGCCGACGGCGAATTCCGGATTGTGATCGCAACCTTGCCGCATATCTCAAACCACACCGATTTTGATCCGCTGCGCCGCTTGCCGAATGTGCGCTGCGAATTTGCCAATCCGAATCAGCCTCTGCCCGAGTGCGATTTGCTGATTATTCCCGGCAGCAAAAATACGCAGGGCGATCTGGCACATCTGCGCGCGCAGGGTTGGGATGTGCAAATCGCGCGGCATTTGCGCTACGGCGGCAAGCTCATCGGTGTGTGCGGTGGTCTGCAGATTTTGGGTGAAACCATTGCTGATCCAAAGGGTATTGAGTCAGAAGCTAAATCTAGTATGGGCTTGGGGCATATACCCATTGCGACGGTCTTGCGGGCTGAGAAACAGCTGATCAATGTGCAAGGCCATTTATTGCGTGATGGCGCTGCGGTCAAAGGCTATGAAATTCACCTGGGCCAAAGCCAGCTGCTGCCGCATGGTGCGGATTGGCAAAGTCTGTGCATGCTCGACGATGGTCGGAGCGAGGGCTGGATTTCGCCCGACGGCCAGATTCTGGCGACCTATTTGCACGGCGTGTTTGATGAGCCGACTGCTTTGCAGAGTTTGCTGGCTTGGGCGGGTTGCCGGGTCGAGGCGGCGGCCATGCCGGATGTGCGCAACTTGCTTGAGCAGGAAATCGACCGGCTGGCCGATGCGCTGGATAAGGCGATGGATTGGGAAAAAGCCACAAGGACAGGGTTGTTTCTGGCTGATTGATCGGGTATTGGGTCGTAGGTTTTATGGGTATTGCCTTGGCGGGCAATACCCAGGATTGATTTAGACGGCTTGATCGTTGATTTCGCCAGTACGGATCCGCACCACGTGCTCGACTGGACTTACGAAAATCTTGCCATCACCAATCTTGCCTGTGTGCGCGGCCTTGACGATGCCTTCGATCGCAGTTTCGACCTGATCGTCCGACAGTACGACTTCGATTTTTACTTTCGGCAGGAAATCGACGACGTATTCAGCGCCGCGATACAGCTCGGTATGGCCTTTCTGGCGGCCAAAACCTTTGACTTCGGTCACCGTCAGGCCGGAAATGCCCAGATCAGACAGGGCTTCACGCACTTCGTCGAGTTTGAACGGTTTGATGATGGCTTCGATTTTTTTCATGGCTTAATCCAGGGAGCAATTGAATGGAATGTCCGTGAGTATAACGGCGGCGTTGCTACCTTGCCACGCTAGTGTATTGACAAGGATTCGAGCGTTAGCAGGAAAGAAAAGATTTTCAAGAATTTATTGTGCTTTTTTCTGGCGGTACTCTATAATGCGCTCCTAGAACATTTCTGTGATCATATTGTTGATTGCAAAATATGCGAGCGTGGCGGAATTGGTAGACGCACTGGATTTAGGTTCCAGCGCCGTAAGGTGTGAGAGTTCGAGTCTCTCCGCTCGCACCATCGAATTATCCCAAATACTGAAGTAAGACCAAAGTCTATTGCCGGGTGAGCCCATCCGGAACACCTGTGAGGAATACTGGCCATGCAAGCACAATTGGAAACTTTGAGCGCTCTGGAACGTCGCCTGTCGATTGCCGTGCCGCGCGCCGAGATCAGCAAACAAGTGGATGCACGCCTGCAACGCGTTGCAAAAACTGCAAAAATTGATGGCTTCCGTCCAGGTAAAGCCCCGCTGAAAGTGGTCTTCCAGAATTACGGTTTCCGTATTCAGGAAGAAGTGCTGGGTGAAACCGTTGAGCGCAGCTTTGGTGAAGCCGTTGTTGCACAAAAACTGCAAGTGGCGGGTTACCCTCGTTTCGAACCTAAAGAAACGGCGGAAGACGGCGATTTCGAATTTTCGGCAACTTTTGAAGTCTATCCGGAAGTCAAAGTCGGCGATCTGACTGGCGTTGAACTGCAAAAACCGACTTTGAGCGTGGGTGATGCGGAAGTTGATAAGACGGTTGAAATCTTGCGCAGCCAGCGTACCCGTTACGAGCGCGTTGAGCGTGCCGCAGCCGATGGCGACCGCGTGATTATCGACTTCAAAGGTTCTATCGACGGCGAAGCCTTCGCTGGTGGCTCTTCTGAAAACTACGCATTCCTGATCGGTAAAGGCCAGATGTTGCCTGAGTTTGAAGCCGGCGTGGTTGGCATGAAAGAAGGCGAAAGCAAAGACGTTACCGTTAATTTTCCAGCCGAATACCACGGTAAAGACGTTGCAGGCAAAACGGCTGTATTTGCCATTACCGTTAAAAATGTTGCTGCTGCGATCTTGCCTGAAGTGGATGCCGAGTTTGCAAAAAGCCTGGGTATTGCTGATGGCGACGTCGCCAAAATGCGCGCTGAAGTGAAAGCCAATCTGGAGCGCGAAGTGCGTTTCCGTTTGAAATCACGCATTAAAGATACTGCGCTGAGCGCGGTAATTGATGCGACGCCAATCGACTTGCCAAAATCATTGGTCGCGATGGAAATCGGCCGTCTGGTTGAAGGCGCTAAAGCGGATATGCAGGCGCGCGGTATTGACCCGAAAATGGTGCCATTTAATGCTGCGATGTTTGAAGCGCAAGCGAAACGCCGCGTTCATCTGGGTCTGACTTTGTCTGAACTGGTTAAAGCTGAGAAACTTGAAGCCAAACCAGAACAAATCAAAGCGATCATCGAAGATCTGGCGCAAAACTACGAAGATCCATCTGAAGTCGTTGCTTGGTACTACGAGAGCCCGGAACGTCTGGCTGCGCCGACCAATATGGCGCTGGAAGACAATGTCGTTGAGTTCGTGTTGTCAAAAGCCAAAGTGACCGAGCAAGCGGTTGCGTTTGATGAATTGATGGGTCAACAATAAGCGATTACAGCTTATTTGATGAGGGGTTGGAATGTCTCGTATGGAATTTGATCCGCAAAATATTGGTCTGGTACCGATGGTCGTTGAGCAAAGCGGCCGTGGTGAGCGTGCGTATGATATTTATTCACGTTTGCTGAAAGAGCGGGTCATTTTTTTGGTCGGTCAGGTCAATGACCAGATGGCCAATCTGATCGTGGCGCAGTTGCTGTTTCTCGAGTCAGAAAATCCAGACAAAGACATTTCGCTCTATATCAATTCGCCAGGTGGTTCGGTGACTGCCGGTATGGCGATTTACGATACGATGAAATTTATCAAACCTGACGTATCGACTTTGTGCGTCGGGATGGCGGCTTCAATGGGCGCTTTCCTGTTGTCGGGTGGTACTAAGGGTAAACGTTTCTCATTGCCCAATTCGCGGATCATGATTCATCAGCCGCTGATTGGTGGTTTGCAGGGTCAGGCGTCGGATATTGAAATCCATGCCCGGGAGCTGATTAAAACCAAACGTACTTTGAATGAATTGCTGGCGAGTCACACTGGCCAGGATATTGAAACGGTTGAACGCGATACTGACCGGGATAATTTCATGAATGCCGAAGAAGCCAAGGCTTACGGCCTCGTGGATCAGGTCTTGGTATCACGAGCAGCACTGGCAGGTTAATTCCTGAGTCAGATACATCGAGGCCGCCAGCATCACTGGCGGCTTTTTCTTCTCTAATTGGTTTCTGCTTGTTTTGAAATTCGGAAATAGCATGTCTGATAAGTCTGGTGACAAACTTTTGTATTGTTCATTCTGTGGCAAAAGCCAGCACGAAGTCCAAAAGCTGATCGCTGGCCCGCAGGTTTTTATTTGTAACGAATGCATTGATTTATGCACCGATGTGATTCGCGAAGAGTCAGCGCAAGTCGGCGATATTACGCCACAAACACCGGACGGCAAACGCTTGCCCCTACCGACCGAAATCCGCGATGTGCTGAATCAGTATGTGGTTGGTCAGGAGCGTGCCAAGAAAATTCTGGCCGTTGCAGTCTACAACCACTACAAACGCCTTTCGACTAAAGGCCGCAGTGCTGAGGGCGAGGTTGAGCTTGCCAAGTCAAATATTTTGCTGATTGGGCCAACTGGCTCAGGTAAAACGCTGCTGGCGCAAACTTTGGCCAAAACGCTGGACGTGCCGTTTGTGATCGCCGATGCGACGACACTGACCGAAGCAGGTTATGTCGGTGAAGACGTCGAACATATTATTGCCAAACTGCTGGCTCAGTGTGATTACGATGTCGAAAAAGCTCAGCGTGGCATTGTTTATCTCGACGAAGTGGACAAGATTGCCCGCAAATCGGAAAACCCATCGATTACTCGTGACGTATCGGGTGAGGGCGTGCAACAGGCCTTGCTCAAGCTGATCGAAGGCACGGTAGCTTCAGTACCGCCGCATGGTGGTCGCAAGCACCCGAACCAAGATATGCCGAAAGTCGATACGACCAATATCCTGTTTATTTGTGGCGGCGCTTTTGAAGGCTTGGACAAGATTATCCGTAATCGCTCGGTCAAGGGCGGGATTGGTTTTGGTGCGCAAGTGTCCAGCAAAGACGAAAGCAAAGGCATTGGCGCTTTGTTGCATGAAGTTGAGCCGGACGATTTGATTCGTTTTGGCCTGATTCCTGAATTTGTCGGCCGTTTGCCTGTGGTTGCTACACTGGCCGAGCTCGATGAGGCTGCGCTGATTTCGATTCTGACTGAGCCGAAAAATGCGCTGATCAAACAGTATCAAAAATTGTTCAGCATGGAAGACGTCGAGCTGGAAGTGCAGGGCGACGCCTTGTTGGCGATTGCCAAAAAAGCGATGGAGCGTAAAACGGGTGCCCGCGGCTTGCGCTCGATTGTCGAGCAAACGCTGCTCGATACGATGTTTGAATTGCCTGCGATGAAAGGCATTGCCAAAGTTGTTGTTAGCCCGGAAGTGATTGCTGGAAAGTCTTCGCCAGAGTATGTCTCTGTAGCCGCCGAAAAGACTGCTGGCTAAGCATATACCCTGCGCCCAGCTGCAATCGGTTCTCGATTGTGGCTGGGCGTATGTTTTTTTGCGTAACGATTGAATTAATCGCTACTTGACCGCATATTGTCCCTATATCCTCGATCAGGTCATAAAAAATGTCTGAGCATTCATTACTGCCCGCCGAATCTACTTCATTTCCTGTGTTGCCATTACGCGATGTCGTTGTTTTTCCGCATATGGTGATCCCCTTGTTTGTTGGTCGTCCAAAGTCGATTAAAGCGCTTGAAGCTGCGATGGACTCCGGCAAACATATTTTGCTCGTGGCGCAGAAAAATGCCGCCAAGGATGAGCCCAGCTTTGCTGATATTTACCCGATTGGCACGGTCGCGACCGTTTTGCAATTGCTGAAATTACCTGATGGCACGGTCAAAGTGCTGGTCGAAGGTTTGCAGCGTGCCCATGTTGAGCAACTACTCGATGACGATGGCTTTTATCGCGTCATGGCGACGCCGCAAGCGCCCGAGCCGGAAGACAGCAATGAAACCGAAGCAATGCGCCGGACTTTACTTGCGCAATTTGATCAGTACGTAAAACTGAATAAGAAAATCCCGCCGGAAATTCTGTCGTCGCTCTCTGGTATTGAAACGGCTGGGCGTCTGGCTGATACGGTGGCTGCACACCTGCCTTTGAAGTTGGAGCAAAAACAGTCCGTGCTCGAAATGGAAGACGTTGCAGCACGGATGGATCATTTGCTCAAGCAATTGGAGTCCGAGCTGGACATCTTGCAAGTAGAAAAGCGCATTCGCGGCCGCGTAAAGCGTCAGATGGAAAAAAGCCAGCGCGAATATTATTTGAACGAGCAAGTGAAAGCGATCCAGAAAGAATTGGGCGAGCTCGATGAAAATGCCGATCTGGACGAGCTGGAAAAACGTATCAAAACCGCCGGTATGAGCAAGGAAGCACGTGAAAAAACCGAAGGTGAATTGAAAAAACTGCGCATGATGTCACCCATGTCGGCCGAAGCGACCGTCGTGCGCAATTACATCGATACGATTCTGGCGCTGCCATGGAAGAAAAAAACCAAAATCAGCAAGGATATTGCCGAGGCAGATACGATTCTGGATGCCGATCACTACGGGCTGGAAAAGGTCAAAGAGCGTATTGTTGAGTACCTCGCAGTACAAACTCGCGTTGAAAAACTCAAAGGGCCAATTTTGTGTCTGGTAGGCCCGCCTGGCGTGGGTAAAACATCGCTGGGCGAGAGTATTGCCCGTGCGACCAATCGCAAGTTTGTCCGCATGGCTCTGGGCGGTGTGCGTGACGAGGCTGAGATTCGCGGCCACCGTCGCACTTATATTGGCTCTATGCCGGGCAAAATTTTACAAAGCATGACCAAGGTCGGCGTGAAAAATCCGCTGTTCCTGCTCGACGAGGTTGATAAGCTTGGTAGCGACTTCCGTGGTGATCCATCGTCGGCTTTGCTCGAAGTGCTTGACCCTGAGCAAAACCATTCATTCAGTGATCATTACCTTGAAGTCGATTACGACTTGTCCGACGTGATGTTTGTTGCGACGGCGAATTCGCTCAATATTCCTGCTCCCCTGCTTGATCGGATGGAAATCATTCGTTTGTCAGGTTACACCGAAGATGAAAAGGTCAATATCGCGCTTAAATACCTTGTTCCCAAGCAAATGAAGAACAACGGTGTGAAAGAGGGTGAATTGCAAATTGCCGATACTGCGGTGCGCGATATTATTCGCTACTACACCCGTGAAGCGGGGGTACGTAGTCTGGATCGCGAAATTGCAAAATTATGCCGTAAAGTAGTCAAGGCCTTATTGCTCAAACCGTCGGACAAGAAAGTGCTGATCACGGCGAAAAACCTGGATAAATACCTGGGTGTTCATCGTTATGACTTTGGTGTGGCCGAGCAGAAAAATCAGGTAGGTCAGGTTACTGGCTTGGCGTGGACTGAAGTCGGTGGTGAATTACTGACGATTGAAACGGTGAAGCTGCCTGGCAAAGGCAAAATGATCCAGACCGGTAAACTCGGCGATGTGATGCAGGAATCGATTCAGGCGGCTTTGTCAGTGGTGCGTTCCCGTGCCGAAAGCCTGGGGATTGATCCTGAGTTTTATCAGAAGAACGACATGCATATCCACTTGCCCGAAGGTGCGACACCAAAAGATGGTCCATCGGCGGGTATTGGCATAGCGACGGCGCTGACATCGGTGTTGACGGGTATACCCGTACGTTGCGATGTGGCCATGACCGGTGAAATTACTTTGCGCGGTGAAGTGTTGCCTATTGGTGGTTTGAAAGAAAAGTTGCTGGCAGCTCACCGTGGCGGCATCAAGCAGGTGTTGATTCCGGAAGGGAATGTCAAAGACTTGAGCGAAATTCCGGATAATGTGAAGCGCGGTCTTGCTATTCATCCGGTCAAGTGGTTTGATGAGGTCTTGGCTTATGCACTTGAGCGCACGCCAGTAGCAACAGCAGTAGAAACCGCGTCAAATGATGCCATTGCCGCAACAAACGTAGACACAAACCAACACAGCCTCAAGCATTAATTGACACTTATTTTGGGGTCTTGATATAAACATCTGGCAATGTACCAACCAGATTCATCTAATCAAAATTGAAAGGGGATGTAAGTGAATAAATCGGAACTCATCGATGCAATCGCCGAATCAGCAGGCCTGTCTAAAGCCGCAGCTGGTAAAGCGCTGGATGCAACCGTAGAAGCGATCTCCACCGCGCTTAAAAGTGGTCAGGAAGTGACGCTGGTTGGTTTTGGCTCTTTCTACGTTTCTGAGCGTGAAGAGCGTACTGGCCGTAATCCACGTACTGGCGAATCGATCAAAATCGCCGCAGCAAAACAGCCTAAATTCCGTGCAGGTAAATCACTGAAAGATGCGGTTCAGTAATTAGGATTGCTGGGTTTGGGGTTTTCGTGAGTAGGGAATCCTAAACTTTGGAGTGGTAGTTCAGTTGGTTAGAATACCGGCCTGTCACGCCGGGGGTCGCGGGTTCGAGTCCCGTCCACTCCGCCAAAAATCTCAAGGGCAAACGTCTAGTTTGCCCTTTTGTTTTATGCGCAGAATGTGGCCTCCGGTAAAGACATGCAAGTCACTATCTGGCATGATAGCGCGCATATAAAAAGCAGGAGTAGGTCGTCCATGTTTGATTTCGTACACAATAATAAAACTGCCGTTCAAATTGTTCTGGGTTTGATTTCACTGGGGCTTGTTGTCGGAATCGGCTTTAGTGGTTACAGCGCAATGGGAGGGGAGGATTATCTTGCCAAGGTGGGTAAATCGCGAATTACTCAGCGTGAACTTGCCGAAGCAATCGGTAATCAGGCAGTGTCAAATGAAATGAAACCCATGATCGTCGAGCAATTGGTTCGCCAGCAATTGTTGCTGGAAAAAGCACGTGAGCTGCGTCTGGCCGTGCCTGATGCTACTTTGCGCGATAGTATTGCGACAATCCCTGCTTTTCAAGTTGATGGCAAGTTTGATGCTCAGCGTTATCAGGAGTTACTTGCATCTCGGCAAATGACCCCTGCCATGTTTGAAGACAAACTGAAGCAAGATATTCTTTTGCGTCAACTGATGGATGGTGTGGTGCAAACTGGTTTTGTGTCTAATACCCAATTGCAGCGCCTGAATGCCTTGATGGGGGAAAAGCGCGAGGTATCCGTTGCGGTGCTGGCTGCTGACTTGTATCTCAATCAGGTATCAGTTGACGATGCTGAAGTCAAAAAATACTACGATGCCAATCAGGCTCAATTCAAATCACCTGATATGGTCAAGCTTGAATATGTGGTCTTCTCGCAAGCCGAGCTGGCCGCGCAGCAGCAGCTTGCTGATGCCGATGTGCAGAAGTATTTCGACGAGCACAAAGCAGATCTTGCTAAAGAAGAACGTAAAGTCAGCCACATCCTGTTGACGACTTCAAAAGAAATGAAGGCAGAAGAAAAAGCCAAAGTGCGTGCGCAAGCATTGCAAATTTTGGCTGAAGTGAAGAAAAATCCTGCGCAATTTGCGGCCCTGGCCAAGACGAAATCACAAGACCCGGGTTCTGCTGCCAATGGTGGTGATTTGGGTTTTTTTGCTAAGGGGGCGATGGTTAAGCCTTTTGAAGATGCTGCCTTTAAGTTAATTAAGGGGCAAATCAGTGATTTGGTGGAAACCGATTTCGGATTTCATATCTTGAAGCTGGATGATATTAAAGGTGCGACATTTGCTGAAGTGAAGCCACAAATCGAAGAAAAGTTGAAGCTTGAGAAGGCATTGGCTGCTTTTCAGTCGCAATCTGAAAAATTCAATGAGTTGGTTTATCAGCAGGCAGATAGTTTGAAACCTGTTGCTAATGAGTTAAAACTCAAGATCAATCAAAGCGGTTGGGTGACACGTGCTCAGGCGCAAGAGTCACTGCTGAATAATCCGAAATTGCTTGAGGCAGTTTTTTCGGATGATGTACTGAAGAAAAAACACAATTCTGAGGCAATTGAGTTGGCTCGTGGTCAGCTGATTTCGGCGCGGGTGCTTGAGTTTAAGTCTGCTCAAGTTCAGACATTGGCCGACGTGAAGGCAGGTATTGTTGCCAAGCTGAAGCAGGAAAAAGCATTGAAGTTGGCTGAGGTTGATGGTCAGGCCAAGCTTAAGGCATTGAATGCGGGTTCTGCTGTTGCGGTGAGTTGGGGTGAGGTGCAGCAGCTTGGTCGCCTTGGTGCGCCAGGGCTTGCGCAGCCAGAATTGCAGGCGATTTTTAAAGCGGATAACCGTCAGCAGTCAGCTTATGTTGGTGCTAATGTCCCCGGTAAAGGTTATGTGCTTTACAAGGTGGGTAAAACGATAGCTGCTCCGACGCTGAATCCAGAGAACAAATTCAAGCTGGATGAAGAGCTATCAAAAATGTATGCACAGGTTGAATTGTCTGCCTTTATGGAGGCCATCAAAAAAGATATCAAGGTGCAATACAGTAAGCAGTTGCTTAAAAAGGCTGAATAACAATGGCAAAGCCTGGTGAATCATTATCGGGCTTAAGGAATGAGACGGTTAACGAGAAAGGTCGTTAACCGTCTTTTTTTATTTATGATTTGTTATGCGTTTGGCAGGCTACCCAGATCCCAGCGTGGCTGAATAGCAAAGGACCCCGCCATTTGTTGAAACTTCAATCGTTGTGCGCCTGCATAAGCGATCATTGCGCCATTGTCGGTGCAGAGTGCCATCGGCGGATAGAAGACTTCCAGCTTGCGTTTTTGTGCGGCATCGTCGAGCGCTGCACGCAGTTGCTTGTTAGCTCCGACGCCGCCAGCAATAACCAAACGTTGCATGCCGGTTTGTTTTAGTGCTGCTAATGATTTTTTGACTAATACCTCGACAATGGCGGCCTGAAATGCAGAACAAATGTCCGCACGGGTCGCATCGTCAAGTGGTGCGTCTTTCGATTGCTGGTTCACCAACTGCAATACGGCGGTCTTTAGTCCGGAAAAGCTCATGTCGAGAGTACCTGAATGCAACATGGGGCGCGGCAGGGTAAATCGAGTTGCATCGCCAGTGTCGGCCAGTTTGGAGAGTGCAGGGCCGCCGGGATAGCCCAAGCCCAATAGCTTTGCTGATTTATCAAATGCTTCTCCGGCGGCATCGTCAACTGTTTCGCCGAGCAATTCATATTGGCCAATACCGCGTACCGCCATTAACTGTGTATGTCCGCCAGACACCAAGAGCGCAACAAATGGGAAATCAGGCGCAGGATTGGAAAGGCAAGGTGAGAGTAGGTGACCTTCTAAATGGTGAACTGCAATAGTTGGTTTGCCAAGTGCGAACGCCATTGCATTTGCAACCGAGGCACCAACCAGTAATGCGCCGGCCAAGCCGGGTCCGGCGGTGTAGGCAATGGCATCAATATCGGCTAACTCGCGTTTCGCATCGATCAGGCAGGCAGTGGTGAGTGGTAAAACACGACGAATATGGTCGCGCGAAGCGAGCTCAGGTACGACCCCGCCATATTCGCTGTGCATGGCAATTTGGGTGTGTAATTGATGGGCTAGTAAGCCGTTTTCGGTGTCGTATAATGCAACACCCGTTTCATCGCAGGATGATTCAATCCCCAAAACCAACATATTGCTAACCTAAATGAATGCTACAAAAACACTATGGTAGCTGGCGTGGGCGCAACAATAAAGTCTTTGATGCTTTTCATGCTTTGACAAGCGTGAATAAATTGGGGATAATGCCACCCTTTACTAGTTTCTCTAGCCAGTTTGGCTAAAGCTTTTATTTACACAGGACTCGATTAATGCCTTCAGTTCGCGTTAAAGAAAACGAACCGTTCGAAGTAGCAATGCGCCGCTTCAAGCGTTCTGTTGAAAAAACTGGCCTGCTCACCGAACTTCGTGCTCGCGAGTTCTATGAGAAGCCAACTGCTGAACGTAAACGTAAATTGGCTGCCGCTGTTAAGCGTCAACACAAACGTCTGCGTAGCCAGCAATTGCCAGCTAAACTCTACTAAGAGTTAGTCTGCAATAAAGCAAAAGGTCGCCGTGTGCGACCTTTTGTTGTTTATGCTCGTTATACTGTTACACCGTCGATGAATGCTGGAGCTAAAAATGAGTTTGAAAGCGCAAATTACCGCTGATATGAAAACGGCAATGAAAGAAAAGCAGATTGAACGTCTCGGGACGATTCGTTTGCTCTTGGCAGCGATGAAGCAGCGCGAGGTCGACGAGCGTATCGAGCTCTCCGATACCGATATCGCGACTATCATCGAAAAAATGGTCAAGCAGCGCAAAGATAGTATTTCTCAATTTGAAGCTGCACAACGTCTGGATCTGGCGGACAAGGAAAAGGCTGAGCTGGTCGTGCTCGCTGACTATATGCCGCAGCAATTGAGTGCCGAAGAAATTGCCACTTTCCTCGATGAGGCCATCGCGACGCACGGTAATGCTCCGGCTAGCATGGGTAAAATCATGGCTGATCTGAAACCGAAAATGGCCGGCCGCGCCGATATGGCTGAAGTGAGTAAGTTGATCAAAGCGCGTTTGGGTTAAGGCGAAAGGGCGGACGTCATGGCGCGCATCCCTGAGGACTTTATTCAGGATTTGCTCAATCGCGTGGATATTGTCGACGTGGTTGAGCGCTATCTGCCGCTGAAAAAAGCGGGCCAGAATTACATGGCGTGCTGCCCGTTTCACAAAGAAAAATCCCCTTCATTTACCGTTAGTCAAACCAAGCAGTTTTATCACTGCTTTGGCTGTGGGGCGCATGGCTCGGCGCTCAGTTTTGTGATGGAGCATCAGGCGCTCGGTTTTCCTGATGCTGTGCGTCAATTAGCCGAGTCGGTCGGCATGCAGGTGCCTGTGGAAGACAAGCCACAAACCGAAGAGCAAAAAAAGGCGCCCGGCATTTACGATGTACTGAAAACGGCGTTCGACTTTTATCGCGGTCAGCTTAAAACAGCACCGCAAGCAATTGAATATTTCAAAAAACGCGGTGTAACAGGTAAGACGGCGGCGCGTTTTGGTTTGGGTTTTGCTGGTGGTGAGTTTGGTAAACCCGCGTTGAAAGCTGTATTTCCCGATTACGACTGGAATGCGGTTTTGGTGGAGGCGGGTTTGGTGATTCAGAATGAAGAAACTCGCCAGCGCTATGATCGATTTCGTGATCGTGTGATGTTTCCGATTATGAATCAGCGTAGCCAGATTATTGGTTTTGGTGGGCGCATCATGGGGCAGGGCGAGCCTAAATACCTTAACTCGCCTGAAACGCCGGTTTTTGTGAAAGGGCACGAATTATATGGCTTGCCGCAGGCGCGCGCGGCGATTCGCGATCATGGTCGTGTTTTGGTTGTAGAGGGCTATATGGACGTCGTGATGTTGCATCAGCACGACGTTGAATACGCAGTGGCGTCGTTGGGGACGGCGTGTACGCCCGAGCATATTCGCAAATTATTGAAACTTGCCGACGAAGTGGTTTTTGGTTTTGATGGCGATAAAGCCGGACGGCGTGCGGCGTGGCGGGCGCTGGAAAATAGTATTCCCGAGGTGCGTGACGGCAAAGAGTTGCGTTTCCTCTTTCTGCCGCCCGAGCATGATCCGGATTCGTATGTGCAGGAGTTTGGCAAAGCGCAATTCGAGCAATTAATTGCGCAAGATGCATTGCCTTTGTCGCAATATTTGCTGAAAGAATTATCGGCGCAAGTGGATTTGACGATGGAAGAGGGGCGGGCAAAGCTGCTGAGGCTAACCCAGCCTTATCTGGAGCAGCTCGTTCTGGCTCCGATATTAAAGTTGATGCTAAGTAAGCGGCTCGCGGAATTGTGTCAGTTGACAATGGAAGAGATGAATTTGTTGCTATCAGGGGTATCTTCTTCTAAGTCTCGTAGTGATTGCCCTGCAGGAAAATACCTGCCTGATGTATCGGTTGCTGATGTCGCGCAAGAGGTGATGGACGCTAATGCTAATACTCGGCGGCAGGCTCAGTTTGGACAAAGAAAACCATGGCTGCCTAAGCGCGCTTTTTCGGGGGGGCAGGGGCGCGGTTGGCGTAATGATGAGCCGCAGCGTGTCCCTTTGCCGCCGCGCCCTCAGCAAGATCCATTATTGCGCATTTTGCAGCTGATCTTGTTCAAGCCAGGTTTGTTGGCTGCATGCGAGGCGGCAGAGGTCGATTGGCCGCAACAAGGTTTTGCCGGTGCCGTGCGCTTGGTGCTGCAGTATGTGCGCTCGAACCCCGATATCAAACCACAGGCTTTGCTGGAACATTGGCGTGGCGATGCGTTGTATGTGCGTCTGCAGCAGGTGCAGGCAGATTCTCAGGGTATGTTTGATCGTTTTGACGATGAAGAATTGGTGGCCGAATTGCAAGATACGCTGAAAACGGCGGCGCAAAGTCAGTTACGAAGTTCTACACTGGATCGCAAGGCTCAACTGGAATATCGCGCCAGTAATGGAGGGCTGACTGATGCCGAGTGTGAAGAATATTTGGCATTGCTATCACGTAAATAAAGTTTTTCTTATAAATTCAGCAAATTTCGGCCAAATGAGTCTGAGTACAGGGACAAGGTGTCCCTTGTTCTGGTAGAATTGGCGGTTTTGCTAGACACACCAAGTAGAGTCATGGCAGCAGATAAAAAACACGATAAAGAAAATTCAGAATTAATGGGTAAGGACGAGACTGAAAAGCTTGATCCCGAGGCACGCAAGGCGAAATTCAAGTCGCTGATCGTACTGGGTAAAGAGCGCGGCTACCTCACTTACGCAGAGATCAATGACCATCTTCCAGAAGATATGCTGGATGCCGAACAGATTGAAGGCATCATCAGCATGATCTCGAATATGGGCATTCAGGTTTATGATGAAGCGCCTGATGCCGAAGACCTGCTTATGTCTGATGCTCCTGCGGCAGTTGCTGACGAAGATGCTGCAGAAGAAGCCGAAGCCGCGCTGTCATCCGTCGATGCCGAGTTTGGCCGCACGACCGATCCGGTGCGTATGTATATGCGGGAAATGGGCACGGTCGAGCTATTGACGCGCGAAGGCGAAATCGAAATTGCCAAACGCATCGAAGATGGCTTGCGGCACATGATCACCGCTATTTCAGCGTGTCCAACGACCATTGGTCAGATTATTGATTTGGTCGACCAAGGCTTGAATGACGAAATTCGCATTGATGACGTCATTGATGGCTTTATCGACCCGAATGCGGTTGAGGAAGAAGAGCAAGAACCCGATTTGCCTGATCCTGATGCAATTGCAGATGATGCCAGCGATGACGAGGATGAAGACGAGGATGATGGTGGTGCAGCAGCTGCCAGCGCTAATCTTGAATTGTTGAAAACCCAAGCGCGCGAAGTGTTCGATAATATCCGTGCCCTCTATGCCAAAATGCTGGCCACTTTGGATAAGGAAGGTACTGCGAGCGCCAAGTATCAAGAGTATCAACAGGCCATTGCCGCCGAATTCCAGAACATCCGTTTTTCTGCGCGTCAGGTTGAATCATTGTGTGACGTGATGCGCGGTATGGTTGACGATATCCGTACGCATGAGCGTCAGATTATGGATTTGTGTACGCGCCGTGTTGGTATGCCGCGTGAGCACTTCATCAAAACCTTCCCTGGCCGTGAAACGGATTTGACTTGGGTGCCGGAAGAAATCGCGGCTGAGCATGGGTATTCGGGCGTGATGTATCGCTACAAGCACGCGATCATGGAAAAGCAGCAAAAGCTGAATGAATTGCAAGACCAGGCTCGGATCAGCATCAAAGAATTGAAAGAAATTTCACGACAAATGAGCACCGGCGAAGCCAAAGCACGCCGTGCCAAACGTGAAATGATTGAAGCTAACTTGCGTCTGGTGATTTCGATTGCGAAAAAATATACCAACCGTGGCTTGCAATTCCTTGATCTGATTCAGGAAGGCAATATCGGCTTGATGAAAGCGGTGGATAAGTTCGAATATCGTCGCGGTTACAAGTTCTCGACCTATGCCACCTGGTGGATCCGTCAGGCGATTACCCGCTCGATTGCCGACCAGGCACGTACGATCCGGATTCCGGTACATATGATCGAAACGATCAACAAGATGAACCGTATTCAGCGCCAAATTTTGCAAGAAACTGGTTTGGAAGCGACGCCGGAAGAGTTGGCTGAACGCATGGAAATGCCGGAAGACAAAATCCGTAAGATTTTGAAAATCGCCAAAGAACCGATTTCGATGGAAACACCGATTGGTGATGACGACGACTCGCACCTGGGTGACTTTATCGAAGACCAGAACAATATGGCACCAGCTGATGCTGCCGTATACGCTGGCCTACGTGAAGCGACCAAGGAAGTGCTCGATACCCTGACGCCACGCGAAGCCAAAGTGCTGCGCATGCGCTTCGGTATCGACATGAGTACGGATCATACTCTGGAAGAAGTGGGCAAACAGTTTGACGTAACGCGCGAGCGTATCCGTCAGATCGAAGCCAAGGCACTGCGTAAGCTGCGTCACCCAACGCGTTCAGAAAGATTGAAATCTTTCATTGAAAACGCGTCCAGCGAGCAGTAAAATAGCGACTTTCGGGCCTCTAGCTCATGCTTGGTTAGAGCAGCGGACTCATAAAATTTGTGCCATATGTTTGGAAACGGCATATGGGATGGTGTCAAATTCGGCGAAATCTAAGTGCAGAAATGCATAGGGCGACGCCGAGCCAAGCTTCAGTGTGAAAGTACTGTTGAAGGTGTAGAGACTAGACGGCACCCACCTAAAGTGAAAACCATGGTGAAGGCATAGTCCAGGGAGTAGCGAAAGCTACACAAACCAGAATCCGTTGGTGCCGAGTTCGACTCTCGGGGGGCCCACCAAAATAAAAAAATCCAACCTCTTTGAGGTTGGATTTTTTTATGCCCCGTTTAATCTGCATATATGGCTAGTATTTGCTGCGCGGTTTAATGCCTAGAAATTAAAGTAAGCCTTGATCATTGTCGACTAATAAATCCAAACTATTGCTTAAATGCTGCCTAAGCGTCTTACGAGAGAGAAGTTTCTTTTGAGCGGCTAAAGGAAGATCTGTTAGCCGCAACAGATTTTTTGCGATCATGACGTCTACTATATCCTCAATTACCCGGATCAAATCCATATCCGAGTGACTTAGTACCTCACTATTGCTACCAATAAAAGAAAGGACTTGAGGGTCGCTGCTCGACAGTAGCTCATGTGCATTTTCTTGTTCTGCCCGGTAAATTGCAATGATTTCACCATCTGAGCTACGCTCTACAAATACCATTGCAAACCCCACGTTCTAAACCAGAAATAAACCACGGGTAAATGTGGTTTGAATAATTAAACTCCAAGTTCTTCAACCCAAGCTAATGATTGAACGTGTGCCCGGTTCAGCATTTCAGGGGTGATTTGCAGTTGCTCACATAGTCGGGGAACCTCTGCCATGGTTGAATCTTCACAAGCTTCCGCCAATTCAAGGAATGGGCCATAAATGCCCGTACGAGAGAGTAAGGCGTCGCTAATGGTTTCCGGCAAAATCAGAGTCTCAAGAATTGTATCCATTGGCATGTCTAGTAAAACATCCAATAACGAAAACATGCCGACGATAAATAAATTATCTTTGTCTTGTCCATCAAGTAAATGTGCGCCTAGCAGCTCAACCAATCGCCCACGAGTCACTGCTGTTTTTAGTAGCGCCGGCGGAGTTCCTGTCTCTGCTGCTGCTGTGACTAATAGCAAGGTGAGCCACCGGTACAATTTTTGATAACCTAAGATGGTGACCGCGTGCCGGAATGATTGAATTTCACAAGAAAGTCCAAACCCAGCAGAGTTAATATAGCGAAGGAGTTTGAAAGAAAGAGCCACATCTTTTTTTAATGCATCTTCAATTTCTCGAATTTCCGCATTATTACGCAGCATGTTCAGCAAATTAAGGATATTGGCATAGCTTGGATTGATGACTTTAGCTGATAGTGTGACTGGATGCGCAAAATAATAGCCTTGGAAGCAATCCATTCCAACATCGAGGCATTGCTTAAATTCTTCTTTCGTTTCGACTTTCTCCGCAACTTGCAGTAGTGGATATTTACGTAGTTCGTGCGAGATTGTCGGGATCTGAGCCATTCCAAGCTGCTGGATGTCGAGTTTGACATAATTTGCAAACTCTATCATCGAGGCCGTCTGGGGGGTCAGGATAAAATCATCAAGCGCAATACCAAAGCCCTGTGAACGAAGGTCGGCCAGACGGTTGAGTAGTTCTGGAGAACTTTGCGTTGTTTCAACTATTTCTAAAACGACTCTTTGGGGTTGAAGAAGCTCTAGGAAATTACTTTCCAGCATAGATTCGGCAACGTTAATAAACGCGATCTTGTCTCCAACGAGCCAGTCTGTGCCCATGTTTGAGATGGTATTTACCAGTACATTTGTACCCGCTTGCATGTCGCTTGAAAAATCAGCTGTCGTTGATTCTTTATCCAAGCGAAATAGCAATTCATAACCAATGATTTGCTGTTGGCGATTAAGGATCGGTTGTCGCCCGATAAAAGCATGCTCTTGCTTTGTCATAGTTTAAGTGCCTGATGGCATGTTGCTAATACAATCATATTAGCAACATCTTATTTTTGTGGGAACAATTAGAGTATTTCGGATGCAAAACGTGATGTTTTGATTGCTGAATTTTCTGCATTGGCAGATACCAGCAAGTCTTCCATGTCGAGAACAAGAACAATAGAGCCATCGCCAGATAAGGTTGCTCCGGCAATACCTTTGGGTCTAATGTGTTGCAATGGTTTGATTACCACATCATCCCGACCAATGAAGCTATCTACAGCCAGAATAAAAGAATGCTCGGCGGATTGCATTAATACGCCAAATTGTGGAACCTGAACTTCTTGCCAGCCAATTAAGTTGGCAAGTGAACGAACGGATAGAATTTCGTCCCTAACAACAATGGTTGCTCTTCCAGATACTTCTTGAACCTGATCTTGTCGAATTGTGATGATTTCTCGAACCATTGCTAGAGGTACGGCAAAAGGCTGATCACAAACTTTAACGACAAGAACCGGTAAAATGGCAAGTGTTAAGGGGAGGGAAATTGTAAAGCGAGATCCATCGCCAACCACTGACTGAATATCAACTCGACCATTCAATTTCTGGATATTGGTTTTTACTACGTCCATACCCACGCCGCGCCCAGAAACGCTTGAAATCTGATCTTTTGTTGAGAAACCTGGCAGAAAAATAAGTTGGAGTGATTGCTTATCATCCAAGCTATTTGCGGTTTCAATATCGATCAAACCTTTTTCAACTGCTTTTTTACGAATAACATCAGGTCGCATGCCGCGGCCATCATCGGTAATCTCGATACGGATGTGATCCCCTACTTGCGTAGCTGTTAGTTCAACGATTGCTTTAGCTGGCTTTCCTGCTGCAATACGCTCTTCGGTGGTTTCTATTCCGTGATCAACGGCATTTCTAACCAAGTGAACCAACGGATCATTTAGATCTTCTAGCATGGTTTTGTCGAGTTCGGTTTCTTCGCCCGAAATAATTAGTTCGACATCCTTACCCATTTGTCGTGCCAAGTCACGAGCCAAACGGGGATATTTTTGGAATAAGCGACCAATTGGCTGCATGCGAGTTTTCATGACCGCATTTTGCAAGTCGCCTACCAACAGATCAAGTTGGCCTATCGCTTCATCAAGAGCTTTAAGAGTAATTCCGTCCATTTTTCCAGACATAATGTCTGTTCTTAATGTCGTTAGACGATTTTTAGTAAGACCAATTTCTCCAGATAAGTTAAGTACCTGATCTAAACGTACTGTATCAATACGGATTGTTGTTTCTTGAGTGGCAAGTTGCTGCGAGCTTGCTGGTGCGGCTCGCTGTTGAGGGCTAGCTGGTGCTGAGGCGGGTTTAAGACTCTGCATTGGATCTGCAATTGTAACGACTTGAGTCGGCATTACCTCAGAATCAGTGTATGCAACAATAGCAGTGGCAGGTTCAACAGGTGAGTGCTTGCCTGAGTCTTTGCTTAATAAAGTATCATAAAGTTGCTGCCAATCATGTTCACTATTGTTTGAATTGGCTGTTGAGGTGGATTCGGAGTTAATGATGGTTACAGCTTGTTGTTTTTCTTGGGCTTTTGCCGATAATTCAACAATTGCCGTCTCCTGAGGGGCTGATTGATTACCTTCAAGGACATCATCCAGTGCCTTAATGAGAGCTGGATCGGCCGGGGCGGGTAGGCGGGATTGCGCCATGGAGCCAAACATGTCTCGTACTACGCCTGTGGCAGCGAGTATTTCATCCATTATTTCGGGAGTAAGTTGCAATTCGCCATTGCGGAGCTTGTCGAACAAATTTTCAGTGCGATGACAAAGGCTGACCATTGCATCTACATTTAAAAAACCTGCTCCGCCTTTAATGGTGTGAAAACCTCGAAAAATATCATTGAGTAAAGCCCGGTCATCGGGGCGTTTTTCAAGTTCAACCAGTTTGTTATCTACTTCCGAGAGTAGTTCGGAGGATTCAGTCAAAAAATCCTGCAACAAGTCTTCCATGCCAGCAAAATCACTCATGATTTTCTCCTAGGGCGAATATCATTTAGAAACCAAGGCTTTCCAATAGGTCATCCACTTGCTCTTGATTTGTCACCACATCGGCACGCCCTTCGGAATTAATGACTGGCCCATTTAATAGATTAGCTCCATCATCTTGTTTCGTGGCAGTAGGATTGAACATGAGTAAAAATTCCAATAGCTGCGCTTCCATTTCTTTTACCATTGCCAAGACTTTTTTAATGACTTGTCCGGTTAGATCTTGGAAATCTTGTGCCATCATTATTTCAAGCATCTGATTGCTAATTTGCTCGGACTGTAGAACAGTTTTTGAAAGATGTGCTCGGGTTTTTTCTACCAATAATTTAAATTCTTCAACTGACATCTGTTTTGCATAAAACCGATCCCATTCTCGAGACAGGGTTGCAGATTGTTCTGTGATGTTATCCTGCAAGGGCTTGGCTACATCTAGCGCATTTAATGTTTTGTCTGCAGCCTGCTCGGTCATGGTGGCAATATACGAAAGTCGGTCTCTTGCGTCGGGGATTGAGCTTGCCGCAGATTCGAGAGACTTGTCTAAGCCCAATTCGCATAAAGTGTCATGAAGTTTACGTGTGAGGTGTCCAATGTGGGAGAACATTGATTTGGCGGGCTCGACCATGACCGAAGGTGCTTGTGAATCAATTGAAGAGTCGCTTGTCATTACCGTGGCCGCATCAGGCTCTATTGCCGTCGTTTCAGTTTGATTAGCTTGTACGATGCTATCAAACAGAGCTTCTAAGTCTGCGGAATCTCCGCCCTGCAATGCTGGATCACTCACAGTTATCTCCTGCGATTAGATTATTATTTATTGATGTTTAACAATTAATTTATTTGGCCATATTGGCGAAAATCTTTTGCAACTTTTCATCAAGTGTTGCGGCGGTAAATGGTTTTACTACATAACCACTGGCTCCAGCTGTCGCAGCTTCAATGATGTTTTCCTTTTTAGCCTCTGCGGTCACCATCAAAACGGGGAGTTGTTTGAGTGCAGCATCCGCTCTAATCGCTTTGAGTAACTCAATTCCTGTCATATTTGGCATATTCCAGTCTGTTACGACAAAGTCAAATTGCCCATTTTTTAGTTTGTGCAATGCGACCTGCCCATCTTCGGCCTCTTCGACATTGGTGTATCCGAGTTCCTTTAGAAGATTTCGGACGATGCGACGCATGGTAGAGAAGTCATCTACCACGAGAATACGCATGTTCTGATCTGCCATAACTTACTCCATTTGAGCACTTCAAAAATAGTGCATTAGTATGTATTAAATTAACCTTTGTGCAAGTTTTAGCTCGCCAACATGGGGCCTAGGGTGTCGGCCAGGATGAATGGATCAAATTTCGCAACATATGCATCTACTCCGACACTGGCGCCCATGGCTCGATTTGCGTTTGATGATAGAGAAGAATGCATCACAACGGGAATGCCATGAAAACGGTGATCCGATTTGATGTGCTTGGTTAAAACATAACCATCCATTTCTGGCATTTCAGCATCGACGAGAATGAGTTTTAATTTATCTTTCAAGGGCTCTCCATCATGGCTTGCACGATTGGCCAGATTTTGGAGTTTATCCCACGCTTCTTTGCCATTGTTTGCTTGATGATATTTAATGCCAATTTTATCCAGAACACTGACGATCTCTTTGCGGGCAACAATAGAATCATCAACGAAAAACATGAAAGTATCAGGGTTGAGCTGGGGTTTGGGCAGGTCGGGGACGATCGGCTCACCAATCACGGTCGACAGAATTTGTTCTACGTCTAAGATAGACACTAATTTTCCATCTGGCAGCTCAGTAATCGCAGTGATGAGTGCTTGATTGCCCGCAAGCATGCTTTCAGGTGCTCTGACTTTGTCCCAGTCTACGCGAATAATCCGATCAACTTCATGTACTAAAAATGCCTGAGTATGCTTAGAAAACTCCGTCACAATCATTGTGCTGGTTGTATCTCCGGACGGTGCTTCCTGTGTCGCAACAAAGCGGGCAAGAGCAATAACTGGAATTATGTTGCCGCGCAGTGAGAGTACTCCTTCGACGCCGTGAGGCATATTAGGTGTTTTAGTGATTTTTGGTGTTTGGGAAACCTCACGAACCTTAAACACATTAATGCCAAAAATCTCTTTGGTACCAAGGGTAAAGAGCAGAATTTCCATTTTATTGGAGCCTGCCAGTTTGGTTCGTGCATCAACCGTCTCCAGCAAATTGGTTTGTTCTGACATGCTCATGGAGTACTCCAAGTCAATAATTTGTGCCTAGTTTGTTGATTCATTGCGAAGCAAAAAATTGGCGATGCTTTGAGATAGTTTATGTGGTTCAAACTTTGCCACATATCCATCGACACCGACGGACTGCCCTAATTTTTGATTGGATAGGCCGGACAGGGACGAATGCATTAATACAGGAATTCCTGCAAACCTAGGGTCGCTCTTGATTTGCTTTGTTAGCATGTAGCCATCCATCTCGGGCATTTCAACATCCGTTAAGACCAATTGAATCATATCCTTAACTTGAAGGCCTTGTAATTCCGCCGTGTGAGCAATGCGCAGCAATTCATCCCAGGCACGTTTCCCATTAATGGCTTGAATATGGTGAATATTCATTGCATCAAGAGTTTGTTCGATTTGATTTCTAGCAACCAGCGAGTCGTCTGCAAAAAATACGGTCTTGTCGATCACTTTCTGGTTTTGGACAACAGTGCTTGTATCTATGCGATTGCTGTGATGTGTCGTTTCTGCAAGTACTTTTTCGACATCTAGCATCATGACTAATTTGCCATTTTCAAGCTCTGTTACTGCCGTAACCAGCCCGCCCATTTGCATGGTTAGCATGTCAGGGGGAACCCGCATTACCGACCAATCTAAGCGTAAAATGGTGTCAACGGCCTCGACAAGAAAGCCTTGAGTGTGGCCGTTATACTCAGAAACGATCATGATTTCGGGACGGTTTTCTGTTTGAATCCCCGCGTATTTTGCAAGGTCAATGACTGGAACTAAAGTTCCGCGCAAGCTGACCATTCCTTCAACTGAGGATGGCATTTCTGGTGCTTGGGTAATTTCGGGCGTACGCATTACTTCACGAACTTTAAAGACGTTGATGCCAAAAGTTTCGCGCCTGCCTGATCGCTGGTCCAATCCCAGTGTGAATAGCAGAATCTCTAACTTGTTTGTGCCGGCGAGCTTGGTCCGTGCATCAATATTTTTGAGAAGTTCTGACACGAGGTGGCTCCATTTTACATTGGTTAAGTGCAGTGTATTAATTTGGTAAAAATTAAAGCGCTTCATTTTGGCGACGGTGAAATAACACCTATGCGCGAATGAAACTGAACTGAATGGTCTATAAGAAACAATGATCACAGCTCTGATTAAGGCATTTATAATGCAAAAATCACAAACCAACAAGGGCACTTTTTTGTGACACCCCAAGAGCCACAGTTGAATTCCAAAGAGTTAGAGGAGGCTTTTGCTCTTTTTACAGAAGCTTCTTATCAATTATCAAATGCTTATGCTGGACTGCAGCAGGATGTGGCCTCTTTGACTGATCAACTGGCAGTCGCCAATGGCAATTTAAAAAAAGAGTACGAAGAAAAGGCTGTGTTGTCACGGCGTCTCACTTTGCTGCTGGATCGTCTGCCCGCCGGGGTGCTGGAAGTCGCAGTTTCGGGAGAGGTGATTCGCTGTAATGAACGCGCTCAGCAGTTTTTGGGACGTTCCATATTGGGTGCAAACTGGGGAAAGTTTTTTGAGTCATATTTTTCGGAAACAGTCGAAGTTGGTATTTGGCGAGTTCAGTTTGAATCTCAGCACTTTTACTTGACCGTCGAGCAGGTGAAGATTGAAGAAGAGTCTGTTTCGGTGGTTCTGTTGCACGATGTCAGTGCGTCGGTTGAAATGCGTGAGTCGTTGCAGCGCAATAGTCGTTTGGTGGCAATGGGCGAGATGGCGGCTGGATTGGCTCATCAGCTTCGTACCCCGCTCGCGGCCGCAATTTTATATGTTGGGCATTTGCAACGAGAGCAGTTGCAGGAAGCTGATCGGCTAAAGTTTTCTGCAAAAGCGAATGAGCGCCTGCAGCGTCTGGAGGCGTTGGTGCAAAATATGCTTTTGTTTGTTAAGGGGCTGCCACAAGAAGTTGCCGTCGTGAATATTGCTGATGTCGTGCAAGACGCATTTTTTGAGGTCAAGTCAGTATTTGAGCCGCATGGTTTGATCCTTGCTTTGAAAAACCACACGTCTTCAAGTTACGTGCTCGCCAACTTTAAAGAATTAAGCGGGGCAATTGGCAATCTTCTGGAAAATGCTTGTCAGGCTTCTGAGGTAGGGCAGGAGATTCTTTGTCAGATTGATGAGTATCCAGAAACGGTTGAAATCATTGTGCAAGACCATGGTCGCGGTATTTCTGAAGCTACCCTCAATCGTTTGTTTGAGCCTTTTTTTACCACCAAAAAGGGCGGAACGGGCTTGGGCTTGGCGATAGTCAGAAATCTGGTTTCAAGTTATGGCGGAGAGATATCTGTAACATCGACTCCCAATTTGGGCGCTGCCTTTAAGATTTGCTTGCCTCGAGTGCCTGACACAACTAATGTGTTAGGGCGCAGATAAGTGTTCTTCGGATAAGCGATTAATAAAAATTTTTAAACATTAGATTAGCAAAAGGTTGGTGTGAGAATGACTCCTACGGTACAAATTGAAGGCAGTGTCGGTCGAGTGATTTTGTCTGGGCAGTTTGATTTCAGTGCTCATCGTGAGTTTCGTCAGGTTTGTGAATCTATCATTGCCAATCCAGAGATTAAAGAAGTGCTTGTTGACTTTCAGAATGTAAATTATCTGGATAGCTCTGCTTTGGGTATGCTGTTGTTATTAAAGGAAAAAATTGCTGCGGCAAGCAAAACCCTTGCTTTGGTTAACTGTAGGGATACAGTTAAACAGGTTTTGGAAATTGCATGTTTTGGCAAAATTTTCACAATACGATAATTAGGGTTTTTGATGAAAATCCTGGTGGTCGATGATACTGAGGCCATTCTATTACTGATTTCTCGATTTGTTGAAGCCTTAGGGCATCAAGCTATCGTTGCGCGAAATGGTCAAGAAGCCATCGAGTGCTGGCGTACTCATCAGCCTGATCTGGTGCTGATGGATGTCATGATGCCAGTCATGGGCGGCACTGAAGCTGCGGTGCAAATCAAGAACGAGGCGGGCGCCAATTGGGTGCCCATTGTTTTTGTTACGGGCATCGGTGAAGAAAACGCATTGGCCGACGCTATTGAGCGTGGTGCTGATGACTATATCAACAAACCAGTCAATTTCCGTGTCCTTGAAGCAAAACTGAAAGCATTTGCTCGTACTTTGGAGCTCAATCGAAAGGTTCGTGAACAATCACAGACCTTAGCCGATTATTTCGAAAAAGCCGAAGAAGAAAAGCGGGTGGTTCGCCATTTGATGGATCAGATGGTTAATTCAGAACGCCTTGCCGACCCACAATTTGAATATTGGCTTTCCCCTGCTGAGTCGCTCTCGGGGGATTTGATTGCTGCTGCCCGTACACCGGGGCAAGCCTTGTATATTTTGCTGGCAGATGGAATTGGGCATGGTTTGACTGCCGCATTGAATGTGCTGCCATTGACTCAGCCATTTTATAGCATGACCGAAAAAGGCTATTCGATTGTCGATATCCTGTTCGAAATGAATAGTAAAGTGAGGCAGGTTTTACCAATTGGACGTTTTGTTTGCGTGTCCCTGATTTCTATTGATGAGGCGGCAGCAACGATTGAAGTCTGGAATGCAGGTATGCCGCCCATTCAGATTTTGGGGCAGAATCGGCAGGTAATCCGAGTTTGTAGTTCCAGTAATTTACCTTTGGGCATTGTTCCCTCCCACTCTCTGGATTTGGCGCCAGAGCGAATTTATTTCAGCGAGCCTGGTTATATTGTGGCTTATTCGGATGGTCTGGTGGAAGCGCGCCATTCGGAAAAAGGTGAGTTTGGTCTGGCTGCTTTGCTCGGGTCGTTGAATCTAAGCCAACAAGGCAGCATGCTGGCTGAAACAAAAAAGATATTTAATCAGTTTCTTGCCGGTCAGCAGCATCATGATGATGTCTCGCTGGTTGTGGCTCAGTTTGGCTCCGGATCAACCGATGTTGCCGTGGCAAGCACCACTCAATCCCAACGTCATTTTGAAGAGATTTCGACCGATTTTCACTTGCTGTCTGAATGTAAATGGCGATATAGCCTGATACTGAGCGCCAATGAATTACGTTACCTCAATACCATTCCATTCATGATGTCTTTTGTGCGAGAGATCAAATCTCTGGCGCATGTGCAATCAGATGTCTTTCTGATTCTGACTGAGCTGTTTGTGAATGCGCTGGATCATGGCCTGCTTTTGCTCGACTCCAAACTAAAGTCTACGCCAGATGGTATGGAAGAGTATCTCGCTCAGCGTACCGAGCGACTTGCTGCGCTTGAGGGGGGGCGGATTGAAATTGATCTGATGGGATTGCAATTTAGAGAGACTGAAGTTTTAAAAATTCGGGTCAAGGATTCGGGTCAAGGTTTCGATTGGGCCAGTGTATCGTCTGACAAGCCGAAAGAGTTGCAGTTATTAGCCAAGGCGGGTCGTGGTATTGCTCTGGTTTGCGCTTTGGCGCTCAAGGTGCAATATATCGGCTTGGGTAATGAGGTCGATGTCTATTACCTTCCGGACAGAGCCCCAACCCAGTAATTAAATGTAATGAACCAAGCTTGCCAAAGCAAAACAGCTTAACCAGCTCCCTGTCATGATGAGCCAGGTATGCCGCTGGCGATGCGTGAAATAAGCTAGACCTGCCATCATCGCCAGCGCAAATACACTTCCCCAGTATTCGGGTGCGACCCCAATCAGCCAGCTATTGATCCCTCCAAGCACTAGCCACGGGAAGCCTGCGAGTAAATATTTTTGTTTTGAACTGGGGTCGGCGTCAGGTTCGATGCTCGGTAGTGCTTGGATCAGTGGCGCGATAACAGCGTCGGGGTCGTACTTGAGCCCTTTGACCAATTGCAAACTGGTTTCAGCCTTGACGCCTGCAGCAAGCATGATGCTGGGCAGACCAAGACTGGCTTCTGCGCCTGGTAATTCGTCGGATTCAAGTATGCTGGCATTGTTTGTGGATTGCGATGACCGAAATTCCTGCCAGAGATGCCAGAATGCCCCCCCCAGAGCCAGACACCAGGTGGCAAATTGCAGGCTGGCAGGCAAGCGGTGAAAGCCCTGCAACAGGGCAAGCAAGCAGCCGGAAAATAATAATGCATCGCTTACTTTTTGCTTGAAGAATGCAGTAAATTTGATTCCACTGCGTTGATACAGGCCGATCCCTTTTAACTGCATTTTATGCAGTATGGGGCTGCAGGCATTGATTCCCAAGACTTTGATGGCAATACCCATAGTGGTGGCTTTGCGTGTTTTTTGTGCTGCAGGCAAGGACTGGGCAATTTCCAGCCAGTACCACTGACGGGCATGGCCGGACTCCAGATCCGAAATAAGCCGGATCAGATAACTTTGCTCAGCTTTGCTCAGCGCTTGAATTTTCATACTCAGACCCAAGCGTAATCGAGAACAATGGCTGCAAAAATAACCATGCCGACGCGGTTATTGGCCAGAAATGCGGCAAAGCAGGCCATCCTGTCGCGGCTCCGGATCTGCCGATATTGCAGCACAATCAGGCCGCTCGCCATAAATAAGCCCAGCTGGTAAATCACTCCCAAGTGAGCCAGTTGGCCGATGATGATCATCAGCGCGATAAAGGCCGAGTGACAGAGCATGACCGCCGCCACGTCATACTGGCCAAAAGTAATCGCTGAAGTTTTGATTCCGATTTTCAAGTCGTCCGGTTTATCAACGATGGCGTAGACGGTGTCGTAGGCGACGGTCCAGAGCAAATTGGCCAAGACCAGAAGCCAGGCCAGATTGGGGATTTGACCCGTTTGTGCGGCAAACGTCATTGGAATGCCAAAGCTGAACGCAACGCCCAGATAAGCCTGTGGCAGCACGAAAAAACGTTTGGTGAAGGGGTATGAGCCAGCCAGAAAGGCTGCGGGGATGGTCAGGCTTAGAGCCAGCGTATTGAGCGGCAGCGCGATGAGTAAGGCGAGCACTGCCAATCCTGCTGCCAGATACAGCGCTTCGCGTGGCTGAACGGTACCGGCAGCGAGTGGACGTGTTTTGGTGCGTTCAACGTGGCCGTCAAAATCCCGATCAGCCCAGTCGTTAATCACGCAACCTGCCGATCGCATCAGAAAAGTGCCGAGGCAAAAAATGAAAATTAATCGCCAGTCCGGTTGACCTTGTCCGGCCAGCCACAGCCCCCAGAGTGTGGGCCAGAGCAGCAAGAGGGTGCCGATGGGCTTGTCCATCCGGGCGAGTCTGGCGTAAGCAGCAAGGCGATTGCGAAGTGTCATGACGAGATTTTATGTTCAAAAAGGCGGCGATAAAAAGACTTCGGTGATCAGTAATTGATTTTGTCCGGCGTAAAACACCGACCGTCGTGCCCACAGTGTCGGGGGCTGGATTCCGCTGACTGCAACGGCTTTTTGCCATAAAGGATGACGGCGGTCAATTTTACAGAAGGCCAGGTGGGAACGTCTGATTTTGGGGTCGGCAAACAACACCGCGCCCAAGGGACGGCTGCCGATGCGCCCCAGCAAGTGAAATCCGCGCTTCAGGCTCGCGCGCGCTGTAATGCTGTGGGCAAAGACCAGCGGTTTGCCTTTGGCGCATAAAAGCACTTCGCGGGTGGCAACGTGTTCGCTGCCGATCTGCAAGATTGTGCGCTCGTCCAGATGAGCGCGGCAAAAGCCTTCATGCAGCACCTGGACCGAAAAATCGGGAAAATGCGTCATCAGGCGACGGGTCAGCGAACCGCGTTCGCTTAACCAGGCATGTAATTGACGCGGGGAGCGCAATAATGGGGATCGCCAGAAGGCGGTGGCGTGCATACAGAATACAGGGTTTCAATGGATAGCTTGATTATGCCACAAGCCACTGCAGTCATTGCGTCAGGGAGATCCGCTACGTGCAGGGTTTAAGGGGTATATGAATAAAGCTTTTGATTTGTATTGTCTTTATTGATATACCCCGGTATGTATTTAGCGCAATAAACTGAGTACCTGTTTGCTGCTGGCATTGGCTTGCGTTTGCATCGCCAGACCGGCTTCAGTGAGGATTCTGTTTTGCGCCAGTCTGGCGCTTTGCGCGGCGTAGTCGGTATCAGCGATCCGGCTGCGTGCTGCAGACTGATTTTCGACTGAACTGCGCAAATTGCTGATACCTGACTCAACGCGGCTCTGAAAGGCGCCCAGATTGCTGCGCTCATTATTGAGTGACTGAATATCCTGATCCAGCGCCAGCAGGCTGTTGGATGCGGCGGTTGGGCTGGATAAATCAATTTGTCCCGACGCGCTGGCCAATGTGTTGCCGCCCAAGTTGCCGGTACTCAAATTGATTTGCTCGCCCGCATTGGCGCCCGCCTGAAAGGCAAAGCTGCCGCCTTGCAATACCGACTGCCCATTGAACTGGGTGTTGCGGATAATGTCGTTGCTGCTTTGATTGAGCTGATCCACTTCGGCCTGCATGGCTTGCCGATCACTGGCCGATAAAGTGCTATTGCCGGCTGCGACGGCGAGTTCCCGGATGCGCTGGGTATTGTCGGAAATACCTTCGAGCGCACCATCAGCAGTTTGTGATAGTGACACCGCATCGTTGAGATTACGCACACCCTGACTATTGCCGATGATTTGCGCGGCAAACTGTTCGGCAATCGCCAAACCTGCTGCATCATCGGCTGCGCTATTGATGCGCTTGCCCGACGACAGGGCGGTCATCGATTTATTTTGTGCGGCCTGAGCATTGTCGGTATAGCGCTGCGCAGCCAGCGAACTGAGATTGGTGTTGGTGACCATCATGATGACCTCCGTCGAGGTGAAAGCTATTTTGTTAACTTACTGCGTTGCTGACTTTTTTACCAATTGTGACGACTGACGGTCAGCCTGCGGCGTTGATGTACTAAACCAAAAGTTCTCCAGCTGCATTACTTCGCCTCGCCGAACGTGTGTACTGGCGTCGCGTGTGTCTTGCCGGAAAGCTTTTGGACGGTTCTTACTGCCAGCAAATCGGCTCGGATTCGATCATGACGCCAAACTGGTTTAGTACATCGCGCTGCACCGCCGCTTCGAGCGTTTTGACATCGCGCTGGCCTGCGCCACCATGATTGACCATCACCAGCGCCTGCTTGGCAAACATGCCAACTGAGCCGAGCTGACGGCCTTTCCAGCCCGCTTGTTCAATCAGCCAGCCTGCGGCCAGTTTGGTGTGCTGTGCATCGAGTGGATACATCACCAGCGCGGGGTGCTGCGCCTGCAGTGCCGTGGCCTGTTCGGCCGGAATAATCGGGTTTTTAAAATAACTGCCGGCGTTGCCAATTTGCGCCGGGTCGGGCAATTTGCGCTGCCGAACGTGAATCACGGCTTGCGCAATATGATGTGCCGTGGCGCTCAAGCCTAATTCGGCCAGCGCTTTTTCAATGTCGCCGTAGCTGGTTTTGACCTGATGGTTTTTAGGTAGGCGGAAAACAACTTCGAGAATGCACCAGTCTAACCCTGCAGAGTGCTTGAAAATGCTATCGCGATAAGCAAACTGGCAGTCGCTCAGGCCGAAAGTACGAATTTCGCCGGTGTGCAAATGAATCGCGCTGAGCTGATGGAAATAATCCTTGATTTCAACGCCGTACGCGCCGATGTTCTGCACTGGAGACGCGCCGACCGTGCCGGGAATCAGCGACAGGTTTTCGAGTCCGCCCCAGCCTTGTGCTAGTGTCCATTGAACAAATTGATGCCAGTTTTCACCCGCCGCTGCGGCAATGTACCAGGCGTCGTCATCTTCGGCTTGCAGGTATTTGCCGAGTAAATCCATCTTCAAAACCAGCCCGTGGACTAATTCCGGCAAGACCAGATTCGATCCGCCGCCCAGAATATGCCAGGGTAGCGAGCGCAGTGCTGGATCGGCAATGCAGCTTTGCAGGGTTGCGACGTCGTCGATGGCAATGAATTGTTCGGCGGCCGATTGCAGGCCAAAGGTATTGAGCCGGGTGAGCGGATAATTCGGGAGAGTCTGCGGCATTGAGCTGGATTTGAGCAGGGCAAAACGCCATTATCCTCTAATCGCCAGTGATAGAACCAGCCGGATCTGATTCGAGGCTATACGGTGCATGGTATGTTTTCATGGCTTAATTTCGCCGTGGCTTGCAAGGCTATACCCCTAGGGTCGATTGCCGAGGTGCCAGCGTGCGCAATACCATTTGGTTTCTTCCGGACCGACTTCGACCAGGACGCTGCCAAATTTCGACAGCCAGCGTGGGTAGGGGCCGGCCAGCTGGACAAAGCTAAAACCCATACGTGATTCGATATTGCTTTTGACTTCGGCTAGCGGTTTTTTGATGAATGCGCCGACCATCAGCGCGCCTGAGTCGGGCAAGTTGACGAACACTTCTTCCACCTGATTGCCCGCCAGTTGGGCTTTCTGGGCGTCAAACCATTCGGCTTCGCCCCAGGTTCGCACAGGTTGATTCAGGTATTGGCGGAAATAATTACGCCAGAAATCGGTAGACCATTCGCTGCGGCAGGCGAGGGCATTTTCGACCTTATCGCCAAAATGGCTGGGTAGCTTGGCGTAGCTATTGCTGCCGAGCAATAAAAAAGCCACTGCATAAACAAGAAATGATTTTTTCCAGTTCATGAAGTGGCTCCTGGGTGGGGATGAGTTCAGAACTCATCATCGCTGATTAACCGCTGTTGCGCAAACCGGCTGACACACCGTTAATTGTTAGGTGTACGGCATGACGCAATTCTTCGCTGTCATCGCCAGCGCGAATGCGTTTGAGCAATTCAACCTGCAAATGGTTGAGCGGGTCGAGGTAAGGCAGGCGGTTATCCAGGCTGCGTGCCAGCATCGGGTTGTCGCCGAGCAATTGCTCGTGACCGGTAATGGCCAGAACGGCGTCAACCGAACGTTGCCACTCGTCTTTGATGCGGCCAAAGATACGCTTGGCAACGTCCTGATCCTGTACCAGCTCCGAGTAACGTGCGGCAATTGCGATATCCGATTTCGCCAGTACCATTTCCATATTGGAAATCGTTGTCTGGAAGAACGGCCAGGTTTTGTACAAATGATTCAGCGTTTGCAGACCTTCGTCACCCGCTTCAGCCAGATATTCGCTGATCGCCGCGCCAAAACCGTACCAGCCCGGTAGCATCAAACGACACTGCGACCATGAGAAGACCCATGGAATCGCACGCAAATCAGAAATGCTGCTGGTATTGCGACGTGCTGAAGGGCGTGAACCGATATTCAGATTCGGGATTTCCTTGATCGGTGTTGCCTCAAGGAAGTAAGTAATAAAGTCTGGCGTTGCATACACCAGATCGCGATAGAAGCGGTAGGCGGCGTTCGACAGGCGCTCCATCAACGCACGATGTGGCGCTTCATCGGTATCGCTCGGCACCGGGAAGCTGGCGTCCAGTGTTGCTGCAACCAGAATTTCCAGATTACGGCGACCCACTTCACGGTCGGCATATTTGGCAGTAATGACTTCGCCCTGTTCGGTAATCCGGATCTGGCCGTTCACTGAACCGGCCGGCTGCGCAAGGATCGCATCATAAGCCGGACCACCACCACGACCAACCGTACCGCCGCGACCGTGGAACAGGCGCAGTTTGATACCGGCATTGTTAAATACATCGACCAGCGTCAGTTCGGCTTTGTAGAGCTCCCAGTTGGAAGTCAGGTAACCGCCATCTTTGTTCGAATCCGAATAGCCGAGCATGACTTCCTGTACATCGCCACGGCACGTCAGCAATTGACGCCATTGCGGGATCGCAAACAGCTCGGTCATGATGTCGCCGCTGGCGCGCAAGTCGCCGGTGGTTTCAAACAACGGAATGATATTGACCTTGCTGCGAACGGTAGGCGCCAGTGACACCAGACCCACATCGTTCAGCAGCACGGCCACTTCGAGCATGTCGGAAACCGACGCGCAGTTCGAAATAATGTAGTTTGGCAGTACCGCTTCGCCGTAACGTGCCTGGATTTCGGCTGCCGCTTTCAGAATATCTAGCTCTTGCTGAACATCTGGGCTGTAAGCGACATCATGTGGGCAAATCAATGGACGCGGGCTGGCCAGTTCGCGCAGCAGAACGACGCGACGGCTCTTTTCGTCGAGCGCCATGTATTCTTCCAGACCCGCGCGATTGAACAACTCGCTGATCATTTTTTCGTGCAGGCCGGCAAACTGGCGCATGTCGATCGGCGCGAGGAAGAAGCCGAAGACTGAAACCGCACGCTTGAGGCGACGCAAACGACCATTGGCCAGTTTGGCTGCGCCATGGGCTTTGAGCGAACGGGAAATGACGGCCAGATCGCTGGCGAGCTGATCCGCATTGTCGTACGGCTGGGCGTGTGCCACATCATGCAATTGATGATGGAAAGTGCCGATTTTGATCGCAGTGGCAAAAATGCGTGCCGAAATGGCCAGTACAGCCAGTCGGTACGGTTCTTCTGACTTGCGCGCCAGATCTTCGGGGGCGGTTGCTGCCAGCGCTGACAAGTCCTGATCGACCTGAACCAGACGCGTTGACATCGACAGTTCGCTTTCGAGTTTCAGGCACTGTTGATAGTAATAATCGAGCGCGACACCGGCCTGGCGTGAAACGGCATAGCGCATCACATCGGCAGTTACGAATGGATTGCCATCGCGGTCGCCACCGATCCAGCTGCCAACTTGAATAAAGTTAGGCAAGGTGACTTGTTCACCTGTCATATCGGACAGCCGATCTTCCATGTCCTGGTACAGGCGGGGAATCTCGTGCAGGAATGTATTGCGGAAATAGGTCGCGCCATTTTCGATTTCGTCCTGCACCGTCAGTTTGACAGTACGAACTTCGCGCGTTTGCCACAGCGTGATCATCACGCGTTCCATCGCTTCCTGGTTGGCGGCGATTTCTTCCGGTGTCATCTGGTTGCGGTCGCGCTCGGTGAGCAGCTCGGCCAGCGCACGGTGGCATTCCAGAATGGTTTTGCGTTTGACTTCGGTCGGGTGTGCAGTCATTACCGGTGCAATCAGCGTTTCGGCCAGCATGGCGAGAATTTCTGATGCTTTGACATTGCGGTCGGTCAGTGTTTCCAGTACCGCAGAAATGCTGCCACGCTGCGCCTTTGAACCCGCGATTTTGTGTGCGCGGCGGCGGCGATTGTGGTGCAAATCCTCTGCTATATTGGACAGGTGCGAGAAATAGCTGAACGCTCGAACCAGCGCCATCGTTGTCGGCATATCCAGCGTCGACAATGAGCGCGCCAAGGCTTTGCCCGCGTCGGGGTCGTGAGCCTGAACGTAGCGAAATGCGAGTGCGCGAATCGACTCGATTTGTTCTGCGGTGGCCGAACCGGCCTGTTCGCGGATAGTGTCAGACAACAAGGCGGCGAGTAGATCCAAATCACGCTTGAGCGGTAGATCCTTTTCAGCAATAGGTTCGATCACAGACATGGCAATCCAATGGAGGCAAATTCAAGACAAAAAGTTCGCACATTCTATCAAAAACTCGCGATCTCTGCCGATCAAATCGCGCAGAAACTTTCCACGGAAATCGCCATGACCGCATACCCCTTCTTTCTGACCAGTGTTTTTGCCGAAAAAACCTGGGCGGGTGACCCGCTGATTGTGTTTGATGTGCCCGATTGGCCTGATGAAGCGACTTTGCAGATGATGGCATATCAGATGAATGCGTCCGAGGTCGCATTTCTGCATCGCGCATCAGGTGAAGTCAGGTTTTATCATCCACAATTTTCGCTGCCGTTTTCAGCAAAGGGGTTGCTGGGCGCTGCGGCCGTGATGCAACAGTCCAATTCGGAAACCCGGTTCAAGTTGCACTGTTTAAGCGGGCATTATTCCCTGCTGTTTGCTAATGGCAGCATCGATTTGCAGTGCGTTGCCGGTTGTACCCGCCCCTCAATCCGAGGTCAGGTAGACATTGCCTATGCACTGGGAATCGAAAGTCACGCCATTATTGCGCCGCTGCAACTGGTTGATACGGGATTGGAGCAGTTGATGGTTCAGGTCAGGTCAAGGCAAGTTGTGCTACAAGCTCGTCCTCATCCGGCCTTGCTGGCTGACTATGCACAGAGTCCGAAACAGGTGGCGCAAGCGGTGATTTGGCATCGCGAAGGCGATTTGATCACGATGCGCAGTTTTATCGCGGATCATTTCAATATTTATGAAAATTTTGGCGACGGGACTGCCGCGTTGAATCTGGCAACTGGCTATCTGGCCGGTGGAGCCCGTTTGCCTTTTGACGTCAGGATCGAGCAGGGGCACACGATTGAACGAATACTCAGCCGCTTATCGATTCTATTCTTGCAGATTGATAACAAACTTGATTTGCACCTGAAGGCCAAAGTGTCACTGCTGGGTTCTGGTGTATTGCAGGTTTGATTGTGATTGAACAAAAGCTACAAAGCCCGGTGAGGCCGGGCTTTGTAGCGATTTATTCTGCTGTGGATGCATCATCAACAGGGTTGATCGTGGCTGCCGGTGGCAGTGTGCTGGGGAATAAAATCCAGGAACGGGCGATTTCGTAAAAGACCGTCAGCAACACAGGGCCAATAAACACGCCCAGCATGCCGAAAGCGATTGCGCCGCCGAGTACGCCGAACAGGATCAGAATAAAAGGCAGATTACTGCCTTTACCGATCAGCAAAGGCTTGATCACATTGTCGGCCGAGCTCACGACCAGCAGCATCCAGCTGGCCATAAAAATCGCCCAGCCGATTTCGCCCTGATGATAGAGCCAGGCCGCAGCTGGCAGACCGAGCAATACGGGGCCACCGGGTAATAAAGCCAGAATAAAGCTGGCAAACCCCAGTGACACCGCATTGGGAACGCCTGCAATCAGATACGCCAGTAGCGATAACATGGCCTGAACGATGGCGGTGCCCAGAAAACCATAAACGACGCCCTTGGTTGATACGACTGAAACTGCGAACAGGTGAACGCTACGCTCGCCTGCAATCCGCTCCAGAAAGCCTTTGACCCAGTCGCGGATATGTTCGCCATCAAGATAAATGAAAAAGGCAATAAACAGGCTCATCAACATGACCACGATGCTGCTGCCAATCTGGCTGGCAACCAGCAATGCCCATTGCGCCGCCGGGCCGATCAGGCTGCGGATCATCGACATGGTGGCTTCATCTTGCGACCCCAGACCTTGCCAGAACTCGTTGATCGGGACGCCGATCAGCGGAAGATGGCTTAACCAGTCAGGCAGGGCAGGCCAGCCTGCTTCAAAGCCGGTTTTGACTTCGCCGATAAAGGCCACACCGACTCGGGCAAAGTCGCTCGCGGCGTACAGGGCGGGAAGCAGCAAAAACAGGCAAAGAATCACCAGCAGCAAGATTGCAGCCGAAGCACGGCGGCCATTGAGCTTTTTGACCAGAAACAGGTAGGGATGCCAAGTGCTCAAGACCAGAATGGCTGCCCACAGGCTGGCAGCCAGAAATGGTTTGAGTATTGAAAAAACGATCAGGCACAATAAAAGCAAAGCCCCCAGTGCAACCAGAGGCTCGATGAGTTCGGTGGTTTTGAATTTCATGGGTAAATTTATATCGTCGGAAGGTGAACCAGTGAGTAGCTTAACGCAAGCGGCGAACGGGTGGCGGAACTGATTGGACGGTTGTGGGTTTATCGTCCCTGACCTGCGCTCATTTTGGCACGATAAATCAGTAAACCCATCATTTGCGACACATCTTGCCGCGCCTGAGGCGAATCGACCCGCCCGAAGCGGTTAGACAAGGCTTCGTGAATCTCGCAGGCCAAATTGAAGAGCAGCGCTTTTTCGTTTTCTGGCGCGCGGCAAAGATACTGATTGATTTCATCAATAATCTGATCTGCCAGCTCTTCGGGGTAGGTCGCCTGAGCGGTCAAGATCCGGTCGAGTAAACGCACTCCGACGACGCCCAAACTGAGTAAATGAATGGCCATAACAACGCTCCAACCCGCATCAACCTTTAATTCACTGTAGTGAGCGCGCCCGAATTTAATAGCGCCATCCGTCAAACGGTCACGCGAACGAAAAAGGTTTGCATTTGGCGTATAAGGTATTTTCCATAGCGACAGTCTGGCCGAATTAATCCATCATCTTTGATGCAATGCATCAAATTTAAAAGGATATGGATTTATGTGCGGAATCGTTGGTGCTATCTCGACCCGAAACGTCGTTCCGATGCTACTGGCTGGCTTGTCTCGGCTTGAATATCGAGGGTATGACTCTAGTGGTATTGCTGTTATTGATTTACAAGGCAATACCCCTGTAATGAATCGTGTTCGGGTGGCCGGCCGGGTTGCCGATCTGGCACAAAAATCCAGTCAGACCGATGGCAGGGTTGGCATTGCCCATACTCGCTGGGCGACGCATGGTGCGCCCACCGAAGCCAACGCACATCCTCATTTGGGCGGTGATAATGTGATGGTGGTGCATAACGGCATCATCGAAAACTTCGCCGAGCTCAAACACGAACTCATCCAGTCTGGTTATGCATTCAGCTCGGATACCGATACCGAAGTGATTGCCCATCTGATTTCATACGAATTAAAACGCGATACAGACTTTCTGGCTGCCGTACGGCGCTCGATTGCCCAGCTCAAAGGCGCCTTTGCCATTGGCGTACTTAATATCGCCAACCCGCGGCAGGTGATTTGCGCGCGGCAGGGCAGCCCGCTGGTGATCGGTCTGGGTTTTCAGGAAAGTTTTTTTGCCTCCGATATCGCCGCGCTACTGCCATTGACGCAAAAAATGATTTACCTCGAAGAAGGCGACCTGGCTTTGCTCGACGGGGTTGAAGTACAGATCTGGGATCAGCAGGGGCTGCGCGCAGAGCGTGTTGCACGGATGCTCGATGTTTGCAGCGATTCGGCCGATCTGGGGCCGTACCGGCACTATATGCAGAAAGAAATTTTCGAACAGCCGGTTGCGCTCGCCAATACGCTCAGTGCCGTGCTCAGTCAGGGATTTGATCCGGCGTTGTTTGGCGAGCAGGCGCAGCAAATTCTCAGTGACGCCACGGCCATTCGGATCATAGCCTGTGGTTCAAGCTATCACGCCGGGCTGGTTGCCCGATACTGGATAGAGGCATACACCGGAATGCCAGTCAGCGTGGACATTGCCAGCGAATACCGCTATAGCCAGGGGCTGGAACAACGCGGAACGCTGATTATTGCGATCTCGCAATCGGGCGAAACGGCCGATTTGCTTGCCGCCATTCGCAACGCCAAAGAGCGTGGTGAAGTCAAGATTCTGGCTCTGTGCAATGTTGCGCATTCAACGCTGACCCGCGAAGCCGACCTGACGCTGCTGACGCAAGCCGGCATTGAAATCGGCGTTGCCTCAACCAAAGCGTTCACGACCCAGCTCGCCGCGCTGTATGTGCTGGCAGGCACTCTGGCTCAGGCGCGACAAACTTTAAGCAAGGAACAATTGACCGAGCTGGCCAACTGGCTACCGCGCCTGCCGGCGATGATCAGCGCCGTGCTGACGCAAGAAGCTGAAATGGAAAACTGGGCGCACGCGCTGACGCATCATGATCATGCGCTGTATCTGGGGCGCAATACGCTGTTCCCGATCGCGCTCGAAGGCGCGCTCAAACTCAAGGAAATCGCCTACATCCACGCTGAAGGCTATGCCGCAGGTGAACTCAAACACGGCCCCTTGGCGCTGGTCGATGAAAACATGCCGGTCATCGTTTGCGCAGCCAATGACGTGCTGTTTGAAAAACTGATGTCGAATCTGCGCGAAGTCGAAGCGCGCGGCGGGCAAATTTACCTGATCGCCGAACCGGGCTGCGAAGCGGCATTGCCCTACGTCAAGTCAGCGCTGATCCTGCCCGTCAACACCGGTCCGCTTGCCTCGATCGTATTTACGATCCCGCTGCAATTGCTCGCCTACCACACCGCGCACCGCAAAGGCACCGACGTCGATAAACCCCGCAATCTGGCTAAGTCGGTGACAGTTGAGTAAATCCGCAGCGATCTCATTCGACTTATGTCTACTAATAATAAAGTCCTATCATTAATAATAAAGATGTATCATAAACAATAAAGTTGTATCATGGCTCATAGGCAAACTGCTGTTGTACAGCATCTCTATGGGCCATTTTCTTTATGTCAAAGCGCAAATATGAGTTCGACGAGCAGAAGCTTGCTCGTTTCATTAAAGAAGGACGAGGTTTAGGTACGGGAGCGGACTATAAACCGTGGTTAACTATTCAGGACGTCCCTTCAGAAGGTCTTGCTACTCGTGTTCCAGGCATAAAGAACAAGAGACTTCATCACGCACTTTCAGGCCTTGAGCGAAACCTTATTATTTTGTTGGACTGGTCTGACGCTGTTGCCGACATTCGCGAACAATTCCCACTTGATCGGGACATCACCCGCCAAATAGCAGACTCAATGGGTGTTGCTCATCCCAAAGACCCCAGAACAAGGGTCGACATCGTGATGACCAGCGATGTGCTAATCGATTTCCATCATTCATTAAAGCGCGCCCCTTTTGCCTCAGCAGTTAAAGAGAGTTCAACGCTAGACGACCCCAGAGTAATTGAAAAATTAGAAATCGAGCGGCGCTATTGGGCTCAACAAACTGAAAAGACCGACTGGAGCATCACAACTGAAAAAGAGCTCCCAAAACAACGTATAGCGAACATCGCTTGGGCTCGAGAGATGTATACGTTCGATAAGCAAGTAGTCCAATACGATGGATATTGGGATGACAGATGCAGCCACTTTTTATCAATGCTGAGCGCCTTACCAAACAGCACCCCTCTTAAACAATTACTGCACGCACTTGAAACCCAATATAACTTTAGTTCAGGTGAAGGCTTAACAGTTTTTCGCCATTTGATCGCAACAAAAGTAGTGTCAATCAACATGGATCAACCTTTTTCGGCATCTAAAATTCAGGTAGGCGAAATACAAGTGGCACAAAAAGGAGGCTCATCATGGAAAGTCGCATGATTTTGAGCAACGACCTTCTTCAATATATCGGAGATGCAAATAGAACTATCCGCGTGCTTTGGCTAAGTCCAGATAGTGACGGAGCGTTCATCATTGATATCCACGACCCTTTTGCTCAGCCTGAGCTTATTCCTCGTACTCAACTTCTCGTCGATCTTCAGCAAGGCAATGCCCAATTAATGGAGACTGATCCATTAGCGGTTTTGATCAGAGAAGACAAAATACCCGAAAAACATATTGTCGCACGCAATCATGCATGGAAAATTATTCAACCCTTAGTAAAGAGTGTTCCAAACATTTACTTAGATTATCAACGTGGGCCTTTAATCCTACAAACCTGTAAAGAACACCGCACAACGCACAAAACTGTTTATAAATACCTTCGCCGCTTCTGGCAGCGAGGGCAACATATAAACTCTTTATTGCCTGACTATAAAAAATCAGGCGCTAAAGGACAGCTACGGACATCGAAAACGGGTGCAAAGCTAGGACGGCCTCGTAAATATGATGATGACGTAGGAATTAATGTTTCAGAAGGCATTAGAAAAGTATTTAACATAGCAATACAACGTCACTACGTTAAAAACAAAAAGCATTCACTATCAGGTGCTTATGATGAAATGCTCAAGGATTTCTTCTTAGAACGCCATATCAATACTGAAACTGGCGAAGTCATCCATAGTTACGCAGATCCTACTGAACAAACTGCAGTGCCTAGTCTTGTCCAGTTTCGTTATTGGTATGAAAAAGAAAATAATAAATTTGATATAAAACGGCAACGAGTCGGCAAGAAAATATATGACAAAGATATGCGCGGATACATCAGTTCGTCTAATACTGATGTCTGGGGTCCTGGCGCTCGTTTTCAAATCGATGCAACTATTGCTGATGTCTATCTAGTTTCTCGGCAAAATCGAGATCGTATTATTGGTCGGCCAGTTCTTTATATAGTTATCGATGTATTTAGCCGTATGATCGTAGGTCTGTACGTAGGCTTAGAAGGACCTTCTTGGGTTGGTGCAATGATGGCTCTCGCCAATACAGCCGACGATAAAGTTTCATATTGCAAGCGTTTTGGTATTGATATTTCGGCTGAAGATTGGCCTTGCAATCACCTGCCAGCCACATTGCTTGGTGACCGTGGTGAGATTGCGAGTCATTATATAGAAACACTTGCAAATAACTATAATCTTATTATTGAAAATGCAGCGCCATATCGCGCAGACTGGAAAGGCATCGTAGAAAAGCGCTTTCAATTACTCCCTGCAAAATTCAAAGCCTATGTCCCAGGTTACATTGAGAGTGACTTTCGGCAGCGTGGGGCACAAGATTATCGCCTAGATGCAGTTCTTGATTTAGATGAATTTACTCAAATTATTATTGCCGATATTCTGTATTACAACAATTACCATGAACTAAAAAATTACGACAAAGATAGTGACCTTGTCGCCGATGAAGTACTTGCCGTTCCTACAGACTTATGGGAATGGGGGGTTAAAAATCGAAGTGGGAAATTGCGCGTCTACCCAATTGATGGAGTCCGCTTTAACTTGCTACCAACTGCAACAGCAACTGTTACTGAGATGGGTATTCGCCATAATGGAAGTTACTACATCTGTGGCATGGCATTAGAGAAAAAATGGTTGGATCGTGCAAGACAATATGGTCGCTGGAAAGTAACTATTAGTTATGATCCACGTGAGCGAAATACGATTTATCTGCACGATACTGATGCTGAAAACGGATTTTTAATTTGCAATCTCACCGATCGTAGCCGAGCTGATCGCGATTTATCTGAATGGGAAATCGCCCAGCGACAACACCTAGAGAAATCTAAATCTGCCAGCCATCAAAAGAACCAAAAAACAGCAAAAGCAGATTTAACAACAAATTTTCAAAAAGTCGTGGCAAATGCTACAGCTAAACGACAAAAAAGTTCAGAAAGTGATCTGGCTCGTACATCTGGAATTAGGGGTCATCGTGCAGAGGAAAAAGAGCATAACCGAGCCTCAGAGGCATTCCGTCTCGGCGACGACAAAACCGTACAAGAAACATCCGCGAAAGTAATTCCTTTCCCTTCTATTGATATTTATTCAGAGCCAGACATTCTGGAGATTAGATCAAAATTGGAGCTGGAAACTAAGGAGCCAAAAAATGACCTCTAAAGAACATAGCACAAAAGGCATGCTACCTGAATATGATGGGAATCCCTTTATCTCTCGGCTTCCAGCACTGCAAACACAAATGGAGCTTATACAAGCCCTTGAAGCGCGCCCAATATTTCATGAAAAAGAACGCCAACACCCTCACTATGTAAGAAAACACTGCCTTCTACGCCTAACAAGGTATTTCGAACCTATGCAACGGCAAATTCAATTGGCAGAACGCTTTGGTATGCTACTTCGACAAGGGTACATTGGACGAAATCCACTAACTCACGACTATATTCATCATTTGCAAAATGGCCTAGAAAGGATCGAAGCCAATGATTTAATGGCTTCAACTCTTTATGCCGTCGAAAATACAGCCATGAGTTTTGCCTTAATTGGTTGTTCTGGCATGGGAAAATCAAGATCGATAGAGAAAATTCTTCATCAAATTCCGCAAAAAATTCATCATGATGAGCCCTTCTCACTAAATCAGCTTACTTGGCTCAAATTGGACTGCCCATTTCATGGTTCTCCAAAGCAACTTTGTATTAATTTTTTCGCTTCGATTGATAGAATTCTTGGTACGAATTATCTAAAACACTATGGGAAAACACGTTCTAGCATTGATGAAATGATGGTACATATGGCGCACATAGCAAATTTACATGCTCTTGGCGTTCTTATCATCGATGAAATACAACATTTACACCATGCAAAACTGAGTTCAGAAGCTTTACTCAATTTTCTCGTTACATTAGTTAATACAATTGGCGTGCCAATTATTTTAATTGGAACGTCTAGTGCAACCAGTTTACTACAAGACAATTTTAGACATGCAAGACGCGCAAATGGTTTAGGGTCACTTAACTGGGACAACCTACCAAAAGGAAAAACTTGGGATCATTTTATTGATCAACTTTGGCAATATCAATGGACAAATACGGCGACGCCAATTAGCCCTGAAATTCGAGATGTACTTTACGATGAAAGCCAAGGCATTGTAGATGTGGTTGTAAAACTATTCATACTGGCACAAATGCGACTTATTAGCATTAGCGAAATTCGTGAAAGTCCAGAAGTTATTACGACACAATTGCTTCGCAAGGTGGCCTCAGAAGATTTTAGTATGATTGCCCCCATGATTAAGGCGCTTCGCGAAAATGATACAAAAGCCTTACTGAAATATGACGACCTTAAGCCATTACAACAGCATATTGATCAAGTGATGGCTGCTGCTCTGCAATCAGAGCAGAAGCCTGAAATCACATCAACAACTCACTCGGATACAGCCCCAGTTGAAACGGGAGACGATGCCATTTCTAAAGTCCGTCTTAGCTTATCAAATCTGGGAGTTGCAGAAGATATAGTAGAGGTCGTAATCAAAAGAGTGGTAAATGAGCACCCATCAGCTGACATTCTCTTAATGTTATCGGAAGCAGTGAAACTTCTCTCATCGAAGCCAACTACAAAAGCTAAGCCTAAACCATCAAAACCAATCGAAGCAGAGCCTCGGCCAATACTTGATTTACGCGATATCGTTGCCAAAAAAGCGGGTGAACAAACGGCATATGATGCTCTATCTGCTGCAAATTTGGTGAAACTACCGCATATAGAGTTAACAGCATGATCTCGGATGCCTATTTTCCAACTCCATATCCAGAGGAGCTGCTCTACAGTTTACTAGCTCGTTATCGGCGGCATTTAGGCCTGCCAAAGATGATGTATGTGCAAGATATTCTCTTTGGAAACCGTCATGTCATAGCCGCTTATGATTTGCCTGGACACCTTAGCTCCCTCCGTCATAATCTTCCTGACAGAATCGAGTTCAGCGAAGATCATGTCATTGAAAAAATGACCTTATTTAATTACCTGACTGCTTTCCAGTCTGCAACTATTCGTGATCAAATTCGAGGAGCTATGCGAGGGAGTTCTGTAGGAATTCACACACGCTTAGGCATCACGACTTCTCAAATTAATCGGCTTACTCAGTTACAATTTTGTCCGATTTGCCTTCAGGAAATGCAAGACCAATATGGGGAGCTTTATTGGAGGCGGGATCATCAGTTAGCTGGCGCATATCTTTGCCCGTCACATGGATGCCTACTTCTTAAAAGTGAAGTTGAATTTGCTAGGTACAGCCGGCACGAATATATAGCTGCAACATTCAAAAATTGCCCTAGCAACGCGCACTCAGTTATTCAACTAGTCAGTGAAAATTCGCTTTCAAAATTAACCGATCTTACTCAAAGAAGTGTTAAATTATTACAAGATCCACCTGAAGCGAAAAATGCTCAAGAATGGACTAGCTATTATCATAATAAATTAATAGAAACTGGTTTTGCTAAGTCATTCCACACAATAAACCAAAAATTGCTCCATCAAAAATTCCATGAGTGCACAGATGAAACTCTAAGTTGCTTGCCCAATGGAAGCATTGTCGGTAATTCATGTGATTCGTGGCTTAATAAATTGGTCAGAAAACAGCGAACCACAAGCCATCCACTCTTTCATTTACTACTACAATATTTCTTGGAACAATTCGAGCTAAAGACTCCCCCCTTTGGGTTTGGGCCTTGGCCATGCTTGAATCCGATTGCGAATCACAATATAGAAAAGCCCATCACGAAAATTACAACCCACAAAAATCACGGGAAATTAGTAGCCGTATTTCAATGCAGTTGTGGTTATACCTATACACGTAATTTTGATTCAATCACACAGGATATCAGTGAACCGCGGTTATTGTCTTATGGGCCAATGCTTGCTCCAAAATTAACTTCCCTGATTGCAGATGGTAAAAGCCTAAGAGAAATTAGCCGACTGCTCAACATCGACCCAAAAACAGTTGCCAGCCTTGCGCTCGAATTTGAATTGAAAGCACCGTGGCACTTGAAGCCATCAACGCTCTCCCGTAAGCCTTTGTCACCTACCACTAAGCTGAAAAGAAAAAGCTACTCGACCGAAAAAGCAGAATCGCTTTCTAGCACAAGAAAGAGAAAACCTCGCTTAGATTGGGCGAGAATTGATGACGAGTGTGCAATGCAAATCATCAATAAGGCAGAAGAAATCATGCGGGCATCACCTCCCATTCGAATTTCCATTGCTGAGCTAGAACGTAGGATTGGTAAGAAGGATTGGATCTATCGATATAAAGATAAAATCCCAAAAACAATGGCTGCTGTTTTCAAGTACGCTGAGAATTTTGATGAATTTCAAACCCGCCGTATTCAATGGACTATTGACCAACAATGGGAGCAATTTGGTGAAGTGCGCATTTGGCGTGTGATGAGGCAAGCAGGAATACCTTCCGTTAAGATAGAGAAAGTGGCATCCATCGTCAACACATCGAAAAATAAACATTAAACTACAAAATTAAATAATATGAATATTCCAAAATTATATCCAGATGAATACATAATTGGTTGGCGAGGAAGAATACGTTTTTTTAACCACCTACCGAGTTCAGCGCATACCATTAATGAATTACGCGAGTTTTATGATCGAAATAATAACGATATTAGCTTAAAAAAAAGAGGGACATCAAAAATTTATATTCTCTCTAAATTTAGTCGAATGCCACTAGAAGATTTTTTGCAGCAGCACACTTTATTTCCTTTTAGCCACCCATTTGACAATATCAGTGAAAAAGAAAAGTCTAAAGAAACTTTTCAAAAATATTTAAGCAGCTCCAGTCAACGCCTTCATAAACAAGGTGCTTGGTTTTGTACAAGCTGCATTTCACAAGATGAGAAAGAGCATGGAATATCTTATTGGCGACGATCACATCAACTACTCGGCATTGATTGGTGTTTCAAACACCGTTTTAAATTACGAAGAACAACGGAAGCTGCATTTGATTTCGAACCAAAATTGGCAACTCTTCATACTGATGTGCTTATCCCGCCAGGCCCAGAATCTCTTGATGAGGCCGAGTCGGTAATCCAACGTTATGCCGAAATCTCAGAGTGGCTGTTAACATGGCCTAACACGCTCAAATTAGAGGAAATATCCTCGCTAATAGAATTTAAATTTCTTGCTCAACAATATATTGAGAATGAAAAAACAGGAAGAAACTTATATGATCGATTTAAAGAAGAAATACCTGAATTCTGGGAAGATCAATTTACCGAACTGAATACACGAACAACATCTTTTGATATCTTCGACTTTAGAAAATTATTTGTACACAATCGCGCAGCTCAAGATACAGAGCATTATATTATTGCACTCTCGTTGCTCTTTAACTCATCAGCTACTGCTATTGCGCAAATACAGCGCCCGAATGATCGTGAATTACGTTCGGAAGCTCCATTAAGAGGTGGGATACCAAACCCTTGGTGGGGTCAACAAATCCTAAATCAGTACTCCGACTCCAAGGGCTGCCATAGTACCTTTGCTGGAACTCATGGCATGGACTTTGATGTAGTTACGGCTACGCTAAAGCAGCATGGACTACCTGATTTTAGAAGCGTGGAAAGAGCAACAATGAGAGCCTTAGTAGATTTTTTTAATGGGCAACCACTAAATGATGTTTGTGTAAATCACGGTGCAAACATAAGTGATGTAGAAGAGATTTTACGTCTCGCATCGTGTCGATTGTTTTCTGCATTAAAGAAAATATCCGAAGTCGTTAATTGATTTCGTAGATGGTTATGGCTGCAATAGCCACCACTTTATAAGTGTAAAACCTACAACCGCATTAAAAGCGAAAGGGTTGCTGGCATGCTATACCCTTATTATCGACTCAACCTTTAGGTAAGAAATGAAGCATCATTTTGGTGGGCCCTGGACTTTTATCAAAGTTGACATGCTTGGTAGGTATTTGAATTTTTTCAACACTGCTTTGCAACACCAACCCTCAAAAGACAGGCCATTTAGACGAATTTACATTGATGCATTTGCAGGAACTGGACAGTGCGACATTAAAGTTGGACACCAAGGAAGAATGACTATCGAAGGCTCGGCGTTGCGTGCAATTCAGTCGGCTCCTCACTTTGATAAAATCCATTTGGTCGAACTAAAAAACAGTCACGTCGAAAGTTTGAAGCAACTGGCTAGCCAATATCCCGAACAACAACTTACCATTCACAATGGTGATTGCAATATCATACTCGACAAAATTTTGGAGTCTACCAACTGGAAATCGACCAGGGGAGTCTTGTTTCTTGACCCTTATGGTATGAGTGTACATTGGGAGACGGTCCAAAAGATTGCGGCCACCCAGGCTTTAGATGTATGGTACTTGTTTCCGTTGAGTGCCATTTACCGGCAAGCTGCTAATGATTATGCGGATGTGGATGATGGCAAAGCTGCCGCTTTAGATCAAGTACTAGGCACCACAGCTTGGCGAGATGATTTTTACTCGGAACGTTCAGCGACAGATTTTTTCGCCCAAAATGACACCAAGACTCGTGAGCGGCATGCAACACCTAATGATATTGCGACCTGGGTGCATCAACGTTTAGCTCAAACCTTTGCTGGATGGGTTAGTCCGCCCATTATGCTACCTACTGAAGGTGCTCCACTGTTTGCACTATTCTTTGCTGTCTCCAACCCATCAAGCAAGGCCGTTCAGCTGTCACGTAAAGCAGCTGCACACCTCTTCGAAATGCTGCGGCAAAAACGGATTACGCCTAAATCAATGCCAGTCAGTGAAGATACGCAGCATGATTTATTCGGTTGATTCAGAAGCCTCGTTGTCATAACAAGAAATTCATTTGCCGCGGTAGCACAATACGATCAGTAGCAACAATTCTGTTCGAAGAGTGCCTGAAGCCACCGTCAGCAGTCATGACTTGGATCTGCTTATAGGCAAGCAGTTCACCCAGAGTCTCTTTATAAATTGCTTGGCTTGCCGGCGTGCTATTGCATGTACTCATATAAAGCTCATCAAATGACACGCCGTATTCTTGTTTATGAAGAATGCGCGCCAACTGTTCCGTCATTATGTTGATACTTGCCTTGCGAGCAACATCGTCAAATACAAAGTCAAGTGGCGATTGCCCACTTAAATTTTCATCATAAGTCGGGTCATATCCGTTCATTTGGAACATATCAAGTCCAGCTCCGCCATAATGCACAAAGTAATTGCTGTTCTGCCAATGTACTTCGGTCATAACGTCGCGGGCACGTGGATGCTGGGAAAGGTGAAGCAACCAGTAGTCGCCATGCCCATCATTATTCCTGATGAAAAATGGCGTAAAGTACTTCGCACCCGATCCTGCAACTAAATGTTGATACAAACAGGCTTGTACAAAAAGTCGCCAGTCACGCTCACACGCTTTGATTTCATCCAATGATCTGCCTGCAAAAATATCAGGCATATTAATTTTGTCTAATTGATCTTTGAAGCTAGCATCATTAGCGAAGTTGAGCAGTGAATCGACACCGAACGTTAGAATCACCTCTGCTTTTGGAAGAGCAAGGATCTGCTGGAGTTGAGGCAGTGGGACTTGATTATAGCCGTATTGGTCAAGGACAAAAATCGATCGCCCACTGCGTGGTGTTTTGCACCGTACAAAATTGAGTATGCTACTCATTTCATTTTCGAACTTGCTATGACTTAACTGAATGGATTTACCAATTTCGTTGCCGTAGCCCTCTTCAGTCAAAACCTGCTTAAGCAAGTCGTAGCCATGTTTATCTGCTTCAATAAAGAAATGAGTGATGTCAATATTGACTGGCTTTTGACGACCTTTATTGATTTTGTATTCAGCTTCTTTGGCCGCCCTCAATAAAATCAGAGGAGAACCGTCGGTAAATTTTTTGCCGTCTTTTAATACATATCGGCCACAACCAGCAAAGCCATCAATGACGGTAAGTTTAAACTCCTCTCGCGTTCGTCCACCTACAAGCGTTTGATAGTAGGCGGCCAAATAAGATTGCAAAATCCTATGCTTGGCAATACTGTGAGATTGAATTTCTGCGGGGCCATTCTTATAGCTATAGTGACGCCTTGCCATCGTTAAAGATGAACTCCTGTGGGCATTTCATCAAATGTCCGACCTTTCAGCTGCCTGCCGTTATGTTTCTTTGCACGGCGTTTGCCATCGGCACCCCAGCCTCCCCATTGCTTAAAGAAGAAGGCAACGTTTTGTTCCTCACATTGTAACTGGACCGACTCTGCCCATTCTGCTTTCATAGGGCGTGCTCTTGAGCCTGACTCTCCACCTACGATTACCCAGTGTATATCCGTAAGGTCTATGCTGCCAAGCTCTTCCAGTAAAGGCTCAACAGAAAGAAATCTAACTGTTGCATTTACTTGTCGTAAAAAATCAATCCTGGGTAAACCGTATTTTTGATCCTCGACCGAGACGCCAAGCCAAGCGTTTTCAGGCGCTTTTTTGCCATGGAAGTACGCAGCAAGTCGATCTGCACGTTTAGTCAAAATTTGAAACGTATGCCAGTGTGCCCGACGAATCGTTGCAAACACCTTATCGATGAATTCAAAGGGAATATCTTCGTGAAAAAGGTCAGACATTGAATTAACAAAATAGACCGTAGGTTTTTTACGTGACAGTGGGTCTTCGAGTCTATTTTCTAGGAGCCTCAATTCAAATCCGTTTTCATAGCCTGGGGTTCCCATGGCTTTCAAGCGCTCAGACATCACTTCTGCGTAGCAATGCTTACACCCTGGCGATATTTTCGTGCACCCAACCGTTGGATTCCAGGTCATTTCTGTCCATTCGATTTTGCTACCGGTTGTCATCATTCACCCCTTTAATTTCAATTCTTCCAGAAAACGCACAGGCCACCAACTGCTCCAACAACTGGGCTCTGCTTAGACCCGTATCTTGAGCAATTTTTCGGAGCTGAACCAAGGTTTCATCGGGTACCCATTCTTGAATGCGACGAAAACCGGAATTACGTTTACGGGTTCGATAAGTGTGTTGAGCGTCAAGCACTTGCTTTGACCTGCGACGTCCAGACAGAGAGCTCGATGAATTTTCTATTGCATTAAGCATATCACTCGCACCCAATTTGATTACAGTGTAATCATATCACAAAGTTAAAAACATCAACAAATTCAGCTTATTGAGTGCTATTTAATCGATTTTTATTCTGGATGGCTTTGTTGCATAACCCCGCACCACCTGCTGTAAGCTTCGGTCATGACGACCGAACCTTCCCCTACAAAGAAACCAAAACTACGTTATCGCACGACCAACTGGTCTTAGTTATGATGCCGCGCTCAAGGCACGTGGCTCCTTTATGATCTGGCTCAACAAGGACATGCAATGGTTTGCAGATCCGAGTGGTGAGAATGACCGACCACGACGATATACTGATACCGAAATCAAGTTCTGCCTGAGCATCAAATGCCTATGCAACCTCGCAGGACGGCAAAATACCGGCATCGTGCATAGCTTGCTCAAGCTGGCTAATCTGGACTGGGAGTTTCCCAATCGCAGCACGATCAGCCGCCGCCAAAGCACGCTCAAGGGGGCAAATTTACTACCAACGTCGCAACGAGCCCCTGCACTTACTAGTGGACAGCACTGGTATCAAATTCTTGGGCGAAGGCGAATAGAAACGTAAAAAACACGGTGCGGAATACCGCCGACAATGGCGAAAGGTTGATCTGACTATTGATGCTGAAACGCTGGAAATCAGGGCCATTGAAGTGACCGACAACAGCGTTGGCGATAAGCTCATGTGCCGATCATCCCGGCGCGTAAAAATGGCCAGCCCTGGAAGTCGAAAGCACCGGGCAGCGAAATAGGCAATGCCGCAATCGAGGCGTGTGAGCGCTTTGGGCGAGCGAGTGATGGCAAAAACGTTTGATTTGCTTCCGAGTGGGATTATGCAACAAAGCCCCTTGCAGCCACTCCCCAATCAAATCATAAATAGCATCTCGACTACAATTTAAGACTTATTCTTGTTATCCAAGAACAAATTGGAGTTGCTCTTAATTGTAAATATGCACTAAACTTTGATCATCAATTTTTATTGCGTTGCAAATAGTGCAAATTTTCCGCATTTTTCTTTTGATGTTTATTTCGTTCGCGCTGTCACTGAGCGTGGCTGCGGCGAAGGAGTTTCCGTCGACGGAAGATAATCACTCGAACTATCACAATGAAATGGTTGTGAGCGTTGATCATCATGGCCCTGCTGATGACGCTAAGGTGAAAGACCATCATTCGCCGGATAGTAAAAAGAGCCAAGGTAGTCACTGCAACACTTGCACTTCGGCTGTGCCGCTATTTGCTTATGTCACAATGATTGCACCGCTACGTTCAGTGCAAAATGCCGCTAAGTTGTCTATTTTATCTAGCGTGAATATACCCCCTCCGTTACGCCCGCCTTTCTTTCGCGCCTAACTCTGGCGCGACCCTAACCCCTCTTTGCTGCAAGCCATAGCAATTTAGCTAGTCTTTGGGCTGGCTGTAGACTGAATTACACGTATTCGTGCTTTTCATTTTGCGGGCTATTTTTTGCAGTCAATCCAGGTTGCGCTGGAACGTATTGCCTACGTTTTCCACTCAACAAGGATTCATTATGTCTGTTAAGACATTGCAAGCGTGCGCGTTGGCAAGCTTATTTCTGCTGCCGACTTTAATCCCCACGGTACAAGCCGCAACATTACGCGAAGCACTTGACCAAGCTTGGTCTGTACAAGCTCCAGCGCGAAATGCGCAAAACGAGCGGTATAGCGCCGAACTGAATGCCAGCCAGGCTTGGACGCCCGAGCCGCCAAGTATTGGCATTTCGCATACTACCGATCAACTCAACGACAATACTGGACGCCGTGAATGGGAGGTGGAGCTATCCACGCCGATTTGGTTGTACGGCCAACGAGAACGCGCCGCTAATGTGGCTCAATCTGAGCAAGCTGCTTTTGCCGGTGAGTCTGCATTTGCGCGACTGGCCTTAGCTGGCTCGTTGCGGGAAGCTTGGTGGGAAGCCCGTTTTGCCCAATTGGATGTTGAGCTGGCCCAGAAAAAATTAGCCGCCGAACAAGATCTGGCGCTTGACGTCAGTCGACGCGTTAAGGCGGGTGATTTAGCGCTAACAGATGACAGACTCAGCAAAATTGCGGTTTTGCAGGCTAAAAAAGAAGTCGGTATTGCCCAATTTGCATTCGAGCGAGCACAGCAAGGCTTTGCCTTACTGAGCCGAGGCGCTGCTTTGCCAGAACAGGCCGAACAGCTGCAAGAACGTTCTGGCGAGCATCCTCTGCTTGCCAGCTTGGGCTTAACTGCGAATAGCGCACAGGCCAAACTGCAGCAAGCTGCGGGCGATACGCGCAATGCGCCAGAAATCGCTCTGACGTACACCTCGGAAAAAGACGCTGCGGACGAAGCATATCGGGGTCGGCTGAAACTGGGCATCAAAATCCCATTTGGTTCCGAGTCGCGCAATCGACCACGCATCACAGCAGCTAACGCCGAACTCATCCAAGCTAAAACTACGCTTGAGTATGAAAAACAGCAGCTGGCCAATGCCTATAAAACCGCGCAATTAGAGCTACTGCAAAGCCGTGCCGCGCAAGACATTGCCGCCGAGCAATTGCAATTAGCGAATGAACGATCGCAGTGGATAGCTAAAGGCTTCAAGCAGGGGCAATTCGATTTGACGACTCAGCTTAAAAGCTTGCAAGAGCGATTTGCCGCCGAGTCTGAACACGCCCGCGCCCGCCTCGCAGTTGATCGCGCCATTTCCCGAGTTAATCAAGCCGCAGGAATTTTGCCATGACCCCAAAAAAAATATTGCTATCGCTCGGTTTGAGCATGATGAGTGTGGTGTTCGCTATGAATACTGTTTTTGCGCACGGCGATGAAGATCACAGCGGCGATGCAAAACCTACCGCAGTGAGCAGTACCGGCACGCCCACAGCCGAAGCTAAATCAGATGATTTCGAGCTTTTGGCACAAATGAAGGGCAATACTTTGCAAGTCTATTTAGATCGCTACAGCGACAATACGCCGATTGAAAAAGCGCAAATTGAAATCGAGAGCGGTGCATTCAAAGCACAGCTCAAAGCCAGTGCCCCTGGAGAGTACAGCGTTGAAGCACCGAATTTAGCTGCTATTGGTGAACATGCGCTTGTATTTACTGTGATTGCTGGCGAGCAAGCCGATTTGCTTGAAACCACACTAACAGTAGCAAACCCTGCAACTGTACTGGATGAAAAGCACGGTTCCGCTTCAGGTGACATGTGGTGGTGGGTCGGCGGTGGTTTGGCTGGTGTCGCCACACTGTCACTTATCCTCGCTCGTCAACGTCGTTCAAACGGTCACTCTTCAGGAGCAAAGGCATGATTACGTGCAAAAAGACTTTCAAAATTAAACTCATCAGCCTCGCTCTTTTAACGATGATGAGTAGTTCGCTTTGGGCGCACGGTGATGAAGATCATGGTGCTGCACCAGTTGCAGCGACAGTGAACACAGATAAACCACAACGTTTACCCGATGGTCGCGTACTGCTACCTAAAACAGCGCAACATCGCTTGAATATCCGCACCTTGCTGTCGAGTGAGACTACCGCCGCACGTTCAGTCGAATTGAATGGCCATGTGGTCATGGACCCCAACCGAGGTGGCCGAGTGCAAGCCAGTAGTGGCGGAAGAATCAGTGCGCCTGACGGCGGCTTACCGCTCCTAGGGAGCAAAGTGACTAAGGGGCAAGTCTTAGCTTGGGTCAAACCCGCTGCGAGCGCGTACGAACTCGCGCAGCAACAAGCCGATTTGGCCGAGAACCGCAGCAAGTTGCAACTCGCGCAGCAAACCATCGCTCGTTTGCAAGAATTAAGCCAGAGCGTGCCACGTAAAGAAATTCAGGCCGCTGAAGCTGAATTAAATAGCTTGCGTGGACGCGCTGCGGCGCTGTCCAGCGTCAACACGGGCGAAGCTTTGCGTGCGCCTGTCTCTGGTGTTTTGGCCGCCAGCAATGCCATCAATGGCCAAGTGATTGAAGCGAGCACCGTGTTGTTTGAAATCGTCGAGCCTAAAGCAATGCTCATCGAAGCTTTGGCCTATGACCCCGCGTTGGTCAGCAATATCGCTAGCGCTTCACTGCAAGGCATATCGCTACGCTATCTCGGCGGCGCGAGTAGTTTGCGTGATGGCGCATTGCCGCTGTTGTTTGCACCGCTTGAAGCCACGCCGCTGGCGCTGGGTCAGAATGTCAAATTAGTCGTGCAGACCCGCGAGCAACTCAAGGGCGTACAGCTTCCTGCCAGCAGCATCGTCAAAAACTCAGCCAATGAATCCATCGTTTGGTTACACGACAGTGCACAAGTGTTCCGTGCGGTGCCGGTTACACCGATTCCGGTTGATGGCAAAACGGTATTGGTTACGCAACTCAAACCGGGCAGCCGCGTCGTCACGCAAGGTGCCACTTTGATCAATCAAATCCGCTAAGGGGAATGCCATGTTTAGCTGGATAGTGAATCAAAGCCTGAAAAACAGGTTATTTATCGTCGCCATTGCCGCCATTTTATTGATTTACGGTGGTTTAACCGCCAGCAAAATGCCGGTCGATGTCTTTCCGGATTTGAATAAACCGACCGTCACTATCATGACCGAAGCGGGTGGGATGGCACCGGAGGAAGTCGAGCAACTGGTCAGTTTCCCACTCGAAACGGCGCTCAATGGGATGCCGGGGGTAACGCGGGTGCGCTCGGTGTCGGGCGTTGGCTTGTCGATTGTGTACGCTGAGTTCGAATGGGGCTCTGACATTTACCGTAATCGGCAATTGATCGCCGAGCGACTGGCCGAAGTGAAAGAGCAACTTCCCGAAGGTATCAGCCCGGCGATGGGGCCGATTTCGTCCGTGATGGGCGAAATCATGCTGATTGCATTTCCGGCCGATCCCGATAAAGCCAGCCCAATGGCCGTGCGTGAATATGTCGATTTTGTGCTGCGGCCACGGCTGTTATCGATTCCCGGTGTCGCGCAAGTGATTCCAATTGGCGGCGAAGTACGGCAATTCCGCGTCGAACCGAATACCGCCATGATGGCGCAATTAGCAGTTGGGTATGAAGACATAGAGCTTGCGCTTAAAGGTTTTTCAAGCAATACCAGTGGCGGGTATTTAGAGCAAAATGCACGCGAATATTTGATTCGCAATATGGGACGAACCACCAAACTGGAGGATATGCAAAACCTAGCGGTCAAAGTCATTAATGGCCAGCCCATTCTGCTCAAGCAAGTCGCCGAGGTGAAGTTTGCCGCCGCATTTAAGCGCGGTGATGCCGGTTTTGCCGGTAAGCCTGCGGTGATTGTCAGCGTACAAAAGCAGCCGAATGCCGACTCGATTCGCCTAAGTGGTGAAATCGAAGACGCACTCGCGAACTTGGGTAAATCCTTGCCACCTGGCATCAGCAAGCCAGAAATCTCGTTCCGCCAAGCTGACTTTATTGAAGCGTCGATTCACAACGTACAAGAAGCTTTGCGCGATGGTGCGATTATGGTCGCGATCATTCTGTTCTTGTTCTTGATGAATGGCCGCACAACACTGATTTCATTGACTGCAATCCCGCTCTCGCTGGCGATTACTTTTTTGGTCTTCAAACTGATGGGCTTGTCGATTAATGTGATGACGCTCGGTGGTTTGGCGATTGCGATTGGTGAATTGGTTGACGATGCGCTGGTCGACGTTGAGAACGTGCTGCGACGCCTGAAAGAAAACAAACCTAAAGGCGTAACGCACATTATCAAAGTGATTGCGGCGGCGTGTAATGAAGTGCGCTCGGGCGTGGTCGTTGCCACCATGGTGGTGGTGCTGGCTTTTGTTCCGCTGTTCGCGCTACCGGGGATTGAAGGCCGCTTGTTTGCACCGCTTGGCGTTGCCTACATCACGTCGATTTTGGCCAGTTTGCTGGTGGCGCTGACGGTTACGCCAGTAATGTGCTACTTCCTTTTACCCAACATGAAGCAAATTGAGCACGGCGATTCTAAGCTAGTGCTATTTCTCAAACGCTGGGATAAACGGGTGCTGGTGGCTTCGTTTGCCCATGCCAAAGTGGCACTCGGATTGGCGGTTTTGCTGCTCGTTGCCGCCTTAGCGACAGTACCGTACTTCCCAAAAGCGTTTTTACCAGCGTTTAACGAAGGCACCTTAACGATTAGTCTACTGCTTAATCCGGGAACGTCGCTGACTGAAGCCAATCGCATCGGTAGTTTGGCCGAAACCTTGATTGCTGAAGTGCCAGAAGTCAAAAGCGTCGGGCGACGTACGGGGCGGGCTGAGTTGGATGAACACGCCGAGGGTGTGCATTCGAGTGAAATAGATGTCGATCTAAAGAAGTCCGAGCGTTCCCGCGAAGATATCATGGCCGATATTCGCAGCAAGCTGGCGCCGTTACCAGCCACCACGACAGTCGGCCAGCCGATTTCACATCGACTTGACCATTTACTGTCCGGCGTTCGGGCACAAATCGCGCTGAAAATTTATGGCGATGATTTGGATGCGCTGCGCGGCGAAGCGGCCGGTTTGAAAGAGAAGCTGGCGACAATTCCGGGGCTGACCGATTTGCAAATCGAGAAGCAGGTATTGATCCCGCAAATCAAAGTGCGGATTGATTATGACCGCGCCGCACAGCTCGGCGTGTCACCAGGTACCTTGCTGAAAACTCTGGAAACCCTCACCGAGGGCGATACCGTCGCGCAAATTGTCGATAACAATAAACGCTTCAACTTGGTGATTCGCCTGCCTGACGCTGCGCGTGATCCGCAAGGCTTGGGCAATATCCTGATCGATACGCCGCACGGAAAAGTACCGCTATCGCAAGTCGCCAGCGTTGAGGAAAGCGATGGGCCAAATCAAATTGGACGGGAAAACAGTCGTCGGCGTATTGTGATCGCGGCCAATTCAGATGGCTCGGACATGGCGGAAATCATCAAAAACATCCGCCAAGTGCTGGCGGAGAATAAGTTGCCCGATGGTTACTTCGTGAGTTTGGAAGGCCAATTCCAAGCGCAAGAAGCCGCCAGCACTTTGATTGCGGGCTTATCGATTGTGTCGTTGTCGCTGATTTTCATGGTGCTGTACAGCCGCTATAAATCGGCGGTGTTGGCGGCGATGATTATGGGCAATATCCCGATGGCGCTGATTGGTAGCGTGATTGCGATGTGGCTGGCGGGGATTTCTTTATCCGTAGCTTCGCTAGTCGGTTTCATTACCTTAACGGGGATTGCTACCCGCAACGGCATTTTGAAAGTCAGCCATTACATCAATTTATGTAAATTTGAAGGCGAGCATTTTAGCCAGGCGATGATTATTCGTGGCTCGCTGGAACGCTTAACGCCAGTGCTAATGACCGCGCTAACCGCCGCCTTGGCGCTGCTGCCACTGTTGTTTGCTGCCGATGCGCCGGGTAAAGAAATCCTGCATCCGGTCGCGGTGGTGATTTTTGGTGGGCTGATTAGCTCGACGCTGCTCGACACGCTGCTAACACCGCTGATGTTCTGGCTATTCGGTCAAAAACCATTACAACGCTTGCTGGATGAGAACAATCAAACGGCGTTTTAGATTTTGGGTGGGCACGTTTTTGTGCCCACCGCGGTTAGCCACAAGAATATTCGATTTTTTACCCCGCCTTCGGGCATTTTAACCAAGGAAATATCATGAAAAAAACTGTAATGACTTTAATGTTAGCCTTGTCTGCAACGCTAGCCTTCGCCGATGGCGATATGAAAGCAATGCACAAAGGTGTGATGGCTGAAGCCACTTCAGGCGCACGCGCTGAGCTGAGTACAGAAGGCAATATGTTGATGGTCTATCTTACCAGCCATCACGGAGAAGCGATTGCCACTAAAGGTGTGGTCGCTGAATTAACTTTGCTGAATGGCACAGAGAAACAAGCGGTGAAGCTTGCCCCTTCGGGCGACAATTCTTTTATGGCGCAAGGCCAATTTAAAGCGCAAGCGGGAACGAAAGCCTTGTTGAAAGTCACGTTGCCAGGTAAACCTGCTGAGCAATTTCGCTTTACTTTGAAATAAATTTTTAGGGGCGGTCTATATGACCGCCTATTAGAGAGCGATTTATGAAAATCCTGATCATAGAAGATGAAAATCAGATCGCCAGCTACATTAAGAAGGGGTTGGAAGAGCAGGGGTTTTCATGCCTGATTGCTGAAAATGGAATTGATGGTCTCCATTGTGCGCTTGAGGGTGATTATTCTCTAATTATTCTGGATATCATGCTACCTGTGCTAGATGGCTGGGCGGTTTTAAAAGCGATCCGATCTAAGAAGGAAACGCCAGTTATTATTCTAAGCGCACGCGATCGCGTGGATGATCGTGTGCGGGGGTTTGACAATGGTGCAGATGATTATTTGATCAAGCCATTTGCCTTTCCAGAATTGTATGCTCGTATTAACAATATCTTGCGACGTCATCAGGTAATTAATCCTTCGGAGGTGATATCTATTGGCGGAATTGAAGTTGATCCAATCAAGCATCGTGCCTACGTCAAAGGCATAACTATCGAGTTATCCGCAAAAGAATTTATGCTATTGCTTTTCTTTATGCGGCACTCTGGCAAGGCATTAACACGCTCACAAATTGCTTCTCATGTGTGGGATATTAATTTTGACACTGACACCAATGTTATTGATGTTGCGGTGCGTCGACTTCGGCAAAAGGTGGAATTAGATCCAGTAACAAAATACATTCACACTGTTCGCGGCGTTGGTTATATCTTTGAGTTACGAAATGCTGATTAACCCGATTCGGAAAGTTTCAATCTCATTTAGAATTGGTTTGATAATCAGCTTGTTGAGTACAACGACTGCACTCCTCACTGGGCTTAGCCTTGACTATTTGCTGAATAGGACATTACACAACCGTGCAGTGAATGAGCTGACAGAAAAGCTTTCAAGTGTTGATGAAATCAGAGATGTATCATCTCATAAATTATTGCCGCTAATGCAAATCGGGCACCCAGATATGCATTGGGTCATTATAGAAAACAATACAATTGCGCTTAGTAGTGACACTTATGCGGATGAGATACACAGGCTTCTACTGGAAAACAATATAAAATTTAGTGAATTTATTCGATTTCGTAGCAACTTAATCGGCATTAGAACTATTTCCAATGTAAAAGTAATGCTAATTCTTGATATAAAAAAGGACGAGCTTATTATTGAACAGTTCAGGGAGTATTTGTTTGGAATAATGACCTTAACAACAATACTCTCTGCCCTGATTTCATTTAAATTGGCAAAAAAAGGCTTGATTCCATTAGTCGATTTTTCCAATAGTATGAAGTTGATTTCAGCACGAAGCTTGGAGCATAACATTAACGCGAAAGATCAGCCGAGTGAGTTGCAAGACTTAAGTAAATCGTTTAGTGATCTTCTAATTCAAATTAAGTATTACATGAGTCGACTTTCTCAGTTTTCTGGTGATTTGGCACACGAAATGCGAACTCCATTATGCAAAATAATGAGCACAATTCAATTTACGCTGAGTAAACCAAGATCATGTGAAGAATACAGTCAAGTTCTAGGATCAGTTGAAGAGAACCTAGAGGCAATTAATAAAATGATATCTGACATGCTTTTTATTGCGCATACTGATGAGGAAACCTGTTTAAGCCGAGCGGAGTGGTTCAATGTTCAAGAACTAGCAGCACAAGCCGTTGAATTTTATGATGCGCTGTCGGATGAAAAATCTCTTATTTTGAGCGTTCATGGAGATGGCAGTTTATTTGGTGATAAGCAGATGATTGCAAGAGCCATAATTAATTTGTTGAGTAACGCGATTCGCCATGCAGAGAAAAACTCTGAAGTTAAAATTAGTATTTCAGAAATTCAGAGCTATTTAAAAATTTCGGTGGCAAATCGCGGATTACCAATTCCTAACGAACATATACCATATTTAATGGATCGTTTTTATCGCGCTGATACATCACGTGATCGTCACCAAGGCGGAGTTGGGCTCGGATTGGCTATTGTTTCTTCAATTTTAAGGCTTCATAACGGTAAGCTTGAAGTTCGCTGTGAAAATGGTACTACTTATTTCACGATGAATTTTTTACTCCCATGAAGAATGACGAAATTGTAATGAATGGGTCATGTTGATGATGGTATAGCTTGTTTATAGTGGCTGTACTGCATGAGCAGCGACACTAATTGAAAGGTTCCAACATGATCAAACGCATTCTTATTATTTTGGCAATCGGCTCTGGCCTTATCACAACTGCATATGCGGATGGTGGCCACAAAGGTAACGGTAATCATGGCAGCAATGCTAGTGGTGCCGTATCTACGAAAGTACAGAAAAAAACAGTTGCCGATGACAAAATCATCGATTCTCAGGAAGTTTCTGGCAAAGCTAAATCAAATGAGAAGAATCGATAACTTATTGTAAATATTCTTTAACCGGCCTCCTTTATGGAGGCTTTTTTGCAGGTTTAATAAAATTAATTTAGTTGATTACGCTACCTTTGAAAAACAACTATTTCTACTTGAATAAGTCCAACCCATGCCGATAATAACAATAGATTTCATATTTCTATGATATGTTTTCTGATGTTGATTTTCATCAATAAATTGATATTAACGGCTTGGTATTAATACTGATTGTTAATCAGTATTAATACCAAGCCGTTAATGAGTAGTGGTGGTTTGTAGACAATGTTGCCGTGGGATTTTTTACTTTATACTGAGAACATATTTTGAGGGGAGCGTAATGGATAGACGTCATTTTTTAACGATTTCTGCAAGTATAGGTGCGCTGGGTTGGTTGACATCACGTTGTGCATGGGCGGAGATGGATCATGCCGCTCACAGTGGCGGAGCTCCAGTGACGCTTAAAACGGCAGCCGATACACCCCTACTGTCCGAATCAGCTTTGGCATCTGGGCATGCTCATGTGCCACTCGCAGCCTTGCGCAATACAGAGACAACACCCAAGCTCTTTCAAGCGACGTTAACTGCCGCCGCTCATGAAATTGAACTGCTTGCAGGTACGAAAACACCAATGTGGCTGTATAACGGCCAAGTGCCGGGCCCCTTGATTGAGGCATTTGAAGGCGATGAAGTTGAAATCCGTTTTGTGAATCAACTGGCGCAAGCTTCAACGATTCATTGGCATGGTCTGCCCGTGCCACCCGAGCAAGACGGCAATCCGCAAGATGCAGTGCCTGCGGGCGGCGAGCGAGTCTACCGTTTCAAACTCCCAAAAGACAGCGCCGGCACCTATTGGTATCACCCGCATCCGCATGGCGATACGCCAGAGCAAGTGTATCGCGGTCTGGCTGGACTATTCATCGTTCGTAGCAAAAGTGATCCGTTAGCAGACTTTGCCGAGCAGCATTTAGTGATTTCTGATTGAAGCTCGATGCGAACGCGCAGATTCCCGATAACACCGCGAATGACTGGATGAATGGCCGCGAAGGACAGTTTGTCTTGATCAACGGCCAGCGCGAACCGCAGATTACGATTGCCGGGCGGCAACGCTTGCGCATCTGGAATGCGTGTAGCGCGCGTTATTTGCGCTTGGCGATTCCCGGGCAAAAACTCACGTTAGTGGGGACCGATGGCGGTTTGCTGGAAAAGCCTGTGTTAAAGGATGACATTTTACTGGTTCCAGGTCAACGCATCGAAATCATCGTCGGCGATGGTAAAACAGGAATCACTCAATTTAAGGCCTTGGCTTATAACCGAGAAAAAATGGGCAACGTCACCCCGGAAGTGGATCGTGTTCTGGCGCAACTCAATTTCACCAATGGCCCGACCCCAGCGATTCCGGCTCAATTGCGAAAAATCGCTGACTTCATGAACGGTCGTCGCGCTACCGCGCTAAAGAAAGTCGAATTCAGCGAAACGATGGGTATGGATAATGGCGTGCACAGCATGGCATTTTTGGTGAACGGCAAAAGCTTTGACATGAATCGCGTCGATTTAACGAGCAAAGTAGGTGAAGTCGAAGTATGGGAGATCTTTAATAACTCGCACATGGATCACCCGTTCCATATTCACGGCACGCAATTTATCGTTCTGGATTCAAAACTGGACGGTAAACGTCGCAACGCGCCATACCGCGCCTTACACGACACCATTAACCTGCGCCCCTATGAAACCGTGCGGATCAAAACCGTGCAACACGACAAAGGCCTGCGAATGTTCCATTGCCATATTTTGGAGCACGAAGGTCAAGGGATGATGGCACAACTACTCGTGAAGTAAATACCAAAAGGAAGACAATCATGAAATTCAAATCACTCATTCTCAGTCTCTTATTTTCCCCAATGATTGCGATGGCGGCGGCGCCTTCTGGGGTCATGTACAAAGACCCAAACTGCGGCTGCTGCGGCTCTCATGCCAAATATCTGCGTGATGCTGGTTTTCAAATTAAAGAACAGCCTACTGCCAATATGAGCGAAATCAAACAGAAATATGGCACGGACAAGGCCGCGAGTTGTCACACCATCGTGATGGGCGGCTACGCCATTGAAGGCCACGTGCCTGCCGCCGCAATTACCAAATTACTCAAAGAAAAACCCACAGCCAAAGGAATTGCCGTACCTGGGATGCCTGCCAACTCTCCGGGAATGGGTGACTATAAACCGGGAACGATTGAAGTCATGCTGATCGCCAAAGACGGTAGCGTAAAATCTTATGGTAAGTTTTAAACTCAATTAGCGATCTTCATTTAACAAGAAAATCTCAAAGTTACCCAGTAGATGTTGAGGTAATTCAACAAAGTTGAGCGGCTAAAAAACTGATAGCATATTGCGAAAGCGAGGACTCATGACAGTAAAAACCGAGTATCACTTCATGGCTGCACCGAAGCGAATCGTGTATATCCTGCGGGTTTTAATAAAGCACAATCTACTGGGGAGTTTGTTAGGTCAGCAGCACTGGCCGTCACCGCAGGAATTACGAACTGCAATCGAAGCATTAGGGCCTACTTATATTAAATTTGGCCAAGTCCTCGCCATGCGGCGGGACTTAATTCCCGAGAATTATGCGAATGAGCTGGCTTTGCTGCATGATCAATTGCCCGCGATGCCATTTGATCTGGTTCGTACAATTATTGAGGAGGAATTGGGTTTACCACTGTCGAGCTTGTTTTCTGAATTTAGCGAAGAGCCACTCGGCGCGGCCTCTATAGCCCAAGTCCATAAAGCCGTCACATCTGATGGACGTATCGTTGCGGTCAAAGTACAGCGACCAAACTTGCATGCAGTGATCCGCAAAGATATAGCTTTACTTACTCATCTAGTTACGATGGGTGAAAAAGTGTTGCCGCACTTACGTCAACTGGAACTACATCGAGTTGTAGATGAATTTGCACTCAGCCTGAAACGAGAAATCGATTTTACTCACGAGGCAAGGTCTATCACTATTTTCCGCTCGGCCATGTCGGAATGCCCTGAACTTTGGGTTCCAGAAGTGATTACGGCCTATTCGCGGGGTTCAGTACTTAGCATGTCTTTTTCAGAGGGCGAGCGAATCGATCTTTACGCACAAAAACACCCTGAAATGATGCCAGAAGCAATGAATTCATTGCTGAAATTAATGTTGAAGACCATCTTCGAGGATGGTTTATTTCATGCTGATCCTCATCCAGGAAATGTATTTATTTTACCAGATGGACGACTCGCTCTGCTCGATTTTGGTAATACTGGCGAGTTAGACGAGCCAATGAGGGAGTCCTTGGCCTACTTACTTGAAGCGGTTATTGCTGGCGATGCTCGCGCCGCGACCGATGCTTATCTTGAAATGGCATTGAGTAGCGAAGAGGTTGATCGTGCGGCGCTTCTGATGGATATGAAAGCCGCTTTGTATGAAATTCGCAGAGCGGATCTTACTGCAATTTCAATTGGCGCTACTTTTGAGGCGCTAGCTCAGGCTGGTACTCGCAATCGAATTCGAAATCCGAACGAATTTGTATTACTGACCCGCGCAGTTGTGATTTTGGAATCAATGATTCAACAATTGGCACCGAACCATGACTACATCACTTCTTTTCGTGAGCAAATATCACGATTAACCATGCAGCATTTTTCAAAACAGCGTATTGCAGGAAAAACAGCAAAGCTGGCTAGAGAGTTAGAACGTTTTATGCTGGATGCGCCAAGTGACACACGACGTATTCTCCGTCGCGTCGCAGAAGGTAATTTGGGTCGGTTGCCACGTTTGGAGAACATGGGGGATAGACTTAGCCGCAATCTTGAAAGGCTTGCGGGCGCTATTGCTTATGCCGCACTGGTGATTAGTGGATCAATGTTATTTCTTACTCCTCAAGGAGACTGGCATCACACACTTGGGGAGATCATGATTGGATGTGGCATTCTCGGGATGGTTGTCACTGGCATTGGCGTGTTACGTAGTAAACATCCTTAGTTGGGCATTGTTCGGGGGCAAGTGCATATTATCTCGATTAATCTACGCTGAGCATATTTCAAAGTGTAAGCCTCACGTGAACGAATGGAATAAATATGGATGAAGTTTGGATCAAAAAAAGGCATCTGCATTTAAAATCTGCAAACCATCAGCAGCTTGGTCAGCTCTTACCCTTCTTGCCTGGCTTCTTGGCGGTTTCACAACAAGATGCCAACAACTGGCTGATTGAATATGACGTTCGTACTTTGCAATTCGGCGAAATCGCCAATGCGCTGAAACCATTTATTCCTGCTACATGGATGTGGCGCTGGCGGATCAGTCTGTACCAGTATCAGGATGAAAATAACCGCGATGCGCTGAAGCATAAAGATAACGCATGCTGTAACCGACCTCCACGTCATTAAGTAACAGTTTCAAAATTGCAAGTTACCTCCAGCGTCGCAAACGCAGTGCATTGCCAATCACCGATGCCGAGCTGAAGCTCATCGCAAGCGCCGCAATGATTGGTGATAGTAGCCAGCCTGTAAGGGGGTACAGCACGCCCGCTGCAATCGGGATTCCCAAGGCGTTGTACAAAAAGGCAAACAGCAAGTTTTGCTTCATATTGGCCACGGTGGACTCAGATAATAACCTTGCAATCGCAATACCACGTAAATCACCTTTAACCAAGGTAAGCTGTGCGCTATTCATCGCGACATCAGTGCCGGTGCCCATCGCGATCCCAACGTCTGCTTTGGCGAGAGCTGGCGCATCGTTAATGCCGTCGCCCGCCATCGCAACAATATGTCCATCTTTTTGTAGTCGCTCGACCAAATTGAGTTTATCGGCCGGTTTGACCTCGCCGTAAACTTCGTTAATGCCAAGGCGGGCACCGACAGCTTTGGCGGTCGTCAACCCATCACCTGTTGCCATTATGATATTCAGTCCAGCCGATTGCAGAGTTTGGAGCGCTTCCAGGCTGCTGTTTTTGATTGGGTCTGCCACTGCCAGCAATCCGGCCAGCTGACCATCGATGGACAGATACATCACGCTTGCACCTCCGACTCGGAGGGCTTCGGCTTGAGTCGTCATTTCGACTGTAACGCCGATTTGCTGCATCAATGCCGTGTTGCCCAAGGCTAACTGTAGGCCGGACACTTCTCCCCGCACGCCAATCCCCGAACCGGATTCAAAGTTTGTCACTTTGTCCAGTTTTAATCCGCGCTCTTTCGCCGCCGAGACGATGGCATTGGCTAGCGGGTGCTCGCTACCCTGATCCAGACTCGCCGCTAAACGTAATACGTCATCGGCCTCAAAACCTGGGGCAACAATCAGCTGATCAAAGACTGGTCGCCCCTCGGTCAGCGTGCCGGTTTTATCAACAATCAGGGTATCCACTTTGCGCAGATGCTCAATGGCTGCGGCGTCGCGAAATAAAATCCCCTGCGTCGCACCGCGCCCTGTTGCCACCATGATGGACATCGGCGTTGCCAGCCCCAAAGCGCATGGGCAAGCAATAATTAACACCGCAACGGCATTGATCAGGCCGTAAACCCAGCTGGGTTCTGGCCCCAACGCTCCCCAGACAAAAAACGTGAGGATGGCGATACCCACGACCGAAACGACAAAATAGCCCGCCACCACATCGGCCATTCTTTGCATCGGCGCTTTAGAGCGCTGAGCTTGCGCCACCATCTGAACAATCTGTGCCAGTACCGTACCAGCACCGACGCGCTCGGAACGCATAATCAGTGCGCCACTGGTGTTCATCGTCGCACCGATGACTTTATCGCCCACTCGTTTCGTCACTGGCAATGGTTCACCAGTCAGCATGGCTTCATCAATGGCGCTTTGCCCCTCAAGCACGACACCATCAACCGGTACTTTTTCCCCGGGGCGAACACGCAAAAGATCACCGACATGCACATGACTCAAAGGCACATCGTCTTCTGTGCCATCAGGCTGAATACGGCGCGCCGTTTTTGGTGCCAGTCCAAGTAATGATTTGATGGCAGCCGAGGTTTGTGAGCGGGCTTTAAGTTCCAGCATCTGTCCCAGCAGCGTGAGCGAGATAATGATGGCCGCGGCTTCAAAGTAAACCGCAACCCGCCCCATAGACATGAATGAAACGGGAAACAACTGTGGTGCAATGGTTGCCACTATGCTGTAAATGAAAGCTGCGCCGGTTCCCAGACTGATCAGCGTCCACATATTGGGGCTGCGATGGACGAGGGATTGCCAGCCTCGGCTAAAGAACGGGGCTGCCGCCCAAAGCACAATCGGTGCAGACACCAGCATCTCGACCCAGCTTTGCACGGACATAGTTAACCATTGAAGTCGATGACCAAACATTGCCAGCACAAAAACAATCAAGGTCAGCGGTAAGGTCCGCCAGAAACGACGCTGAAAATCATGAAATTCGGCGTTGTCTTCGTCATCAAGACTGGGGATTTCTGCTTCCAGCGCCATTCCGCATTTCGGGCAGGAACCCGGTTGATTTTGCCGAATTTCAGGATGCATCGGGCAGGTATAAATGGCATTGCTTGGAACCGGTGCAGATACTGGATCTAGTTCAGCAGCATGTACATATTGGCCTGGATTAGCGCTGAATTTACCCAGACAGCGGGCACTGCAAAAGTAATACTGTTGCCCTTGGTATTCATGCTGATGCTGGGATTGCACCGTCACCGTCATGCCACAAACGGGATCGCTGAGTATGCTGTCATGTTTTTCGTGCGGCGTTGACTCATGGTGCATATGACTGGGATGCTGATGCATATTGCAACCTCTTTCAGTGTGAGCGTTCGCAACTTGTTGGCAACGCCATATGAAATGCCAGTTTCAAATACTGCCATTGGTATATTGCCAAACACCAATGAACATGAAGAGTTTATGAACATACCCATAACTAAGATGGCAAATTCGGTTTGCAGTGTCACATCCAAAGATGAGGAATAAATCGCGGCGTCGTTTGGGCGTAGCGCTCAAATTCTTCTCCAAACTGCGCCTGCATTTCCGCTTCTTCGGTGACGGCCAGACGCGTGTACATCAGCAACAAAATTGGGAACATAAGCAGCGTCAGCAGCGTAGGCCATTGGAACAGAAAACCAAGCAGGATCAGCACAAAAGCGACGTATTGCGGGTGACGGATGCGTGCGTAAGGCCCGCTGGTCGCCAGTGTTTGTCGACATTGTGCGTGGTACAGCACATTCCATGCGCTGGACAGCAAATAAAAGCCGAAACCGAGCAAGACATAACTGGCGATATGCAGCATACCGAAGTGCGGATCGCCTTTTTCACCGAGCAGCGTTGACCATAAATGGCCTGAGTTATGCGACAGCAAATCCAGATTGGGGTAGCGGGTTTGTAGCCAGCCCGATAACAAGTAAATGGTGAGCGGGAAACCATACATCTCGACAAACAAGGCGACGATAAAGGCTGAAAATGCGCCAAATGTCCGCCAGTCCCGCGCCGTCGCCGGTTTGAAAAAGCTGAATGCAAACAGGATAAAGATGGCCGAATTAATAATCACCAAAACCCATAAGCCATAGGCCGATTCACCGTGGTTCATGATGGGTCTCCTGGTGATTTTTTAGACTCCGGCTCATCGTGGTGGTGATGTTGATGGCCACCATGACCGTGATGCATAAAGATATGCATCAATGGACATGCCAGCAACAAGAGGACAGGTAAAGCTCCGAGGACGTGCGCCAGATGCTCGGTGAGCAAAAAATAGCCCGCCGCCGCGCCGATCACGATCAAACCCATTGCATAGCGGGAGCCCCAGAAGCGGGGCGCTTGCTGCTTATGATCGTGATCCATGATCGTTACTCCTTATTTGGCTGCAGGCATGCGATCCATCATCATTTGCATCATGGATTCCATCATTTTCATGCGCTTTTCCATCATCTGATGACTGGCCGCCACGTCCATCGCCATGCCATTTTTTCCTCCCATCATCCCCATCTTGCCATCCATCATTCCGGACATCATGGGCATGCTGCTCATCATCGCCATCCCGTCCTGCATGACTTTCATCTGCTCGGTCATCAAGGCATTGCGTGCTTCGGGGGTCTTGGCGTTCAGCATTTTTGCGTGCATGTCCTGCATGGCTTTGATTTGCTGATCCATTTTCTGCATGGACTCTTTTGATACCATCGGGCTTGCGGTGTGTGCGGGCTTGGCTTTGGCGCTGGATGCCGCGGATGCGGGGTGATGGGCATCTTCAGCCAAGGCTGCTGTACTCAAAAAAGCAAAGGTAGTTGCAATGATCAATGGGCGAACGAGATTCATGATGAGCTCCTGAAAGAGTTTGATATTTACTGTTTTACATTCGGCGTTAAAATGCCTGCCACTACCAACGTAGACCATTTAAACGTCATAAAGTTGGCAATTTTCCGGCAAGGTGAATGAATTTTTCTGATTAAAATCAGAAACATCCATTCACCTTGCTGTCACTTTAGCCTGTTTGCCGGTGCCTCCTCATTAATTGATAAGCAACCGGAATGATAAACAGCGAGAGCAGTGGTGCCGTAATCATCCCGCCGACCATCGGTGCGGCAATGCGGCTCATGATTTCGCTACCGGTGCCGCTGCCCAATAAAATCGGCAGCAAGCCCGCGATGATCACCGCGACGGTCATCGCTTTGGGGCGAACTCGCAGCACGGCACCTTCGGTAATGGCATCAAGCAAGCCTTGATCGCTGCGGTCTCCTTTATCCAGCCGTTCCTGCCACGCATTTTTAAGGTACAGCAGCATAATCACGCCAAATTCAGCCGAAACGCCTGCTAGCGCAATAAAACCGACGCCAGTTGCAATCGACAGGTTGTAGCCCATTGCATACAGGAACCACACGCCGCCAGTGAGCGCCAGCGGCAGCGTCGCCATAATCAGCAGCGCTTCATCAATCCGCTTAAATGTCAGGTAGAGCAGGATAAAAATAATCAGCAATGTTGCAGGAACGACCAGTTTCAGACGCTCATTGGCGCGCTCCAGAAACTCGAACTGGCCTGAATAACTGATGCTGATACCCGGTTCCAGTTTCACTTGCGCGGTAACGGCGCGGCGCAGATCTTGCGCCACCGAGGCCAGATCACGATCTCGTACATCGACGTAGACCCAGCCCGTAGGACGGGCATTTTCGCTTTTGAGCATCGGCGGGCCATCGCTGACGGATACTTTGGCAACCATGCCCAAGGTAATTTGCGCACCTTGCGGCGTGACTAAAGGGAGATTAGCCACTTTCTCAACGGTATCGCGCCATTCGCGTGGATAACGCAGATTGATCGGAAAGCGCGCCAAACCTTCAACCGTTTCGCCAATATTGTCCCCGCCAATCGCACTCGCAACGACGGCTTGGACATCACTAATATTGAGCCCGTAGCGCGCGGCGGAAGCGCGGTCAATTTTAACGTCGACGTAGCGCCCGCCGGTCAGCCGTTCGGCCAGCGCCGAGCTCACGCCGGGAACGGTTTTGGCGATGGTTTCAACTTGCTGGGCGATTTTGTCGAGGTCATCCAGATTGCTGCCCGCAATTTTGACGCCAATCGGGCTCTTGATCCCGGTCGCCAGCATGTCGATCCGGTTACGAATCGGCGGCACCCAAATATTGGCCAAGCCAGGTACTTTGACTGCCTTATCAAGTTCTTCTACCAGCTTTTTCGGCGTCATCCCCGGCCGCCATTGTTCGCGAGGTTTGAACTGGATGGTCGTTTCAAACATTTCCAGCGGAGCCGGATCGGTCGCAGTTTCGGCACGACCCGCTTTACCTGAAACGCGCGCCACTTCGGGGACGGTTTTAATCATCCGGTTGGTTTGCTGCAGCAGTTCACTGGCCTTTTGTGCCGATAATCCCGGCAAGGCCGACGGCATATAGAGCAGATCACCCTCATCGAGTGGCGGCAGAAATTCGCCGCCCAAGCGACTCGCTGGCCAAAGCGCAGTCAGGAATACCATCACTGCAACCAGCAGCGTGATTTTTGGTTTTGCCAATACCGCGTCAAGCAGAGGGCGATAAATCTTGATCAGCAAGTGATTGAGCGGGTTTTTACTTTCCTCGGGCAGCTTGCCGCGTATCCAGTAGCCCATCAGAATCGGAATCAGCGTCACTGAAAGCCCCGCCGCCGCCGCCATCGCATAGGTTTTGGTAAATGCCAGTGGCGAAAATAATCGACCTTCCTGCGCTTCCAGCGTAAACACAGGAATAAACGACAGCGTGATAATCAACAGGGAGAAGAACAACGCCGGCCCCACCTCAACCGCAGCTTCCGTCATCACCTGCCAGTGCGCCTCACCTTTGAGCGTCTCGCCGGGATGAGCGTGCTGCCAGACCTCTACTTTTTTATGCGCGTTTTCTATCATCACCACGGCGGCATCGACCATCGCCCCAACGGCAATCGCAATGCCGCCGAGCGACATGATATTGGCGTTCACGCCCTGATAGCGCATCACCAGAAACGCAATCAGGACGCCCAGCGGCAGCGAGACAATCGCGACCATGCTGGAGCGAAAATGCCCCAGAAAAATTACGCAAACCAGTGCAACGACTAAAAATTCCTCTAGTAATTTGAAGCTGAGGTTTTCGATGGCACGATCGATCAAATGACTGCGATCATAGGTGGTTACGATTTCAACGCCAGCGGGCAGACTGGGCTTGAGTTGCTCCAGTTTGGCATGCACCGCAGCGATGGTCTCGCGGGCATTTTTGCCCGAGCGCAGGATCACGACGCCGCCAACAGCTTCGCCTTCGCCATCGAGCTCGCTAATCCCGCGCCGCATTTCAGGCCCGAGCTGGATCGTCGCCAAATCGCCCAGCAGAACAGGCACATTATTGGCGAGTTTGACGGGTATAGCCTTGAAGTCGTTGATAGACTTGAGGTAGCCGTCGGTACGTACCACTAATTCGGTTTCACCCGCCTCCAGTACGCCACCACCGGTTTCCTGATTCGCCTTTTCAACCGCTTCGCGAACTTCGGTTTGCGTGATGCCGAAACTGGTCAATTTAATTGGATCAAGAACAATCTGATACTGTTTGACCATGCCGCCGACAGTTGCGACTTCGGCGACGTTGGGTAACGTTTTGAGTTCGAACTTGAGATACCAATCTTGCAGGGCACGCAGTTGTGACAAATCGTGTTTGCCGGTTTTATCGACCAATGAATATTGATAAATCCAGCCGACGCCGGTCGCATCGGGTCCTAAGGACGATTTGGCTGACGCAGGCAGGCGGCTCTGGATTTGATTGAGGTATTCCAGCACCCGCGAGCGTGCCCAATACAGGTCAGTCTGGTCATCAAACAATACATATACAAAACTGTCACCAAAGAATGAAAATCCGCGCACGGTTTTCGCGCCGGGCACCGAGAGCATTGTCGTCGTGAGCGGGTAAGTGACCTGGTTTTCGACAATTTGCGGTGCTTGCCCCGGATAGCTGGTGCGGATAATCACCTGAACATCGGATAAATCAGGCAAGGCATCAATCGGCGTCGTCTTGACCGCCCAGACACCCCATGCAGTCAGAAATACCATCGCCAGCAGCACCAAAAATCGGTTGCCAACCGACCAGCGAATTAGATGAGCGATCATGGCCGACCTCCTTGAGCTTTAGTTTTATTCAAACGCTCAACGACCAGACCGTCATCGCTTTGATGCACCGTGACCCGCACCTTGTCGCCGACTTTAAATCCTGTGAGCACGCCGGGATTTGCAACCGGGTAAGCCATGGTCATCGCTGACATACCAATGATTTTGAATGTCCCATGGGTCAGAGTCACTTGCTGCCCATCAATTTCTTTGATGGTTGCTTCAGCATCATCCACCACCATGGTTTGCACTGCTGATGCAACTTTGTCGCTCGTCAGTTTGGTTTTGATGCCAGCTAGATTGGCCTCTGAGTCGATCAGGAATTGTCCGCTGGCGACGATTTTTTGACCTTCATTTAAGCCGTTAACAATGATGGTTTTATCGCCCACTTCGGCTCCAAGACTGACTTCAACGGGCTCGAAGTGATTTTCACCATTCAGCAGCATGACCAAAGATCGTTTACCGGTGCGAATAATGGCTTCGCTTGGGACGACCAGTGCCGCGTTTGATGAAAGTCCCGCCAGTTTCACCTGCGCCGACATCCCTGGGCGTAAGCGGCCATCCCGGTTCGGGAGTTCGACGCGCACTTTGATACTGCGGCTGGCGTCATTGAGGCTCGGCAAAATGGCGGAGACTTTACCGCTTAGCATAACGCCGGGGAAAGCCGCCAATGCAACATCAGCTTTACCACCCACTTGTACTGCCGCCGCTTGTGCTTCAGGTACGGCGACATCAAGCCACACCGAGCTGATGCCATTAATTTTGGCCAGCGTTTGCCCTGCCGCCAGCGTCATGCCGCTGCGCACCGATAGCTCCTGAATTACACCGCCTTGCGTGCTGCGAATCGTCTGGCGCGCGCTGATTTTGCCGGTTTTTTCAAGCTCGGAGATTAAGCTTCTCGGCATTCCAGTCAAAAGTAAACGCTCGCGCGCAGCACTGATCAAGCTGGCATCGCCACTACTGCGGATTACCAAAAACTCTTGCTGCGCTGAGGTCCATTCAGGAATAAGAACTTCGGCCAGAGGTTGGCCGACGGAAATAATGTCTCCGGGAGCTAACGACCATACCCGCTCGACAAAACCCGCGCTACGCGCTTGTTCAATGGAAACATCTCGTTCATTGAACGTCAGTACTCCAGTGGCATCTATACTCTGCGAGACCGATAGCCGCTCTACCGTAGCCTGACGCATACCGGTATTTTGCAGTGTTCTGGCATCAATTTTTACGCCACTAGATTCAGTCGAGTCACCCACGTATTTGGGCAGTAATTCCATGTCCATATATGGCGATTTACCCGGCTTATCAAATTTCATGTCAGGTTTCATCGGGTCGTACCAGTACAATACTTTTTTTTCTGTTGTTGAAGGCTCTGCCGCCGTTGTTTCATGCGATGTGGCGCTCATTCTGCCGCCGACAACGCCAAGGCCGAGTAATGCTGCGCCAATTGAAAGCGCAATAATGGTGTGTTTGGTATTCATTGCGCAACTCCTGCGGTGGCGTTGGAGTAAGTAAAGTGCAGACGGGCTTGGAGCTGCTGCAATTCACCCGAAATAGAGATGGCTTTGAGTTGGGTATCAAGCCGGTCACGCCGTGCCGCAATCACTTCGCTGAGCGCACCTTTCCCACTTTTCCACGCCGTTAAAGATAAAGTGATTTTTTCTTCTGCCAATGGAATGAGTGTGGTTTGATAGCGTTGTTCGGCTTGTTGCAAGCGTTGTAAATCGGCGATGTCATTGGCTAATTCGGCACTTCGTTCGCGAATAGATGCTTCACGCTCAGCATCGAGCGCCGAGCGTTCTGCTACTTTGGCGGCAATCAAGGGGTTTTGACGTTTACCAGAAAAGATGGGTAAATCAAACGTAAACTCCAACATGACCGAGTCATAATCCTGCGGGTTACGCTGGTATTTCAGCTCCACACCCCAATCAGGTGTTTTACTCGCTCGCGCCTCTGCAATTTCGGCATCTAACACATTGCTTTTTGGATCAAATGCTGCAAGCTCAGGACGATTTGCAACGTGACTTTGCAAGGTTTGAGGATCAATTTGAAACAGAGGTAGATTGCCCGTTACCCCTTCATCTGCAGCCTTCCCTACCCAACGACTGAGCTGTGCCATAGCTTGAGAGCGACGAGCAATCAGTTCATCGCGCATTTCGCCCAATCGAGCTAATTCCTGTTTAGGTAAAATTGTATCGGTGATACTGCCTTTACCAGATGCAAGCTGGGCCTGAATCACTTTGGTAAATAGCTTGTTTTCGGTTTCCAATTTATCTAGCAAAGCGATTTGTTGCTCAATACTATATTGTGCGATCCACGCTTGACCGGTTTCACGAGCAATATTCTGGCGAGCAATTCTGTACTCCATTTCACTCACCGCAATTCGAGAGTTTGCGGCCTGAACGCGAGCGTTTCGTTTATCGCTGTTGGGAAACTCTTGCATTAGTGCAAATGTTTGCATCGCCATGCCGCCTGGCCCCGGATTAAAACGATCCGGGCCAGAGATGGGCAGGTTATCAACACCTATTTTGATTTTAGGGTCGGGCAATTCTCCTGCGGGAATAGCCGATTGTTGGGCGACGGTAATTTGTGCATTACTCGCCTTTAATTGAGGTGCAGTTTGTAATGCAATATTTTGTGCTGATTCAAATGTAAGGGCATAGGCAGAAAATGGCGTACTTGCAATAAGTCCTGCAAGCGCCATTTTGGTCGCCAGAATATGCCACGAGAAGTTTCTCATGATCTAACTCCAATTCAATTCGCTGGTCGCAATCAAACGACGAGCAAAAACCACCATCGAGAGCAGAAAAACAGCGCTCGAAGATGACGTTATTTGTTGGAATTAGCCGAGTTGTGGTGGTCGCCAAACGTTAGAAAAGTCGAGAGAAAAAGGGACCGAATGAGGTGCGGGGGTAAATACAGCTTCAACAGGCAACTGAGGTTTATCAAGTACAATACTCAGAACACCGAGTTGTCCAGATTGGCAATCAACAATGTGTTTGCAAGTTACTTGTGAATTTTTCTTGGCGCTGTGCTGATCGCAACATGAAGGCATCGCTTCATCACAATTCTGCATTTGAGCGTGCATAGTCATCTCTTTCATCATGCAATGCGATTCTTGGGGGCGAGCGTTCGCCCAGCCTTGAAACGCAATGGATACAACGAAAAGGAAATAGAGAATTCTACGCATGCCCGTAGTATATGCCATTGAAGTGGAAGTGCTGGGATTAACTTAGTTTTCTGTGATTAAAATCAACCTCGTCAAACTGTTCCAAGATGACATATGACCTTCCTAGAGCATGAGGTTGCTGTTAGTGGCGACTATCAGTCCATCAAAAAATGATGTGGACACTGCTTATCAGCTTAAAGAAACCCAATTTAGAAAAAGGACCCATACAATGAAAGCCATGACTAATGTAATTCGTTTCAGCATATTGGCAACGTTGATCGGCATGACTGCCACTTTCGGCAACAGCAGTGCCGATGCTTCAAAATCTAATGAGCAAGCACACGGCCATAGCCATGACTAAAAACAGATAAGTTAGTGAAAATGCAAATGGCGAGCATAAAATGCTCGCCATTTTTAGTGGAATCCCTAAAAAAACAAACGCTACGTACTCAACGATTCGCTATGATAGAGGCCTGATATCAGTTTCCTCACAGAAGTAAGGGTCTTCCACCAACCTAGCTTTCCAATAGGTCTCTGACCCTTTAAAAACATCATGATACATCTTTATTATTACTGAATAAGCAGCGTTTCCGATGAAAAGCTCACTTCATGATACAACTTTATTTTTACACAAAAAAGTACCACATCTAAAAATCAATAACTTACATCGATTTTATGATACAACTTTATTATGATTAGACAACTTATTTCAGCCTATTAAAGTCGTGAATTGTTGAATATAGGCGTGAAATTGAGCCCAATGAGAATGCCCCTTGTAGCGAAGGGGCATTCTAATAAATGCTGTGAAAATTACTGTCATATTAAGTAACAATACTGATGGCAATGTTCGGCAAGCGTCGAGAGAGTAATTCATTTGTGTTGTTGGTATTTTTCATCCACTCTCCGTAATTGATGAAGCCGCTTTGACCGGACACCACTGGCGTGACTGATAAATGCTTGATCTAATTTCACGATTTGTAATGGGTGTAAATAATAATTATTTCGATTGATTAAATTGGTGTATCAAGAACTATAGGCAATACGCTCCTTTCGCCAGAATGGGGTATTGCCATCTTATGCGTTGTCTTGTGGGAAATGCTGGTTGCGCTGATACATCCATTTACAATTAACAACGCAAAGTACTTTCTCAACACGCCCACTTAGATGTACGATGCGCATTCATTTCATCAACCGTACTGTTAAAGGAGAACACACCATGCAAAACATCACTACATTCTCCGCAGTCCGCGCCTAGGTTGATCGAGTCTTTTCTGCTGTAAATCCCTCGTATTGCCCAAGGCCTTGGCCTGCCACATCAAATATTTCAAAAATTGATATGGATTTATCATGGGCAACTATGTTCAATTGTTATCTGCGCGCGTTAATTTAATCGCGTCTGCAGATACCTGGATCGAAGGCGATGCGATTCAGCAGCTTCAAAACACCGCCAAACTCCCCGGTATGCACTACGTTTCCGGCATGCCTGATTTACACCCCGGTCGCGGCTATCCGGTTGGTGCGGCCTTTTTCTCTACTGAGTATATTTACCCAGCGCTGATCGGTGGCGATATCGGCTGCGGCATGGCGCTCTGGCAAACCCAGCTCGACGCCAGAAAAGTCAGCCACAGCAAGCTGGACAAGAAAATCGGCAATATCGACGGCTCTTTGTGCGACGACGCGCAGGGCGAAGAGTGGCAGGCGCTGATTGCCAGCCAGCTACCCGCCGAGATTGGTTTCCGGCAAGCGCTAGGCACCATTGGCGGCGGGAATCATTTTGCCGAATTGCAGTGCTTCGACGAGATTCACGATGCCGAAGCGTTTCAGGCCTTGGGCCTGAATAAAGGGCAATTGCAACTCCTGGTGCACAGCGGATCGCGCGGGCTGGGGCAGCATATTTTGCGCCAGCATATCGATCAGCACGGCCATCAGGGTTTGCTGGCCGACTCAAAGGAATGCCGGGCGTATCTGGCCGAGCATGATCAAGCTGTACGCTTTGCAGAAGTGAATCGCTTGCTGATTGCACAGCGCATTCTGGCCAAACTGAGTACGGATGGAACGCAGATTCTGGACGTGAATCACAATCTGGTGCAGCCAGCGCAAATGTACGGCTTGCAAGGCTGGATACACCGCAAAGGGGCAACGCCTGCCGATCAGGGCGCAGTGGTGATTCCCGGTTCGCGCGGCGATTACAGCTATCTGGTGCTGCCGATGCCAAGCGATGTCAGCCTGCAATCGCTCGCGCATGGCGCGGGGCGCAAATGGATGCGCAGCGAGTGCAAAGGGCGTTTAAGTAGCCGCTATGCCGTGGCGCAACTGAGCCGCACCAAGCTCGGCAGCCATGTGATTTGCGCCGATCGCGCGCTGATTTATGAAGAAGCGCCCGAGGCCTACAAGCCCGCCAGCAATATCATTTCGACCTTGGTTGGTGCGGGCTTAATCAAAGTGATTGCGCGGCTCAAACCGATGCTCACTTACAAAACGCGTGGGGAGTGCTGCGAATGAGTTTATTTCAAATCTCCGCCGCACAAGGCCCACTGGAATGCCAGCTGGCGGTCGCCAACGCGCTCGGCCGCATCATTGAAGAGGCCGCACAGCGCAAGCTGGTGCTGGATCTGCTAGAGCAAGAAGCGGGCGATAAAGCCGGGACGTTTCGCTCGGTATTGCTCAGTATTGATGGCGAAGGCGCAAATCAATTGATTGCGCAATGGGAAGGCACGATTCAGTGGATTTGCGCCAGCCCGTATCGCCCCAGGCATTTGCGCAAAAACTGGTTTATTGGCGTGTTCCGCTGCGCCACGCCAGCGAGCGATCTGGCGGGTGAAATCCGCTTTGAAACCACCCGCTCGTCCGGCCCCGGCGGGCAGCATGTCAATAAAACCGAATCTGCCGTGCGCGCCACGCATATCGCGACCGGCATCACGGTGAAAGTGCAAACCGAGCGCAGCCAGCACGCCAATAAAAGGCTGGCCGAACAGCTGATCGCCTATCGCCTAGCTTGCCGCGCCGCCGACGAAATGGGCGTGCAGCGTGCTGTACGACGCCTGCAACATTACCAAATCGAACGCGGTAGCCCGAAACGGGTTTTCAAGGGCGAGCAATTTATTGAAAACCTAGCCTGATGGGGTATTGCCATGTAGGTCATATTGAATATGGCTTGTGTGGTAATACCTGTAGGTTAAAGATCAGGGGTGAAGCAATGGCACAAAAATTAGAGCGAACCAAAGTGCTGTTTATTTGCAGCCGCAACCAGTGGCGCAGCCCGACGGCCGAGCAGCATTGGCGCAAACATCCAAAGCTGCTGACTCGCTCGGCGGGCACTAGCCCGAATGCGCGGCATACGGTGTCGGTTGACGATATTCGCTGGGCGGATGTGATTTGCGTGATGGAAGAAAAGCACCAATCACGACTGCGCGTGCAATTTACGCGCTTGCTGAGCAATAAACCTATCCATGTGCTCGATATTCCCGACGATTATCAGTTTATGGACCCAGAGTTGATCGAACTATTGGAGCAATCGCTGGCTGGCATCATTGACCTTAATTGAGCAAATTGACGCTAATTTCTACGCCATCGTCCACCGGTGTTTGTGTGATTTTGACCGGCAAAAATTGCTCGATAACGTCGATATTACTCAGCAAATGCGATGACACATGCGTTGTCGTGAAGCGACCTGATCCGGCCAGCGCCAAAGCCAGCACCAGTTGATCAGCCAGAAATTCGCCGACTGCTGCTCCGCTGTGCAGGTAACGCAAAGCCTGATTGGCCACTTGCGTGCCAACCGATTCGGCACTGACGCCTTTTTCGCCAAAGCTGGTGAACATTTCGGTGATATTTTCATGCTCGATTTCAATCAGCACCGCATTGCCGGGGCCTTGATCATTACTCAGCCCACGTATCGCAGTGCTGACGCCAGCGATTTTTTGCTCGATTTCGGCGAGCTCACGCTGCGCGACTTTGGCTGGAACGCCAGCGATCAGCGCCGTGGCGCTGATTTGGCGCAAAGCACCGCGCTGGCACAAATCAAAGCCCTGCAATGATTTGCATGGTGACACCGTTGCCGCGATTTCGCCGCCGCCCGCCGGATAAAAGCCGTGCCGATTCAGCGTGATTTCTTGCTGAACGCCCATACGCGCCATCAGCGGCTGCCAGACCCGAATTAGAAAATCGGCTGGCGGCGCGGCTTTATTGTGCGTCCCGCCGGAGACGGTCACGCTGCTTGGTGCATCCGCAAACGTCGGTTTAGCAAACCATAGTGCAGGCAACACGGTTTGCAACACCAGCGTGCAGCTTCCCGCCGTACCAATCGCAAAACGGTAATCGCCAGCGCGAATCGCGCCGGGCTTGAAGCTGAGTGATGTCGAGCCGATTTGGGCGCCCGTCATCTGTGCACCGCAAATCGCCGCTGCCGCTTCAACGGCAGTTAAGTGCTGGCGCAGCAAGCCGGGTTTGGGGCGCTTGGCGCGGATATTTTTAATCTGAAATGCTTGACCTGTGATCATCGAAAGCGTCAGCGCGCTACGCAAAATCTGGTCACCGCCGGTCGCTCCATCAAGTTGTAACATTATTCTTCTATTCCTTGGGTATGGCTTTGAAAGCAATGACTAGCAATGCTTTCAAGTCTATACCTATTGATTTAGTGCCGTTGCCAGCAAGATGCGATCGAGTTGCTGCAGATCGCAATCCCGGCGTGGTAAGTCGGCAGGCTCGGGCTGATGCAGGCGTTGCACGATAAAATCATGAATGCGCGTAAACCGTGGGCCATGTTCTGCTTCATTGGCTGCCATTTTGATTGCCAGCAATTGATTGATTTCTGCGTGCAAGGCAGGTTCAGTAATCAAGGTATCCACCAAGTCTGCAAAGCGCATCGGCGCAATGCCCCGACCTTCGGCGACCCATTGCGCCGCCAGCAGCGGGCGCAACACGTACAGGTATTTTTTCAAGCGCACCGTTTCTCCTTGCAAATAGCCGCGAAAATTCTTTTCGCCATGCTCACGTAATGCCAGTAGCCTTTGTGCGGCGAGAAAAATGAAGCGCTCAAGGCCTGCACTTGCGTGACCCAGTCGTCATCGGCTCGATAGACCAGCGGCGAAGCTAACCACTCAAACAGTGTTGGATTGGATGCATTAAGCAATTGCAAAGCTTTGCGCAACTCCCAACCGCTGATGTCTAGCTCGTCTGAAATCGGCACTTCGATCACATCGCGTTGCTGCTCTACGCGCAGATACCATTCCGGCTGGTGGACATAAACGAAGCGGACATCGTAATCACTATCCGGTGAGGCAAAGCCCCAGGCACGGCTGCCCGACTCGCAAGCGTACAAAATCCGCACTTGGTATTTGGCCTCGATGGCCGCCAATTCTGTGCTGACTCGCTGCTTAACCTGAGCATCCAACGGGTGACTGAAGTGAGTTTTCATTACATACCCCTATTGCATATACCTAAATGAGCCATTCTTGTTGTTGCATTAACGGCTATACATCCAGTCGTTTAATAATCAGCTAGTTTTTGCCAACTGAGCGTTCTCAAATCAAGCGCCCAAGTCGCGTCGTTATCGACATATTCACGGGCACCTTGGACGTTGATGATTTGCTTGCCGCTCGTCACTAGAATAACGCCCGCTTTGAGCTCCGCTTGATGCCGATAAATCCAACCCGGCCCATCGCCCTTCGTTTTTACCTGTTCAATCCGCATGGTTTTGCAATCAAGACGGTAAACCGGTGTCTGAACTGGCTGACAAGCATTGGCATAGCCAAGGTTGCCAATCAAATACAGCGCATCATCCACCAAGGTCGCAGTATGAAAATCGGTTGGTGGAAAAACACCCTCTGGGTAGCTGTATATCTCAATTTTGCTACTGGGATGAAAGACCACCACATCGTTGTAAATGCAAAAATCGGGGTCGTAATAATCTTCGTGCTCGCCCGCAATCACCACCACCCGTCCATCAGGCAAACGATTCACCGTACGGCCAAACCGATCAAAGCACCAAACTGGTTTTGGGAAATCACGCATCTCATAGTGATTGCGCGCATGCCAGGCATTCACGCCAGTACGGATCATCTCTAACCAAAACGGGTGATTAGTCAGCTCGGCATTGCTAACACCAAATTCACGGGTCGCGGCTTGCTGAAATTCAACTTTGCGTGCTTGCAGCTCCGCTGCACGCTCCAAGCTTAAAAAAATACCCAACTGCTCGCCATCCAGCACCGATAAGGATTCACCCGTCTTATGCAAGGCTTCAATCACGGCTTTGCTCCGTGCGTAATGTATCGCGCGTTGCGGAATATGGTTTTCACGCCGCCAGTTCGCCCCTTGCGCGAGCAGAAATCTGACTGCTGCAGCTTGATCGCACTCTGTCGCTTCCATCAGAGCCGTCCCGCCAAAATCATCGACCGCGTCAATCTCATGCCCAGCCGCCAATAGCCATGCCAGCATATTGAGATTTCCCTGCTGAGCGGCATACTGAAGTGCGCTCTTAGCACAACGACCACGTTCCTCAATTTGGCAACCCATCGCGAGCAAAAATGCAGCTTTGGCCTGATCTCCCAAACTTACCGCCAATAAAAAAGGCGTGTGCTCCCAATAATCCCGCTCATCGCGTCCACCATGCTGTTGTAGCTGCGCTTTAATTTGCCCTATCGTGCCAAAAGCAACGAGGCGATGCAGCTCACTCCAACCCAGCTGGCGCTCATCTGCACCTGCGTCGAGCAATACACGAATGGCATCTAAGCGCCCATTCCTGAGCGCGATTCGCAAGGGCGATTCGCCATACTGGGTAATAACATTCGGATCGGCACCTGCATTGGTCAAACGAAAAATTTCGTGAGGCAAATCAGGCGCATTTTGGTACACCATATTCAATAAGTTGTTCATGTCAAAATGTTCACTTTTTTGATTGGCAATTTACTCAACAACGTGGGCTGTTACCCCTTCACACACACCACCTGACGCAGCGTATGCACCACCTCAACCAAATCCGATTGCGCTGCCATCACGGCGTCGATGTCTTTGTACGCCATCGGGATTTCGTCGATCACGTCGGCGTCTTTGCGGCATTCGACGTGTGCGGTGGCTTTGATCTGATCTTCGACGGTAAACAGTTTCTGCGCCTTGGTACGGCTCATCGTGCGGCCTGCGCCGTGGCTGCATGAGCAAAATGCTTCTTCATTTCCCAGTCCGCGAACGATAAAGCTTTTCGCGCCCATCGAGCCCGGAATAATCCCCAGTTGGCCTTTCTGCGCAGACACCGCGCCTTTGCGCGTCACCAGCACTTCGCTGCCGAAATGCGTTTCTTTTTGCACATAGTTATGGTGGCAGTTCACCGCTTCAACGTCGGCGGCAAAGGGTTTGGTGATGATTTTTCGTGCTGCAGCGATGACGTTTTGCATCATCACCAGACGGTTGCGACGCGCGAAATCTTGTGCCCAACCCACGGCTTCCACGTAGTCGTCAAAATGTTGGCTACCTTCGGTAAAGTAAGCCAGATCGCGGTGTGGTAGGTTGGCGATGTGTGATCGCATATCGGCCTGCGCCAGCTCGATAAAGTGCGTTCCAATCGCATTACCCACGCCGCGCGATCCCGAGTGCAACATAAACCAGACGCGGTTTTCTTCGTCCAGGCACACCTCGATAAAGTGATTTCCCGTTCCCAAAGTCCCTAGGTGTTTATGGTTATTGGTGTTTTTCAAGCGCGGGTATTTATCGGTAATGCGCTGGAAGCCTTCATGCAACTCACCCCACATCGCGTCGACCGTCGCGGGCGGCGTATCCCACGAACCTTTATCACGTTGTCCACGCCCAGTCGTGCGGCCATGCGGCACGGCAGCTTCAATCGCGCAACGCAATCCGGCCAGATTGTCGGGCAGGTCGCTAGCCGTCAGCGTGGTGCGCGCGGCCATCATTCCGCAGCCGATATCAACACCAACGGCAGCCGGAATAATCGCACCGTGCGTCGGGATCACGCTACCGATGGTGGATCCTTTCCCCAGATGCACGTCAGGCATGACGGCCAGATGCTTGAAAATAAATGGCATCTTGGCGGTGTTGATCAGTTGCTCGCGCGCTTCATCTTCAACCGGAACACCGCTGGTCCACAGCTTGATGGGCTTACCGTTTTGTACTTGCAGAATATCAAACTTACTCATGATCTTTCCTCTTTAGGGGTATATTGTTGTAGCTTTTTTTGGGAAATGCCTACAGGCACATACCCCTTATTTACCTAGCTTGATCATGCCATTGAGCAATTGATCAAACCCGCCAAAAACAGAGATTTTGTCTATCCGTTCGGCCAGTTTTTCCAGTGTTTCCAGCTCTTTCAGCCGTAGCGCGGTTGGATTGTCTTCCATCACTTTGGCGGTATTGAGCAGCGAACGCGTCGCGCCGGTTTCTTCGCGGCGGCGGATCACATTGGCCTGCGCGGCTTTTTCGGCCTCGACCACTTGCGCCAGCAGCGTTTTCATTTCACCGGGCAGCACGATGTCTTTCACGCCCACGCTGTGAACGCACAGCCCCAATCCGGCCAGCCGGGTGCGCATATGTGCAGCGACGACATCATCAATCAGTTGCTTGTTTTCCAGCAATTCGTCCAGCGTGCGGGTGCCTACCGCAGCGCGCAAGCCAAACTGCAATTCGCGGTACAGAAAATCCACAGGCTTGGGCAGTTGGGTAAACGCCAGCTCGATATCGGTGAACTGCCAGTTGGCCGCCAGATTGAGCCGCAAGGAGACTTTGTCCCGGGTCAGGATTTCCTGCCCGCTGACTTCGACGGTTTGCTGGCGAGTATCGACCAGCTCAACCGTCAGCTCGCGGCCAAAACGCCAGAAGCCATAACGCCCCGGCTTGAGCTGGCGTTGAAATTGGCCATTGCTATGCAGCAGGCCGATATGGCTTTCCGGCACTTGCACCTGCAGCACGGTATTGTTGTTGCGTATGGTTTTGGCGCGTAGCGCGGCCTGAGTCAGCGTCGCCAGCACCGCAGGCGACAATTCAAATTGCGTACGCAAGTCGATGCGTTCAAAAGTCTGTGGCGCGGCGGCTTTCCAGTACAGCTGGCGTGAGCCGGGCAGCAGGATTTCAGCCAGTACGCCATTTTCATAGCGTAGCGCCGCTTCGTGGTCGGCCAGCTCAATACGCTGGAAATACGTCTCGACCAGCGCTGCCTCGTTGCGGCACAGATAATCGGCCAGCGAGTGGGTAAAGGCGGCCTCGTCGAGCGAAAAAGTCAGCAAGGTATAGCGTTTGGGCCAGTTCCACAGATGAAATTCACCGGGTTCCAGCAGTTTTTGTACATCCCCGTTGCGCAGCAACAGGCCACGTTCATTCTTTTTAACTTGAAAGCGTTGCCACATTTTTATTCTCCTTGTTTGAATCCCGGCTGCAGCGCAGTGCGGATGTGCGGTTGACCTGAACATGGGCAGGAACAAGGGGAGCAGCCCAAGATTGCGGCATTTCCTGTTGTTCCCGCTGATGTGCGGAGAACCGGACACCGGCGGCATTGCTGCGGTAGCTCAAAGCCACACCGGGTACAGCGTGTTACGTTCGTATGCCTTTGCAGGCGTGGAGCGGGAGTCGAACCCGCGACAATCGGCTATTTAGCCGAGGCTCTACCCATCTGAGCTATCCAGAGGTGGTGAACCGGGAATCGAACCCGGATAACGCAAACCATTGCATCACCGTCATGCAGGAGATCATCGGGCGGTATACCCACTGGCGATACGCCAGCAGTACCGGAGCGGGGTGAGAGCCGCTGCCTGTTGCCGTTCAGAGCCGATCTGCATGGCTAATTAGTAGCAACGGCTGTGCCAATCTGGATTTCTGGATGTTGAATTTATTCAAGTTAATGATTTTTAATGAAAATATTTTTATTTGTCTGGATTTTTACGGGAATTCCGGGTTGGGTTGGTCTTAAAATGGCGATATAATAAGATCGTTATTTATCTAAAAAGATAAACTTATGAAGCGCACAGTGGTGTTTGGCTTTGTTGGCACGGTATTGGATTTTGCCGGGCGGGGTAGTCAGCGTTGGGAGAAATGGCGGCCAACAATCGGCTTATGCCAGCACGATGATTTGCTGATCAACCGGATCGAGCTACTGCACGATAGCCGCAGCAAAAGCCTGTTCGAGCGCCTGAAGCAGGATATTGCGCAGGTGTCGCCCGAAACCGAGGTGGTGAGTGTTGAGGTGAATCTGAGCGATCCGTGGGATTTCGAGGAGGTGTATGCCTGTCTGCACGATTTTGGGCGCAACTATGAGTTTGATGTTGAGATGGAGGATTATCTGATCCACATCACCACCGGCACGCACGTGGCGCAGATTTGCTGGTTTCTGCTGGCCGAGGCGCGTTATTTCCCTGCGCGGCTGGTGCAGACTTCGCCGCCGCGCAAGCGCGAAACCGATGGCGTGGCGGGCAAATACACGCTGATTGATCTGGATTTGTCGCGTTACAACAAAATTTCTAGCCGCTTTGCCCAGGTGCGCGACGAAGCGGTGTCGTTTTTAAAATCAGGCATTGCCACACGCAATCCGCGCTTTAACCGGATGATCGAGCAGATCGAACGCGTTGCCATCCGCTCGAAAGCGCCGATTCTGCTTTGCGGGCCAACGGGCGCAGGCAAATCGTTTCTGGCACGGCGGATTTACGAAATGAAGGTGGCACGCCATCAAATCAACGGGCGTTTTGTCGAGGTCAATTGCGCCACGCTGCGCGGCGATAGCGCGATGTCGACTTTATTCGGTCATGTCAAAGGCGCATTTACCGGCGCACAAACCGAGCGCGCAGGCTTGCTGCGCAGCGCTGACGGCGGGCTGCTTTTTCTGGACGAAATTGGCGAGCTGGGGCTGGACGAGCAAGCCATGCTGCTCAAGGCGATCGAGGAAAAGCGCTTTTTCCCCTTTGGCAGCGATAAAGAAGTCGCCAGCGATTTTCAGCTGATTGCCGGGACGGTGCGCGATTTGAAGCAGTGGGTAGCAGAGGGCCGATTCCGTGAGGATTTGTACGCGCGGATTAATTTATGGCTGTACGAGCTGCCGGGGCTGGCTGATCGTGCCGAAGATCTGGAGCCCAATCTGGATTTTGAATTGCTCCGCTTTGCCAAAGAGCACGGCGAGCAAGTGCGATTTAATTCGGAAGCTCGACAGCGTTTTCTGAAATTTGCCGCTTCGTCAGACGCGAAATGGTCGGGTAATTTTCGCGAGCTGTCTGCTGCAGTGACGCGGATGGCGACGCTGGCGGAAAATGGTCGCATTACGCTGACGCAGGCCGATGAGGAAATCGATCGGCTGCGCCTGTCCTGGCAAGTTAGCTCGCCGGGCGTGGTCGATGCGGTGCTGGGTGAGCGTGCCAGCGAGCTTGACCTGTTTGACCGGCTGCAGCTGGAGCGAGTGATTCAGGTGTGCCAGGCCGCCGATTCGCTCTCCGACGCCGGGCGGCGCTTGTTCAATATCTCGCGGCAGGAAAAAGCCAAAAGCAACGACGCCGACCGGCTACGCAAATATCTGGCGCGGTTTGAATTGGATTGGGCGCAGTTGAAGAATGTCAGCTGATTATCAGGAGGGGGGTGAGTCTTTTTCCATTTGAGTATTTTGGCTTGATGTGCTTTTTGCCATGTAGAGCTATGTCGCTGATAGTAATGAACGCATACCTTACGTCATAATTCAAATTGCATATCATATATCATGACTTCACAGGAAATACCGGGAATGAACTTTCAATTCGAGTGGATCAGGCTGGATTTGATGAGCCCCAATACTTGGCTGATGGTGATTGGCGCGGTCTTTATTTTGATCGGTCTTATTTTTATTCCCATCGCGCTGAGAAAGGTGCGTGAAGATCAGGCTGCCATGTTGTGGCCGCAAACCAGTGCCGAGCTGCAAGCGGTCGAAGTTGCCAAGCATGTTCGTGAGCAACCGCGCAAGGAGCATGCAGGCTTGTCGGTTAGCTATGCCTGTGTGCTGGATTATCACTATATGGTGAAGGGCATTAGCTATAGCGCAAAGCATGGGTTGCCAGCCAATAATGCCAACCACGCCACCGAATTGGCTGCACAGCAATCGCTGGGGTCAAAACGGATGATTTACTACAATCCGGCACACCCCGAACAATACCGCGTTGAGTTGGCATCACGCTACGCCGGTTTGTTCTGGCTGCTGCCGTTTGCGGCTTTTGCCGGTTTTGGTGCGCTGGTTATCTGGCTTGGTGCGAGCTAATGTATACCCAATGTGGTATTGCCTTGTGGTTTACATTTTAATTGGCTTTGGTGGATATACCCTTGCTAATTCGGCTGCATCAATTCTGATTTGTCTGAGAGAAATCGATTTTCACCGCAAATCCGCCCTCTATCCGATTGCCGAAGCTGATTGTGGCATTGTGCAACTGCGCAATACGCCGCACGATGGACAGCCCCAGCCCGGCACCAGGCTGGCTTTGGCCGGATGGCCGATAAAAGCGCTCTCCCAGCCGCGCCAATGTTTCCTCGCTGACTCCCGGGCCATTATCCAGCACGCGTAATTGGTGATCGCCAATCACAATATCGATTTGCGCCTGCTCACCGGCATAGCGCCGGGCATTATCAAGCAGATTGCGTAATAAGAGATTGAGTAATAGCGCGTGACCGCGAATCTGCACCGCCTGCTCAAGCCGTAGATGTTGTGTCGCGTCGATGCCTGCATCCTGCAGTGCCTGACGCGCCAGTTCGGCCAGATCAAGCGGGCTGAGCTCGGGTAACTGGCCATGCTCAAGACGCGACATTTCCAGCAATTGCGCAACCAGTCGGCTGGTGCGGTCAACGCCTTCGAGCGCTTTGCCCAGCGCCTTGTGGCGGGTTTCCTCGCGCGGGCTAGATTGCGCCAGCTCGATTTGCAAACGCAACCCAGCCAGTGGTGTGCGCAATTCATGCGCGGCATCGGCAGTGAAACGCCGTTCGCGCGCCAGTGTGGCGGTGACCTGTGCAAACAATTCATTGAGCCGGTCACGCAGCGGGGCAATTTCGCTGGGGACTTCGAGCTGCAAAGCGCTCAGATTGTCCGGCGCACGCTGCGACAACTCCCGGCCTATCGTTTGCAGAGGTTGCAGGCCGCGCCAGATGGCGAACAATAACAGCGGAATCAGCAATAGCAGCGCAAATGCAGCCGTTTCGCCAAGGTGCTCCAGAATTTCGGCGACAATTTTCTGGTGATTTTTCAGCGGCTCGGCAATGATCAGCTGGCGCTCGCTATCCTGACGCACACAGATGCGCCAGTCCTGCTCGCCGACCCGAATGGTGTACGGGTCGGATTGCTTTGTATTTTGATAGGGGATGCCCGACAGGTTTCCCGCTTGCAGCAGTTGCTGATGGTTATAAAGCGCAAAGGCAAGACGCAAGTGATCTGCCTGATGTGGTGTTTGGGCTGCGCTCAAATCGTCCTCATCACCCAGATTTTGCCAAAGCATATCGGTGTAAGCGGATAGCTGTTTATCAAGCAGCTCGGTAGTCTCCTTGCGCGCCTCATGCAGCAAGACTGCGCTGAATACGGACCAGGACAGCAAAGTCGCCAGAATGATCAGAACCGTCAGTCTGGATAACAGCGACTGGCCAAAGCGCTGCTTCAAGCGTTGCCAATAATGATCGCTTTGCATGGCTTATTCCTTGCCCATACGCCAGCCCAGCCCGCGTACATTTTCAATGGCATCGCTGCCCAGTTTTTTGCGCAAATGAGATAAATGCACATCAAGCGTATTGCTTTCGATATCGCCTCCCCAGCCATAGAGCTTTTCGTCCAGCTGGTAGCGTGACAGGTAGTGGGCGGTATTGGCGAGCAGCACATGCAGCAGGCGAAACTCCATCGCGGTGAGCGAGAGCGGATGACCATCCCGCGTTGCAGCTTGCCGGATCGGATCGAGCTGCACCGTGCGCCAGCTCAGCGTGTTGCCGCTGCGACCATGCGCGCGGCGCAACAGGGCATGGATACGCGCCAGTAATTCACCCAGCGCAAAAGGCTTGACCAGATAATCATCGGCACCGGCATTCAATCCGTCAATCCGGTCGTCAATGCCATCACGGGCGGTGAGCAACAAGACCGGAATGTCGCGCTGCTGCCCACGCAGCCAGCTCAATAATTGCAAACCGTTCAGGCGGGGCAGGGCAATGTCGAGCACGATCAGGTCAAAGTCATCACGTGTCGACAGCGCCATTTTTGCCGCTTCGCCATCCTGCAACCAGTCAACGGTAAAACCGGCGTCGATCAGCCCATCCTGGATGCCTTCTCCGATTAGTCTGTCGTCTTCGACCAGTAATAAGCGCATTAATGAGAATCCATGATGTGATCGTTTTCGTGCTGATCCAGTGGGCGTTTATAGCCATGGATCATTGCGGCGGGCAGGTTTTCCTTGTGTCGCCAACTTTCGATCATCGCGGCCAGTACATGCACGCCGACGCCGGTCAGTAATATATAGGCGATGGCTTCATGGATTTCTTCTAGCCATTCTTCACCAAAAAATGCGTCGGTGCCCATCAGATAGCCGCTCACGCCCAGACCCATGACCATCACCAGCAAAAACAGCATCATGACGGCGCCAGCCGGATTGTGGCCGAGATGACGACGAGTTTGTCCGCGCAGCAGATCGCGCAGATAGGGGAATAATCGCCCCGGAGTGGGAAACCAGTCGCTGAAACGGGCGTGCCGACTGCCGACAAAGCCCCAGATGATCCGGGTCAAGACCAGAGCGAGCGCGGCATAGCCTTCCCAGCGATGCAACAAATCGCCTTCTTCATTGAGAAAATTGCCCAGTACGGCCAAAGCCAGCGACCAGTGAATGATCCGCACCAGCGGATCCCAGACTTTAATCTTGTTCATAATGATGCTCCATAACAGGTATATTGATGCAGGCCAATATGATATTGACCTGCATGGGTATACCCATTAGTCGATTTCGGATTTCACGATATCCAGTGTCTTGGCATCGAAATACACTTCGGCTTTTTTGCCTTCCTTGTTATGACCATAAATTTCATAACATTCGCCCGAAACTTTGAATTTCTTGATCTTGTAGCCCATGCCCTCGATTTTGGCTTTGGCATCGGCTTCTTTCAGCCATTCATTTTTCGGATGTTTCGGACAATCTGCCGACGCAAAGGTCAAAGACGACAGGGTTAAAGCGGCAACGGCGGTCAATGTAACCAGTTTCATGGTAAGGCTCCTTGGTGTGTGCTTGTGTTTCAGGAGCCATTAAAACAATACTGTGTTAAGTGAAACTTAAGCTGGGCGATTTTTTATGCTCATTATTATCGCGGGTCAATGAGGCCGAGAAATGCCTTTGCGGGGGCGGCGATGCAGTTGGGTTCGAACGTCAATATCAAGCGGGCTAGACGCCTGACGATTGCCAGTATCACGCTGTCACTGATCGCGCTATGGTCTTCGCTGGGCTATTTCATGCAGTCGTCCAGAGAGGCGGTGATCGAGTCCGAAAAACGGGTACTCGAACGGCTGGCCAAAGCGGTCGAAGGGCAGACGTACAATCTGTTTTCATTTCTGAACTATTTTCTGATTTCTGCCGATCAGTGGTTTGTCGTTCATCCCTATTCCGATCCACGCACCGACCCGGATTTTTTGCGGCTGGTCGATGCTTTCAAGGCCAAAACCGGTTACTTGGCCGATATCCGGCTGGTTTCGCAGGAGGGGGGCCTGTTTTATTTACGGAAAACGGGCGACAAGCCTCTGGCGAATGTGGCGGATCGTGACTACGTCCGTGCTCAGCATAATCTGGCAACGCGGGGGTTTTATATTGGCAAGCCAGTGCGAGGGCGTGTGACCGGACACTGGGGTTTGCCGATTTCGTATCCGCTGCGATCCAATCCCAATGACATTTCCGTCATTTTTGCCGTGCTGGAAAACCGCGTTTTTGAGCGCTCTTTTGATGTGGGCAGAACCAGAGGAGGAACGATTTTACTCGCGCATCGGGACGGCACGGTGCTGTTTAGGATTCCCAATGAAAATGCGGCAGGTCGATCAATTGCGCAAGGTCAGGTATGGCAGCATGAGCTAGCTAAAAAATCTTCGGGGGTGCTGGAGGTCGAATCGGGCGCTTATGATGGCCGCTCGCGAATTGTCGCCTATGCCAGTGTGCCCGAGTTTCCGCTGGTGGTGATTGTCAGCTCGGCAACCGATGATGTGCTCGCCAGCTGGAAAATCCGATTACGCAATGTTCTGCTCTTTGGCGGAACACTGACGCTACTGGGGCTGATTGGTTTGTGGCGAATGCTGCGGGCGCTGCATACTTTGGAGATCATGGGCAAGCAATTGACCGAGCAGGCCAATATGGATTTTCTGACCAATGTCGCCAATCGCCGCTATTTCATGGCGCATTTGCAGCAGGAAATGGCGCGCGCCTTGCGTTACCAGCGAACGATGTCGTGTCTGATGTTCGATCTGGATCATTTCAAACAAGTAAACGATCAGTTTGGTCATGAAGCGGGCGATCTGGTGCTAAAAGAAGTTTGCCGTGCGGCGCAGGGTGAATTAAGGCAGGAAGATCTGCTTGGCCGGTTGGGGGGCGAGGAGTTTGCCATCCTGCTGCCGGAAACCAGCCTGGCACAAGCGATTGAAGTGGCTGAGCGGGTACGCAACACCGTAGAAAATCGTTTGATCAGAACCTCGTCTGGGCAGCTTATTTCAGTCAGCATTTCGGTCGGGATCGCCGAAAGAGTTGACCCTGATGAAGACATCACGCCATTTATGATGCGCGCAGACCGCGCTTTGTACCGAGCCAAAAATACCGGACGTAACCGGGTCTGCACTGATCCGGAAATGACCCCGCCGAAAATGGATGATCCGGCCAATACCTTGGCTTAATCTTGGGTATTGCTCTGTAGCTATTTATTAATAATATTTGCAGATCAATACCACGGTGGGTATTGATCGTTGCGCGTAAGAAATCCGTTCCATTTGACTCATTAACCTGTTGCTCGCCATTACGCCAGACTCTGCAAAGTCAAATGTCTCGCCTAAAGCTTTCTGGATCAATACAATTAACATCAAATTTTTGAAAGTTAATTGGGCAAGGGCATCTGACTTGTCTGAATGGGAGCAAGATCAATGTCCGGATCACTCAATGCTGCGCTGGCCGCCTGCCTGCTGCTGGCTGCCGCTCATACCACCGCTCAGGCAGCTACGGTCACCACCTTTAGTCCGCAGGGTGAAATCAAGCAACTGACGCAGGTGCGGGTCAGTTTTGATGCGCCGGTGATCGCGCTGGGCAATAGCGCCGCGCCTGCGCCATTCAGTTTTAATTGCGCCTTGCAAGGCAAGAGCCATTGGGTGAACGATAGAACCTGGGTGCTCGATCTGCAGCAAAAACCCCCAGCCAACACCGATTGCCGCTTTACGCCCAAGGCGGGCTGGAAAGACCTGAAAGGTAATAGCCTGCCTGCCAATCTGAGCTACCGTTTTTACACCGGGCAGCCTATCGTGACGCGCCACTGGCCTGCCGAAGGATTGATCGAGGAAGATCAGGCTTTTGTTTTGCAATTTAATAGTCCGGCAGAGGCGCTTGAGACACTGTATTGCCAGTCGAGTAGTTCACCCGAACGTATACCCGTAGAGGCCTTATCCAGCAAGGAGCGTAGCGATATACTCCGCCATCTGGGGCTGGAGAAACGCGAGGCCAGCATCGCTACCGTGCGTTGCGCCCAGCGTCTGGCACCCGATAGCAAGCTGACGCTGGTGCATTTGCGCGGCAATGCTAAGCCGGATCGCTTCGACTTTAGCGTGCGCCCGCCGTTTCGCGCTACGCTAAGCTGCCAGCGCGAAAATGCAAAGGGTGCCTGCATTCCGTTCAAGCCGATGACATTGAAATTTAGCTCGCCTGTTCCGGCCAAACTGGCGCAGGCGATTCGCATGCAGGGCGAGGGCGGCGAGCGTTCGCCCAAGGCGGATCAATACAATAAAGGCGAGCCGGTTGAAGAAATCAGCTTTGCGCCGCCTTTTGCGCCGCTGGCCGAATTCAAGCTGGCTTTGCCGTTTGATTTTGCCGATGAAGTGGGCCGCGAGCTGGTGAACGCGGATCGTTTTCCGCTGACGGTCAAAACCTCGGATTACCCGCCGCTGGCCAAATTTGCCGCTGCGCCGTTTGGCATTATCGAGTCGGGCAGCGATGCGGCCTTGCCGATTACGCTGCGCGGTGTCGAGCGCGATTTGAAAATCCAGTCGGTGCAACTGAGTGGCCAATCGCTGCGCGTGGGCGATGACGCCAGCATGATGCGCTGGCTGGCCAAAGTGATTGAATACGACGAATCCACGATCACCATTGGCAAAAAAGACGTTCAATCCCGTCGCCTGTCTTTGCTGAAAAAAGAGGCCGCAGCACAGCCGATCAAACTGCCGGGGCAGGCCAATGGCCAGTGGCCGTTTGAAGTGGTCGGCGTGCCGCTGCCCAAGCCGGGTTTTTACGTGCTGGAAGTGTCGTCGCAATTGCTCGGCAAGGCGCTGCTGGGCGAGAACAAGCCGATGTATGTGCGCTCCGCCGCGCTGGTCACCAATATGGCCGTGCATTTAAAGCAGTCGAGTGAAAACACCGCAGTCTGGGTGACGACGCTGGATAAGGCGCGGCCCGTGCCCAATGCGGCGATTCATATTTACGATTGCAGTGGCAAATCGTTGTGGTCGGGGCAGGCCAATGCGCAGGGCATGGTGCTGATCAATCAGGCGTTCAACGCCGGTGAGTGCCATGGCGGTCAGCTCGATGGCCTGTTTGTCACCGCCCGCGGCAAAGACGCCAACGGGAATGACGATGTGTCCTTTGTTCGCTCGGGCTGGAATCGCGGCATCGAATCATGGCGCTTTCCATACCCGACTTATTACGATGAAACTTCAAATATCACGGCGCACAGCGTGATGGACCGCACTTTGCTGCGCGCCGGTGAAACCGTGTCGATGAAGCATTTCCTGCGGCTGAAAGGCAGCAAAGGTTTGGCTTTGCTTACAAGCGGGCAATTGCCGCAGCAAGTGCGGATTGTGCACGATGGCAGCGGCGACGAAATCAATCTGCCGCTGAGCTGGCGCAAAGATCGCTACGCCGAATCGAGTTTTGCCATCCCGAAGCAGGCCAAGCTGGGTAGCTACTCGCTGTATCTGGAGCGCAAGGGCAGCCGCAGCAAGGCCGATAGCGGCAATAAAGCCAGCCCGGAGCTTGATGGCTATTCATTGCAAAGCGGCAGTTTCCGCGTTGAAGCATTCCGCCTGCCGGTGATGACTGGGGGTATTGCTTCGCAAAAAGCAGCAGGTATAGCTGCCAAAGAAATACCCCTGAATGTATCGCTGGCCTGGGGCAATGGCGGCCCAGCCAAAGCCTGGCCAGTCCAAGTGAGCGCGATGCTGGCCGAGAGCTACGAGAGACCGAAAAATTACGAGCTGTATTCCTTTACGCCGCCTCGCGTGCCGGAAGATAAAAAAACGCCTGCAAATCCTTCAAATCAGTCGCTCGATGGCAAAGTGGTGCTCGACAAAGCCGCGCTTGTACTCGACGCTAATGGCAATGGCAAAACCAAAGTGGCCAATCTGCCTGCGATAGATCGCCGCTACGATCTGGTCAGCGAAATGGCGTTTAGCGACCCGAACGGTGAAGTGCAAACGATTACGCGCCGGATTGCGCTGTGGCCTGCCGCATTGCAAGTGGGGCTGAGCGTCGAGGGCTGGATCAGCACTGGCAAAGCCTTGCAGCTCAAAGCCGTGGTGCTCGATACCAATGGCAAGCCCGCCAAGGGCAAGGACGTGACCGTCAGCCTGCGCGAGCGCAAATATCTGAGCGCGCGCAAACGTCTGGTCGGTGGTTTTTATGCCTGGGATAACAGCGAGGAAATCGACGACAAAGGCGAAGTGTGTAGCGAAACCAGCGACGCGCAAGGCTTGGTGTTCTGCGAAATCAGCTTTAAAGACGCGGGCAATATGGAGCTGATTGCGCAAGTGAAAGACGAGCAGGGCAATATCGTGCGCAGCGCGCAGGATGTGTGGGTCAGCCAGCACGACGAGCTGTGGTTTGATGCCGACAATAATGATCGCATCGACGTGATTCCCGAAAAACCGAGCTATGCGCCCGGCGAAATGGCCAAATTCCAGGTGCGGATGCCATTCCGCAAAGCCACCGCGTGGATAGGCATTGAGCGCGAAGGCATTCTGGAAACGCGCGTCGTTGAGCTGGAGGGCAAAACCGCGAGTTTTGAATTAAAAATCGCCGACAACTGGACGCCAAATGTCTACGTGTCGGTGCTCGCCGTGCGTGGCCGCGTGCGCGATGTGCCTTGGTACTCCTTCTTTACTTGGGGCTGGAAAACGCCGGGCGAATGGTGGAGCGCGTACTGGAACGAGGGCAAAGATTATGTCGCGCCAACGTCTATGGTCGATTTATCGCGCCCAGCCTTTAAATATGGCGTGGCCGAAATTCAGGTCGGTGATGCGGCCAAACGGCTGCAGATCGAAGTAACGCCTGCGCGTGCGACCTACGGCATTCGTGAAACCGCTGATGTCACGATCAAGGTGAAATTGCCCAACGGCAAACCCGCGCCTGCAGGTACTGAGGTGGTGTTTGCCGCTGTAGATGAGGCGCTGCTTGAGCTGCAGCCCAATACCTCGTGGAATATTCTGCAGGCCATGTATCAGCGACATAGTTTTGGCATAGAAATGGCGACCGCGCAGCTTGAAGTGGTCGGCAAGCGCCATTACGGCCGCAAAGCCCTGCCACCGGGCGGCGGTGGCGGTAAAGCGCCGACGCGCGAGTTGCTCGATACCCTCTTGAGCTGGCAGCCCGCCGTGGTGCTCGACGCCAACGGCACGGCCAAAGTCAAAGTGCCGATTAACGACGCGCTGAGCAAATTCCGCCTTGTTGCGGTCGCTGATGTGGGGAGCGATCAGTTTGGTACGGGTGAGGGCAGCTTTGTCGTGCGGCAGGATTTGCAGCTGACTTCCGGCATTCCGCCGGTAGTGCGCGAGGGCGATCAGCTCGCCGCGGGCATTACGCTGCGTAATGGCAGCGAGCGCAAGATGAGCGTCAAAGTCACGGCCAACGCTTCCGGTATTGCAGGGCTGAATCCGCAGCAAGTCGAGTTGCCTGCTGGTGAAGCACGCTTTATCAACTGGCCGATCACGATTCCAAACAATGCGAAACAGCTCGATTGGGTATTTTCGGTACAAGAAGTTAATGGAAAAGCTGCCGACAAACTCGCGGCTACGCAGCAAGTTGAGCCTGCTGTACCAGTCACCGTCGAGCAAGCCACGCTGCAACGCGTGAGCGGTGGCGAGCTGCAAATTCCGGTAGTGCTGCCGCCGAATGCTTTGGCTGGCCGTGGCGGCATTAGTGTCGCACTGCAAAATAAGCTCGGCAACGAGCTGCCGGGCGTGCGCCGCTGGTTTAGCGAATACCCGTATTCGTGCCTAGAGCAGCGCACGTCGGTGGCGCTGGGCCTGGGTGATAAAGCGTGCTGGCAAAAGCTGATGGCCGAGCTGCCGCTGTATCTGGATAATGATGGTCTGGCATGGTATTGGCCGCTAAGCGAATCTGGATCTCGCTTTGGTAGCGATACCCTGACTACCTATCTATTGGCCGTTGCGTACGAGGCCGGCGAAGCCATCCCCGATGCGCCGCGTCAGCGCATGCTGAACGCTTTGGTGGCCTTTGTTGAAGGTCGCCTGAAGCGCGATCTGCCCTACAATCGCCAAGATGCTGATGTACGTCGTTTGGCAGCGATGGAAGTGCTGGCGCGCTATGGCATGTTCAAACCTGCGATGCTCGATGTGGTAGAGCTGAACCCGCAAAAAATGAGCACGGCGATGCTGGTTGATTGGCTGTCCTTGCTCAATCGCGCCAAAGGTATTGCTAACCAAGCGGCCAAAGTCACCGAGGCCAGCAATCTGCTGCGCGCGCGCCTCACTTACCAAGGCACGCGCATGGTGTTTAGCACTGAGCGCGACGATGTGGCGTGGTGGCTGATGGGCAGCCCCGATGTGAACGCCGCCAAGCTGATTCTCGTGACGCGTAATCTGCCGGATTGGCAAGCCGACATGCCACGCGTGCTGACCGGCTTGCTGGCGCGGCAAAGCAAAGGCCATTGGCAAACGACGACGGCCAATTTGTGGGGTACGCTGGCAGTCGGCGCATTCTCGCGGCAGTTTGAAAACACGCCGGTGACGGGCGCGACCAGCGCGGCTTTAGGCGGGCAAAGCTTGAGTCTGAACTGGCCGAAAGACGGCGTACAAAGCTTAGGCTTGCTGCCATGGCCGACGGGCAAGGGCGCGCTGAGTATCAAACACAGCGGTAGTGGCGAGCCATGGGCGACGGTGCAGGCCAGCGCAGCGGTGGTACTCAAAGCGCCGCGCTACGCCGGTTACAGCATTGCAAAAACCATCACCCCGGTGAGCCAGAAAGTCGCAGGCCAATACCAGCCGGGCGATGTGGTGAAAGTGGTGCTCGATATCACCGCGCAGGCCGATATGACTTGGGTGGTGGTGAACGATCCGATTCCGGCAGGCGCGACGATACAGGGCAGCGGCCTTGGGCGTGATTCGGCGATTGACAGCAAGGACACGAACGGTGGCGACTATGCTGACTACGTCGAGCGCACCTTCAGCAGCTACCGCGCCTTCTACAGCTATGTACCGCGTGGTGGCCTGAAGGTGGAATACACAATGCGGCTCAATAACGTCGGCACCTTCCAAATGCCACCAACGCGTGTTGAGGCGATGTATGCGCCGGATGTGTTTGGCATATTGCCGAATGCGACGGTGAAGGTGGTGGCTGCGAAGTAATCTAAGGCACCCACTCGCGTCGTGTTGGTGGGTCTACCTCTGTGATACAGCAGCATTAAGAGGCAGTGCCATTTACTTAAGGATTTTGACTTTAGCTTCCCCCTTTGCAAAAGGGGGATTGAGGGGGATTTGACGATATTTCAAGCGTCAAAGAAGCTCAAGCAGTGCCAAATCCCCCCTAACCCCCCTTCGTCGAAGGGGGGAACTTAAAGCGAATCTGCTCTCAGGATTTTGCATGAAGTGTTTTGTTTGCGCGCTTTGCGCAGTTTTGCTCTCGTCGGCCAGTTGGGCCAACCCCAGTTTTAAAGAAGTCAAAGCCGCATGGCGCTCGTCCGATGTGCTGCTGCTCGATCGCCAAGGCGCGCCATTACAGCGGATTCGTGTCGACATGAAAACGCGCAAGCTCGATTGGGTGGCCTTGTCTGATATTTCGCCCGCGATGCGCCAAGCCTTGTTGATCTCCGAAGATAAACGCTTTTACCAGCACAGCGGCGTCGATTGGTCGGGCGTCGCCGCAGCCGCGTGGGGCAATGTCTGGAATAGCAAAACGCGCGGTGCTTCAACGATTACGATGCAGCTCGCTGGCCTGCTTGATGAAGACTTAAAGGCGCGTAATCAGGGCCGCAGCGTGTGGCAAAAGGTCGGTCAATCGTGGTCGGCAAGCTGGCTGGAGCGCGAGTGGAGCAAGGCCGAAATCCTTGAGGCCTATTTAAATAAAGTCAGTTTTCGTGGCGAGATTGTTGGTTTGGCGGCGCTATCGCACACGCTGTTTGGCAAAATGCCGGCGGGATTGAATGTCACCGAGGCGGCGATTGCCACCGCGCTAATACGCGGGCCGAACGCCAGCGTTGATCGCGTCGCCAGCCGCGCGTGCAAAATTGTGCAGGATCTGGGGCGGCAGGTGGCGTGTTCGAGCATCAAGGTTGATACCGAAATCGCCATCTCGCGCAGCAAAGCGCCCAACCCTTTGGCCGAAAATGATGCGCCGCATTTTGCGCGCAAGCTGATCGCGCAAAACAAAATCAGCGCGGGCAGCACGGTAAAAACCACGCTGTCGCTGCCGCTGCAGCAATACGCCAGTACAGTGCTCAAGCGCCATCTGGCCGCGCTGGCCAAACGCAATGTGCAAGACGGCGCGCTGATCGTGCTCGATAATCGCAGCGGCGATATTCTGGCCTGGGTCGGCTCGGCGGGCGCCGCCACATCCAACGCGTATGACGTCGATGGCGTCACCGCGCTGCGTCAGGCTGGCTCAACCTTAAAACCATTCCTGTACCAACTGGCATTCGAAAAAAAATACCTGACCGCAGCATCCCTGCTCGACGATAGTCCGCTCGCTTTGCAAACCGGCGGCGGGCTGTACGCGCCGCAAAATTACGCCAAAGATTTCAAAGGCTTTGTCTCGGTGCGCACCGCGCTGGGCGCTTCGCTCAATGTGCCCGCCGTGCGCGCGATAGAAATGGTCAGCCCCAATGCGCTGCGTGATCGGCTGTATGCCTTGGGGATGAAAAGCTTGGAGCAGGATGGCGATTATTACGGCGCGAGTCTGGCGCTGGGCGCAGCCGATGTGCGGCTGATCGAGCTCACCAACGCCTATCGGACGCTCGCCAATGGCGGGGCTTGGTCTGCGCCGCGCTGGAGGGTGGCCGAGGCCGCCGCCAAACCGAAACAGGAACCCAAAGCCATGCTCGATCCGGCCAGCAGCTTTATCGTTGCCGATATTCTGTCCGATCGCACCGCGCGCTCGCGCACCTTCGGGCTGGAAAGCGCGCTATCGACCCGCTACTGGAGCGCGGTGAAAACCGGCACCAGCAAAGACATGCGCGACAACTGGACGGTGGGTTTCTCGCGCCAGTTTACCGTCGGCGTCTGGGTTGGCAACGCCAGCGGCGAGCCGATGTGGGATGTCTCGGGCATGCACGGTGCCGCGCCGGTGTGGCAAGCGGTGCTCGATTTTGCCCAGCAATCCGCGCCAGCCTCACGCGCGCCGACACCACCGAAAGGCGTCACCAGCCGCCAAGTGCGCTACCAAGATGACGTATCCCAAAACCCGACCGAAGCGACTCGCAAAGAATGGTTTCTGGCTGGCACCGAGCGAGAAGTGATCGTCGCCGAAACGCAACCAGAGAAAAACCAAGCGCCCGGCATCATCGCGCCGCTCGACGGCAGCATCTTCGCACTCGACCCCGACGTGCCACCAAACAATCAGCGCATGGTCTTCCGCGCCCGAGGTGTTGCGAGGGCGCAATGGTGGCTAGACGGCAAACAAATCGGCCGCGGCAACCAAACCAAATGGTTCCCATGGCCGGGGAGGCATCAGCTCGAATTGCGCGATGCGCAGGGGAAGGTGGTACAGAAAGTGAGGTTTGAAGTGCGCGGTGCGGTGGTAAATACAAAGTAATTTCCAGTGCATTTGATTTGATTTGATTGAGAAAGGAATAGTTTTGATCATGCAGCGACATCACTATGTTCCACAGTTTTACTTCAAAAAGTGGTATTTATCTGGTAAATCGGCATTTTGGCTTCATTGTTTAACAAAGCACGGTGATGTTTTATCTGGCCATAAGTCAGCTAGATCTATAGGGTTTAGAAATGGCTTGTATTCCATAATTCCTGAGTTATTAAATGGTGCTGCTTGTATTTCTAATGACATAGAGAATAAATTCTTTTCAAGGATAGATTCTGATGTAAGTCTGATTTTGGATAAAATACTTGCAAATGGGGTTGGATCTTTGACTTGTGAAGAAAGGTGTGTGTGGTGTTTATTTGTAGATTCTATTTTGAAAAGGAATCCAGAGCGCATTGATGAAAATATAGAATATGCGAGTTCAATAGCTGCGCAGAGTTTGTTTGAATTGGCCGTTGCTAATAAATGGAATGTAAGTGTTCTTGATAAAATTAGAAAGACTGTTGATGTTGAAGCTATTGCAAACAATGTGGTGCTCTTAGAAATGGTTAAAGAAATATGTAAATCAGAGAGTGTAGCAACATTATTTGGGATGAGGTGGTTGACTATACAGCTGCCGGATGGAAAGGATCACTTTATTACTTGTGACTATCCTATTTTGGTTAATGGAGCGAGTGATGGATGGCCAATCTATCTAATTTCTATGGCAATTTCACCAGACAAATTATTAGTGATGCATATTGATGATGAGAATTTTGATGAAGAATTTATTCGAACTTTGGCCGTGATGCACAATCCATTAATTGCCAAGCGAGCAAGAAAGTATTTAATTTCATCCAAAGAAATGTCAGACGAAGGTTTTGTTAAGAATAAAAGATTGTTAAAAGAGGTGTTTAAAAAGCCGATTTTATAGTTTTGAGTTATATTTCTGTATTATCGATCCTCTTTAAGAGATTAAAACATGATCACCCTAGCCCAACTCGAAGAAATGTTCGCCAGCATCCGTGACAACACCGACTGGAATTTATCCGCGCCGCTGTTGTGGGGTTATTTTTTTACTGCTGATCAAGATGAGCAGCTCACCGACGTGATTCCGCTACTCGAAGCGCAAGGCTATACCTTTGTCGATTTGTTTATTCCGCAGCTCGATGACGGGCAGGATGAGTATTTTATGCTGCATGTCGAAAAAGCCGAAGTGCATACCACGGCGACGCTGTTCGCGCGCAATGCCGAGCTAGAGGCGTTTGCCGCGCAGCATGGCCTGCGTAGTTACGATGGAATGGATGTCGGGCCGCTGGCTTGATTTTGTTAGGGTATTTTACTGCAGATCAATATTGATAGGCTCTGCAGCGAAATACTTGTTCAAGTTTCCTGATTAGTTAGCCATCTCAGCTCATCATCAAAGCGCTATTCGTAGGAGCGGCTTTAGCCGCGAAGACACTGTAAATCGTGCGATATATTCGCGGCTAAAGCCGCTCCTACTGATGAAGCATGAGATAGATCGCTAATCCGCTTTATTTGCCAAGCCCAAATCCTGCACAGTCAAGTGCAGGCGCAGATCGAATTCATATTGCAGATAGTTGGGTTCCATGTGCTGGCACAATTGATAAAAGGCCTTGTTATGGTCTTTTTCTTTCAGATGCGCCAATTCGTGGACGACGATCATTTTCAGAAATTCGGGCGGTGTGTTTTTGAATAGGGTCGCGATGCGGATTTCGTTTTTGCTTTTTAATTTGCCGCCTTGCACGCGCGAGATTTGCGTGTGCAGCCCCAGCGCGTGATTGATGACGCTGATTTTGCTGTCAAACCCCACCTTGGCCAGCGCTGGTGCATTGCGGAAAAACTCGGACTTTAATTCGCTGACGTAGTCGTACAGCGCCTTATCGGTCTGCACCTGATGGCGTGCCGGGTATTTTTTCGCCAGATGCGGCGCGAGCCGGTTGGAGTCGATCAGCGCCTGCACCTGTTCGATCAGCGGCGCGGGATAATGCGCGATGTATTTAAGCGAATTCATTCTTGATCAAGCTGTGATTTAAGTAGCAGCAAATCCTGCCAGGCTTTGGCCTTATCCGGCATATTGCGCAGCAGGTAGGCGGGGTGGTAGCTCACCACGACCGGCAATTTGCGATATTGGTGGATTTTGCCGCGCAGCGCCGAGATCGGCGCATCGTCGTTCAGCAGGCTGGAAATGGCAAAGCGACCGCTGGCAAACAGCACTTTGGGCGCGATCAGCTCGATCTGGCGTTGCAGGAAGGGCGCGCATTGCGCCACTTCATCGGGCTGCGGGTTGCGATTGCCCGGCGGGCGGCATTTGAGTACATTGGCGATAAACACCTGTTCTCCACGCTTGTGGCCGATGCTGGCGAGCATATTGTCGAGCAGCTTGCCAGCCTGACCTACAAAAGGCTCGCCTTGCGCATCCTCGTCAGCGCCCGGTGCTTCGCCAACGACCATCAGCGCCGAATCCGGCTGGCCGACGCCGAATACCGTTTGTGTTCGCGTCTGGCATAGTGAGCAGGCAGTGCATTCGCGAACGGCAGCCTGTAATTGTTCCCAATCCATTTGCATGATCGCGCGGCTGCGTTCGTCATTGGTTTCGGCTGGGGTTGCGACCGGCTGTGCGTGTTGAATCCGGCTTGGCGTATTGCGTGCTTTCAGTACCTGATGGATTGCTGCAGCTTCCTGTGACGGCCCTTTGGCGCTTTGCGCAATGTTTTGCGGCGCTGCGGCGATGGTTTCGTCCATTCGCTGGTGCGCGGCTTGTGCAATCGGGCTGAAATGCGGATCAGGTTCTCGGTGAGCGTGATGCGCTGCGGTGTTTGAGTCGGACCTTTGCGCTACGCTGGCCGCGGTCAGCTCGGCCTGTGTCGATTCGTCAGCCTGCATCTGCGCCAACACTTCATGCCGCACCCAGACCGGGTTGAGCCCCAGCTCGTTCAGAATCAGTGCGCGGCGGTTCATTGCGGTGCCTCGGTCAGTGTCAAAGTTTTGCTGCACAAAATGGCGTCTTCCCGATTTTGGCCATTTTCCGGCTCGCAGCGATAGTAGTTTTTTCGTCGGCCTGTTTCTTGCCAGCCGTGCGCGCAGTAAAAAGCGCGCGCGCTGACATTGCTGTCGCGGACTTCGAGAAACAATTTCTGAACGCCTTCACGCGCCAGCGTCGTTTCTGCGTACTGCAATAATTGGGTTCCCAAACCTTGTCGCTGGTGCTGTGGTGCAACGGCGATCAGCAAAATTTCAGCTTCATCCAGCGTCGCCATGCAAACGATAAAACCAGCCAGCGTCGCTTCATTGCCCTGAACTTGCCAGACGCCGAAACATTCATGTTGCGATAGCGAGTCTAGCCATTGCTTGCCACTCCACGGATGCGGATTAGTCGCGTCGTCAAGTTCAGCCAGCGCAGCGACATGAATATCACTCAGGCGGCTAAAGGAGGGCTGGGCGGGCTGCGAGTTCATTTTTGCAAGCGCTCGTGGGTTTTCAGTGCGACCTTGTCGCGTAAATAAACCAGATTGGCTTCTTCGGCTGGCTTGCCTAGGCCTGCGGCAAAGCGGGGCAGTGCGAGTTGCAAAATTTCGCGGGCGTGCGGCTGGCGGTTGGCGTCGATCTGGCTTAAATGGCTACCGATCCGTTCCTTGAGCGCGTCAGCATAGCTGCTAAAGCCGGTGCCGATACCAAACCAGTCCTTACCCTCTGGTTGCGGAACGTCTTCCGGGTTGCAAACCTGAGCGTCATGGACGATTTTCCACGTTTGTCCGTCACGTTCAAACGCTGCGCAATAAACCTGATTCATCCGGGCATCTATACATACATAGGCACGTATTGCTCCACAAGCCTCTGCCAGTGCTTCCAGTGTCGATATACCCATGGTAGGGATGTTCTGCGCATAAGCCAGCCCTTGCGTAATGCCGCAGGCAATCCGTAATCCGGTAAACGAGCCAGGTCCGCAGGGGTAGGCGACACCTTCAATATCGCACATCGTCAACTGATGATCGTCGAGTAATTGCCGCAAATACGGCAGCGTCAATTCGGCATGCTTCTGTCCGACGTGCCATTCGCGCGCAACAATATTTGAGCCAAGCGTGTCTGAGTCGTTCGTGATGGCGAGCGAGAGCTGTTCGCTGGAAGTATCAATGGCTAAATAAGGCATAACGTGGCCGACGATGAAAAACAAAACGCTATTCTAACACGGCCGCTTTGCTCAACTGTGGGACGATCCTGAAGAAATCGGGACGAAAAAAAAGCCCATCGTGATGATGGGCTTGTGTGCTGAAAGCCAAAAACTTAGGCAATCAGATGTTTAACAGCATCGCGCTCTTCAGACAATTCTTTCGCAGTCGCGTCCATGCGCGCGCGGCTGAATTCGCTGATTTCCAGACCTTGGATGATGGTGTATTTGCCATCTTTGCAAGTTACTGGGTAACCGTAGATCAGGTCTTCGTAACCGTATTCGCCGTTGGCTGGAACGCCCATGGTAACCCAGTCGCCTTCCGGAGTGCCCAGTACCCAGTTACGGATATGGTCGATCGCTGCGTTAGCTGCAGAAGCGGCAGAAGACAAACCGCGCGCTTTAATAATTGCCGCGCCACGTTGCTGTACGGTCGGGATGAATTCGGTTTCGAGCCATTTCTGATCGTTGATCAGGCCAGCTGCGCTTGCGCCTTTGACTTCGGCGTGGAACAGATCCGGATACTGAGTCGCTGAGTGGTTGCCCCAGATGATCATTTTCTTCACGTCAGTCACGGCGTTGCCGGTTTTCTGAGCGATTTGAGTCAGTGCACGGTTGTGATCCAGACGCATCATCGCAGTGAAGTTGGCAGGATTCAGATCCGGCGCGTTTTTCATTGCGATGTAAGCGTTGGTGTTCGCTGGGTTACCAACAACCAGTACTTTAACGTCACGGCTAGCAACTTTGTTCAGTGCTTTACCTTGGGTCGTGAAGATCGCGCCGTTGGCTTCGAGCAGGTCTTTACGCTCCATGCCCGGGCCGCGTGGACGCGCGCCAACGAGCAGGGCGATGTCAGCGTCTTTGAACGCAACTTCAGGATCGTCGCTCTGTACGATGCCTTGCAACAATGGGAATGCGCAGTCGTCCAGTTCCATCACGACGCCGTTCAGTGCCGGCAATGATGGGGTGATGTCCAGCAATTGCAAGATAACGGGTTGATCCGGGCCGAGCATCGCGCCAGAGGCAATGCGGAACAGCAGGCTGTAACCGATTTGGCCAGCCGCGCCAGTGACGGCAACGCGTACAGGTTTTTTCATTTGCGACATTTGAGAACGACTCCGAGTAGCGGCGACTATCGCCTACGACAACAAAAAAGACTTTCAATGGTTGATTCAAAGTGCCTTGCAGCACAACTTTTTCTGTAAGGCCTTGATGTTTAGCAAAGCGAGTTTATCACGCTGTGGCTTTTTGTGGAAAAATCTGACGGTTTTGCTGGCTAAAAAGTGTCGCATCTTATGTCTTATATAAGACGTGATAGACTCTGCGTTCGCAACATGATAAAAAGCGCGTAATGAAAAAACTGGCAGCTCAACCTTTATATAAACAAGTCATCCGCGAGGTGATGTCCGCGGTCGAAGCGGGTGAATGGCAAGAGGACGAAAGTCTGCCTAGCGAAATCGAGCTGGGGCGCAGGTTTGGCGTGAGTCAGGGCACGGTTCGCAAGGCGCTCGATGCACTGGTGGCCGACTCGATTCTGTATCGTCGCCAGGGTGTTGGTACTTTTGTCGCCGGGATGAGTGACTTTCTGATGCGCGGCCGTTTTGCGCTGTTGACTGACCCTAAGGGCGAAACGGCCAAAATTGAATTGCTCGGCTGTGTGCGAATTCATGCCGGAGAACAGTTGGCTGAAATTCTGGGTTTGCGCCGTGGCGCAGCCTTGTGGCAGGTAAGGCGGTTGTTGCGGGTGGCGGGGCAGATTGTTGGTTTGGAAGAATTGTTATTGCCTGAGGCTAATTTTCCGGAATTGGAAATGCGCCGGATTCGCGAGCTGAAGGGTAATTTACGAGAGTTGTGTTGGCGCGATTTTGGCGTCCGCTTGCAGGATGGTGAAACGCGCTACCGGGCGGTGAGCGCCGGTTCAGCCGAGGCGAGGCTGTTGCAAGTTGAGCTCAACGAGCCACTATTGCAGCTGGTGCGATTGGCGAAAGATTTTTCCGGCAAGCCGCAGGTCTGGAGTGTGGCCTGGTTAAAGACCGAACAACTGGCTTTTGAACCGGCTCATTCGGCCTAGCGATGCATGATTTTGCAAGGTTTTTAATGTTGCCCCATTGATGTGGGTCAGTTTGTTAAAAAGTAGTATTGGTTTTAAGTAAAACTTCGTTTGGTTAACACAGAGGAAATGAGCGCATGCAAAAAGCACGCCCTAAGCATCTGAATTTAGCGGTCATCAAGTTTCCCTTGCCCGCTATTGTTTCAGGCTTGCACCGTATTAGTGGTGCACTGTTGGCTTTATCAATCCCTTTCATGCTTTATGCCCTGGAAGGCTCGTTATCGAGTGCAGAGCGTTTCGCTGCATTCAAGGAGTGCATTGCGCATCCGGTAACCAAACTGTTTTTGCTGGCTGTACTGTGGGCTTATTTGCACCACGCCTGTGCCGGTATCCGCTTTTTAATGATGGATATCCATAAAGGCGTGGATCTGAAAACAGCTCGCCTGACTGCGAAAATCGTCATGGCTGTGAGTATTACGCTGACCGTTATTATTGGAGCAATCACATGGTAAAACGTCATGTAGTGGGCGCGCACTATGGTTTGCGCGATTGGCTGGTTCAGCGTGTGACTGCGGTCATCATGCTGGTTTACACGATTGGCGTGGTGGCTTTCATTCTCTGCGCTAACGGTGCTTCGTTTGAAGCATGGCAAGCGCTGTTTGCGTGTGCTTCGGTGAAAATCGGCACGACGATCGCGATTTTGGCTTTGTTGTGGCACGCCTGGGTTGGTTTGCGTGATATCTGGATGGACTACCTCCAACACGTTGGACTTCGCCTGACGATGCACGTTCTGACGCTGCTGTGGTTGCTCGGCAGCTTGATTTATATGGTTAAAGTTGTGTGGGGTGTCGCATGAGCGAATCTATTAATATTGCGACGCTGCCTGTTCGCAAGTTTGACGCCATCATCGTTGGCGCTGGTGGTGCCGGTCTGCGCGCTGCCTTGCAGCTCTCTGAAGCGGGAATGAAAACCGCAGTCCTGTCGAAAGTATTCCCGACGCGCTCGCACACCGTTGCTGCGCAAGGTGGTGTTTCGGCTTCATTGGGTAATTCTGAGCCAGATCACTGGCACTGGCATATGTACGACACGGTAAAAGGTTCGGACTGGTTGGGTGATCAGGACGCCATCGAATTCATGTGTCGTGAAGCACCAAACGTCGTGATCGAGTTGGAACACTTCGGCATGCCGTTTGACCGTAACTCTGATGGCACGATCTATCAGCGTCCTTTCGGTGGCCACATGAGCAACTTCGGTGAAAAACCAGTTCGCCGTGCCTGTGCTGCCGCTGACCGTACCGGTCACGCGATGTTGCACGCTTTGTATCAACGCAATGTCCGCGCTAATACGCAATTTTTCGTTGAATGGATGGCGCTCGACCTGATTCGTGATGAAGAAGGTAATGTGCAAGGCGTTGTCGCGATGGAAATGGAAACCTCAGAAGTCGTTGTATTCCAGGCCAAAGCAACTTTGTTCGCCACTGGCGGTGCGGGTCGTATTTTCTCGTCGTCAACCAACGCCTTTATCAATACTGGCGACGGTCTGGGCATGGCTGCACGTGCAGGTATTCCGCTTGAAGACATGGAATTCTGGCAATTCCACCCGACCGGCGTTGCTGGTGCGGGCGTGCTGATTACCGAAGGTGTGCGCGGCGAAGGCGGTATTTTGCGCAATTCGGAAGGCGAGCGTTTCATGGAACGCTATGCACCAAACGCGAAAGATTTGGCCTCGCGTGACGTTGTTTCGCGCGCGATGGTGACCGAGATTAACGAAGGTCGTGGCTGTGGCCCGAATAAAGACCACGTTCTGCTCGACATCACCCACCTTGATCCAGAAGTGATCATGTCGAAATTGCCGGGCATCCGTGAAATTTCGATCAAGTTCGCTGGTGTTGATCCAATCAAGGCGCCGATTCCGGTTGTTCCGACTTGCCACTATCAGATGGGCGGTATTCCGACCAACTACAAAGGCGAAGTCGTGGTTGGCGATCAAATCGTTCAAGGTTTCTACGCCGCCGGTGAAGTGGCGTGTGCATCGGTACACGGCGCTAACCGTCTGGGTACCAACTCATTGCTCGACTTGCTGGTGTTCGGTAAATCGTCGGGCAATAGCATGATCGATTACATCAAGAACGCGCCGAAAGACTTGCCTGAATTGGCGATGAAAGACGTTGAGCGCTCAGTCGCCCGCGTTGCGCGTCTGGATAACCAGAGCGAAGGCACCAACGTCAACGACGCGCGCACGGCAATGCAGCGCACGATGCAGGCGCATTGCGGTGTATTCCGTTTTGACGACATGCTCAAACAAGGCGTATCGAAGATTCTCGAAGTTGAAGCCATGGTCAAAAACACCGTGATTGCCGACAAGTCGAAGACTTTCAATACGGCACGTCTTGAAGCGCTGGAGCTGGAAAACCTGATCGAAGTTGCCAAAGCAACGATGATTTCGGCCGAAGCGCGTAAAGAATCGCGCGGCGCGCACGTTCGTGACGATGCCGAAGACACGCCAGAGCGTCCAAACGGTCGTGACGATGCGAACTGGCTGAAACACACGCTGTGGCATCGTGAAGGTAACGAGCTTAAATACAAACCGGTCAATATGAAACCATTGACTGTTGACACGATCGCGCTCAAAACGCGTTCGTACTAAGAGGATTAGCGAAGATGACTACGCAAACCGTCAAATTCCGCGTTTACCGCTACGACCCAAATAAAGACGCTAAACCGTATATGCAGGACATCAGCGTTGACGTCGATACGACGACCGAACGCAAATTGCTCGACGCGCTGGTGAAACTCAAAGTCGTTGATGAGTCATTGTCATTCCGCCGTTCATGCCGCGAAGGCGTATGCGGTTCGGACGCGATGAACATCAATGGTAAAAATGGTCTGGCCTGCATTACCGACATCGATACGCTCAAGCAGCCGATCGAAGTTCGCCCATTGCCAGGCTTGCCAGTGATCCGCGACCTGATCGTCGATATGACGCAGTTCTTCAAGCAATATCACTCGATCAAACCATACGTGATCAACGACAGCCCGGCGCCGGATCGCGAACGCCTGCAAAGCCAGGAAGATCGTAAAGAACTCGACGGCCTGTACGAATGTATCTTGTGCGCTTGCTGCTCGACGTCTTGCCCATCGTTCTGGTGGAACCCGGACAAATTCGTCGGCCCGGCTGGCCTGTTGGCAGCGTATCGCTTTATTGCCGATACGCGTGACGAAGCGACTAGCCAGCGTCTGGACGATCTGGAAGACCCTTACCGTCTGTTCCGTTGCCACAGCATCATGAACTGCGTTGACGTTTGCCCGAAAGAGCTGAACCCGACCAAGGCGATTGGCAAGATCAAGGACCTGATGGTTAAACGCATTAGTTGATGTGTGTTGGGTATGTGCCTGTAGCCCATTTCGGTGTTGGTCTGCAAGCATATACCCAGATAGAGGTGGAAGATGAACGAAGTAGAACTCAAACGCATCATCTGGCGCTCGCGCCGTGGCTTGCTGGAGTTGGATTTGCAGCTAGAGCGTTTTGTTAATGAGGTTCTACCCACATTGAACGCCGCAGAGCTGGCAGTGTACGAGCAAATTTTGATGCTGCCAGACTGGGATTTTCTGGAATACGTCAACGGCAAGTCGGTCTGCCCCGACCCTGAACTTGCCGTGATGATCGCGCGCATAGCTGCAGCAAACAATAACGCAACCGGCTCAGCCGGAACGATTTAACAGGAGCAACACGATGGAAAAGAAAGTCACGCTGACTTATAACGATGGCCAGAACACGCTGGAAATGCCTGTTTTGGAATCCACATTGGGTCCAGATGTCGTCGATATCCGCAGTTTTTCAAAAACCGGCATGTTCACTTTTGACCCCGGCTTTTTGGCGACTTCAAGCTGCGAATCAAAAATCACTTTCATCGACGGTGATTTGGGTCAGCTTTACTATCGTGGTTATCCGATCGAGCAGTTGGCTGAAGAGTCTGACTACCTCGAAGTGTGCTACCTGTTGATCAATGGCGAATTGCCAACTGCGGCGCAAAAGGCCGAGTTTGAGAAAACAGTTTCCAAACACACGATGATTCACGAGCAACTGACTGCCTTCTTCAAAGGCTTCCGTCGTGATTCACACCCGATGGCGATGATGGTGGGTGTCGTGGGTGCGTTGTCTGCGTTCTACCAGGATAGTCTCGATATCAATGATCCAGAACACCGCAAAGTAGCGATGTTCCGTCTGATCTCTAAGATCCCGACGATTGCTGCGATGTGCTACCGCTACAACCAAGGCCTGCCATTCGTTTACCCACGTAACGACTTGAGCTACACCGCGAACTTCATGCACATGATGTTCTCTACGCCTTGCGAAGAATACAAACCAAACCCGGTTCTGGTGCGCGCGCTGGACGTGATTTTCACCTTGCACGCTGATCACGAACAAAACGCGTCAACGTCAACAGTCCGTTTGGCTGGTTCGTCGGGCGCGAATCCATTCGCTTGTATCGCAGCTGGTATCGCTTGTCTGTGGGGCCCATCGCACGGCGGCGCGAACGAAGCCGTATTGCTGATGCTCGACGAAATCGGTTCGGTTGAAGCGGTTCCAGCCTTCATGGAAGGCGTGAAAGCGAAAACTCATAAACTGATGGGCTTTGGTCACCGTGTTTACAAAAACATGGACCCACGCGCCAATGTAATGCGTCGCATCTGTCACGAAGTCTTGAATGAACTCGGTCTGCAAGACGATCCGAAATTCAAACTGGCGATGGAACTGGAAAAAATCGCGCTGGAAGATCCGTACTTCATCGAGCGCAAACTGTATCCGAACGTTGACTTCTACTCGGGTATCGTTCAATCGGCCTTGGGCATTCCAGTACCGATGTTCACGGTGATCTTCGCGCTGGCTCGTACCGTAGGCTGGATCAGCCACTGGAACGAAATGATTTCTGATCCAGGCATGAAGATCGGTCGTCCGCGTCAGCAATACACTGGCGCGCAAAAACGCGATTACGTACCTATGAACAAGCGCGGTTGATGCATTAACCGCGGTTCCTGCGCCCTAGTGTGATGAACATTGGGGCGTAGCTGCATTGACCGGCCTTGCTGTCTTTTTGCCAATAGGCATTAGCTTGCAAGCAGGGCGGAAAAAAATGGATACACGGCAATGATGAAAGAACTTGAAACGAATTCCCAGCTGTTCGGCGGGAATGCTCCGTTTGTAGAAGACCTCTACGAACAATATCTGATTGATGCGTCTTCAGTCGATGCGCAATGGCGTACTTATTTTGATCAGCTGCAGCAAACGCCGGGTTCGGTAGCCCGTGATGTAGTGCGCGCGCCGATTGAAGAATCATTCCGCCAATTGGCCAAGCAGTCGGTTCGCGCTGTCGGCGTGGTTGATGAAGCTTCGACCGAACGTCAGGTTAACCTGCTGCGCATGATCTCGGCTTACCGCATTATGGGTAGCCGTGGCGCCAAGCTCGATCCGCTGCAGCGCATGGACAAAGTGGCGGTACCTGAACTCGATCCGAAAACGCACGGCTTGGCCGACAGCGATATGGCGATCAAACTCGGTACCAATATTGTCGGTCTTGAGCGCGCAACGCCAACCGAAGTGCTGGGCTTTTTGCAGCAGACGTATTGCGGCAATATCGGTCTGGAATATATGCACATCACCAACGGTGACGAGCGCAAGTGGGTGCAGGAGTTCTTCGAAAGCCGTCGTTCGCAACCGAGCTTTAACGTTGAGCAGAAAAAACGCATTCTGAAGCAAGTCACTGCTGCTGAAACGCTCGAGCAATACCTGCACAAGAAATACGTTGGCCAGAAACGCTTCTCGCTCGAAGGCGGCGACAGCATGATTCCGGCAGTCGATTATCTGAACCAGGCAGCCGGTGCGGCTGGCGTTCAGGAAGTCGTGATCGGTATGGCCCACCGCGGCCGTCTGAACATGCTGGTGAACATTCTGGGTAAACAGCCACGCGATCTGTTCGGCGAATTTGAAGGTCGTTACAACACGCAACTGGCTTCCGGTGACGTGAAATACCATATGGGTTTCAGCTCCGACATCCCGACGCCAGGTGGCCCATTGCACCTGACGCTGGCGTTCAACCCGTCGCATCTTGAGATCGTCAATCCGGTAGTTGAAGGCTCGGTTCGCGCACGCCAGCATCGTCGTAAAGATCTGACCGGTGATCAGGTGCTGCCATTACTGATTCACGGCGACTCGGCCTTCATCGGTCTGGGTACCAATCAGGGTACGTTCAACCTGTCGCAAACGCGCGGATACGGTACTGGCGGTACGGTGCATCTGGTGATCAATAACCAGGTTGGTTTCACGACTTCGGATATCCGCGATAACCGTTCAAGTCTGTACAGCACTGACATCGCGAAAATGGTCGAAGCACCGATTTTCCACGTGAATGGTGATGATCCTGAAGCAGTTTGTCTGGTGACAGAAGCTGCGCTGCAATATCGCCAGAAATTCCACAAAGATGTCGTCATCGATCTGGTTTGCTACCGCAAACACGGCCACAACGAAGCGGATGATCCGTTTGTAACGCAGCCGATGATGTACAAAAAGGTTGCAGCTCACCCTGGCCCACGCAAAGTTTATGCTGATCAACTGATCGCGCAGGGCGTAGTCACACAAGCCGAAGCCGATGGCATGATCCAGGCCTACCGTGATGCGCTTGATCGTGGTGAACACGTTGAACAAACGACGCTGACTGACTACAAACGCTCGTACGCGGTGGATTGGACCAAATATCTGGGTACGCACTGGCGTCATCCGGTGACCACATCGGTGCCGCAAGCTGATTTAGTGCGCCTGACCGAAAAATTCACTGCCGTTCCTGGCAATTTCAAACTGCGCGGCAACGTCGAGAAAATCATCAAAGAGCGCAGTCTGATGGTTGCGGGTGAATTGCCGGTTGACTGGGGCATGGCCGAGCATCTGGCTTACTCAACGCTGCTGACCGAAGGCATGGGCGTACGGATTTCGGGTGAAGACTCGGGTCGCGGTACGTTCAACCATCGTCATGCCGTATTGCACGATCAGAATCGTGAAAAGTGGGATCACGGCGTACATATCCCGTTGCAAAATCTGTCGGACAATCAAGGCCATTTCCTTGTGATTGACTCGATTCTGAACGAAGAAGCGGTACTGGCCTTTGAATACGGCTACGCCTGCTCTGCGCCTGACGAATTGACGATCTGGGAAGCGCAGTTCGGTGACTTCGCCAACGGTGCTCAGGTGGTGATCGACCAGTTTATTACTTCTGGTGAAACCAAATGGGGTCGTTTGTGTGGTCTGACGATGATCTTGCCGCATGGCTACGATGGTCAGGGCCCTGAGCACTCGTCTGCACGTGTTGAGCGTTACCTGCAATTGTGCGCCGAGCACAATGTGCAAGTGCTGATGCTGTCTGAATCAGCACAAATGTTCCATGCACTGCGCCGCCAGATGCTGCGTCCATATCGCAAGCCGCTGATCATCATCATGAGCAAAAAGCTGCTGAAAGCTAAAAACGCGTGCAGCCCAATCGAGCACTTCACCAACGGCGAATTCCGTCCGGTGATCGGCGAGGCGCAAGAGCTGGATGCGAAGAAAGTGAAACGCGTGATCTGCTGCTCGGGTCAGGTGTATTACGACTTGCTCGCTGGCCGCACCGAGCGCGATTTGAAAGAAATCGCCATCGTACGTATCGAACAGCTGTATCCGTTCCCGGCCGAAGAGTTGCAAGCCGAATTGCAAAAATATCCAAACGCCAAAGAAATCATGTGGGTACAAGAAGAGCCACGTAATCAGGGCGCATGGCATCAGATCCGTCACCGCCTCGAAGCGGTGCTCGAATCGAAGCAGACATTGACCTTCGCGGGTCGCCCATCGTCAGCTTCGCCAGCCGTTGGCTATATGAGCAAACACAATGCACAGCTCAAAGCCTTTGTAGAAGAAGCAATGACCTTGTAATGACGGCGCGGCCTTCCTTTGGATGTGCCGCGTTTTTGGCTTGTAAGCTCAATAAAAAATGTGGTTTGAATATGGCGCAGCCCATGTTCAAACTGCTCAGAAATTAAAATTGACTGGAGTGTATCGAATGATCATCGAAGTTTTAGTACCTCAATTGCCAGAGTCTGTATCCGAAGCCACTTTGATTTCATGGCGCAAAAAAGTCGGCGAAGCCGTAGCTCGCGACGAAAACCTGATCGATCTGGAAACCGACAAAGTCGTGCTGGAAATCCCAGCGCCACAAGCCGGTGTTCTGGTTGAAATCGTTCAAGCCGACGGCGCGACCGTAGGTAGCCTTGATGTCATCGCAAAAATTGATACTGCTGCTGTAGCTAGCGCAGCGCCAGCACAAGCTGCTGCGCCAGCCGCTGCCGCACCTGCGTCGGCTGCCGTTCAAGCGGCACCAGCGGGTGGCGCGAACGCGATGCCTGCTGCGAAGAAAATTGCTGCTGATGCTGGTGTGAATGTCAACGACGTAGCCGGTACTGGTCGCGGCGGTCGTGTACTGAAAGAAGACGTACAAAACCACCTGGCTAAACCTGCTGCACCAGTTGCTCCCACTCCAACGGGTGATCGTCCAGAACAGCGTGTGCCAATGAGCCGTCTGCGTGCGCGTGTGGCTGAGCGTCTGCTGCAATCACAACAGCAAAACGCGATCCTGACGACTTTCAACGAAGTCAACATGAAGCCGTTGATGGACTTGCGCAACAAGTACAAAGACAAATTCGAAAAAGACCACGGTGTAAAACTGGGTTTCATGGGCTTCTTCGTCAAAGCTGCCGTTGCTGCGCTGAAAAAATACCCAATCGTAAATGCTTCGGTTGACGGTAACGACATCGTTTACCACGGTTACTTCGACATCGGCGTGGCAGTAGGTAGCCCACGTGGCTTGGTCGTGCCTATCATCCGTAATGCGGATCAATTGTCTCTGGCTGAAATCGAGAAAACCATCGCTGACTTCGGTAAACGCGCTCAGGAAGGCAAGCTGGGCGTTGAAGAATTGACTGGTGGTACTTACACGATTTCTAACGGCGGCACTTTCGGCTCAATGATGTCAACGCCAATCATCAACCCACCACAAGCCGCAATCTTGGGCATGCACGCGACCAAAGAGCGTGCCGTGGTTGAGAATGGCCAAGTTGTAGCTCGCCCAATCATGTATCTGGCTCAGTCTTACGATCACCGTATCATCGATGGCCGCGAAGCGGTTCTGTCTTTGGTAGCGATCAAAGACGCGATCGAAGATCCAGCCCGCCTGTTGTTGGATATTTAATTTAAGTGGGGTATGTGGCTGTAGGCTACATACCCATTGACTTGTATGCATATACCCAGCGTTGGGTTAAGGTAGGACTGAATGTCACAATCATTTGACGTAATCGTAATCGGCGCGGGCCCTGGCGGCTACGTGGCTGCGATTCGTGCGGCGCAGTTGGGTTTCAATACTGCGTGTATCGACGAATTCAAAAACAAGGAAGGCAAAGCCTCACTCGGTGGTACTTGCCTGAACGTGGGTTGTATCCCATCAAAAGCCTTGCTCGAGTCATCTGAAAACGTAGAACGTGTTGAGCATAAATTTGCTTCGCACGGTATTACCGTTGAAGGCATGAAATTTGACGTTGGCACGATGCTGGAACGCAAAAATGGCATCGTTAGCAAATTGACGCAAGGTATCGGCTATTTGTTCAAAAAGAACAAAGTCGCCAGCCTGCACGGCCACGGCAAAATCCTGGGTCGTAACGGTGATAAATGGCAAATCGAAGTGGCTGATGGTGACAAAGTAGAAGTCGTAGAAACGACTCACGTCATCTTGGCGACCGGCTCTACGCCACGTCAATTGCCTCAAGCGCCAGTTGATAACGTACTCGTACTCGATAACGAAGGCGCATTGTCGATTCCTGCCGTACCAAAACGCTTGGGCGTAATTGGCGCGGGCGTAATCGGTCTGGAAATGGGCTCGGTGTGGAAGCGTTTAGGCGCCGAAGTAACGATCCTCGAAGGCGCGCCGGGCTTCCTGCTGGCAGCCGACGAAGCGGTTGCCAAAGAAGCGCACAAGATTTTCACTAAAGACCTGGGTCTGGTGATCAAGACTAGCCTGAAAATCGGCAATATCACCAAGGGTGACAACGACGTTACCGTTGAATACACCGATGCGGAAGGTAAAGCGTTTACTGAAACCTACGACAAATTGATCGTGTCGATCGGTCGTGTACCGAACACTTGGAACTTGGCAGCTGAATCAGTGGGCTTGCCACTGGATGAGCGCGGTTTCGTGATTGTTGATGGCGATTGCCGCACTTCATTGCCCAATCTGTGGGCAGTGGGTGACGTGGTTCGTGGCCCAATGCTGGCGCACAAAGCGTCGGAAGAAGGCGTGGCCGTGGCTGAGCGCATTGCGGGTCAGCATCCGCACATCGACTTTAACAATGTGCCTTGGGTGATTTACACCAGTCCGGAAATGGCTTGGGTAGGTAAAACCGAGCAGGCATTGAAAGCCGAAGGCGTTGAGTACAAGAAAGGCCAATTCCCGTTTGGCCCGAATGGCCGCGCGCTTGGCTTGGGCGAAACTGCCGGTTTCGTTAAAATGCTCGCTTGCGCGAAAACCGACCGTATCTTGGGCGTGCACATCATCGGCCCATTCGCTTCAGAATTGATTACTGAAGCCGTGGTAGCGATGGAATTTAATGCATCTGCTGAAGACATTGCCCGTATCGTTCACGCTCATCCATCATTGGCTGAAGCGATGCATGAGGCGGCGCTAGGTTGCGACAAACGCGGTCTGCACTCTTAAGCGTTTAAATATCCTGATTAAGTGATCTTGGCTTGTCATCAAAAAAACTTGCAGGAGTGGCTTTAGCCGCGAAAGCACAGTAAATCGTGTGAGTGTTCGCGACTAAAGTCGCTCCTACGAGTTAAGCCGAAATTGTTTTCTAATTAGGTTGGTAATTGAATTTGTAGGGTGGGTGAGGGCAGGTGCTCTCATTCATCATGCGGTACAAACGGCGGGGAATAGCCTGTCCGACAACACTCTCCTCACAAAGGATAAATAGAGATGAATCTGCACGAGTATCAAGCCAAGGAATTGCTGGCTAAATATGGTCTGCCAGTACAACGCGGCATTTTGGCTGCATCTGGTGAAGAAGCTGCTGCTGCTTATGACACTTTGGGCGGCAAGTTTGCTGTTGTTAAAGCCCAAGTTCACGCAGGTGGCCGTGGTAAAGCAGGTGGCGTTAAAGTGGTGAAAAGCCGCGAAGAAGCTGCCGCTGAAGCGACTCGTTTGATCGGTACCAACTTGGTAACTTATCAAACTGATGCAGATGGCCAGCCAGTTCACAGCGTATTGGTATGTGAAGACATGTACCCAGTACAGCGCGAGTTGTACCTTGGCGCCGTGGTAGACCGCAGCTCACAACGCATCGTATTCATGGTTTCAACTGAAGGTGGTGTTGAGATCGAGAAAGTCGCTGAAGAAACGCCAGAAAAAATCATCAAAATCGAAGTTGATCCATTGGTAGGCATGCAGCCATTCCAAGGCCGTCAAGCTGCGTTCGCGCTGGGTCTGGAAGGCAAGCAAGTGACTGCGTTCACGAACCTGATCCTGGGTTCTTACAAAGCATTCGTTGAAAACGACTTTGCATTGTTCGAAGTAAACCCACTGGCTTTGCGTGAAAACGGCGAATTGGCTTGTGTTGATGGCAAAATCAACCTCGATTCAAACGCTCTGTACCGTCACCCAGCTCTGCTGGCACAACGCGACAAGTCACAAGAGAACGAACGTGAAGTGAAAGCGTCTGAGTTCGAACTGAACTACGTGGCACTCGAAGGCAATATCGGTTGTATGGTGAACGGTGCCGGTCTGGCGATGGCCACGATGGACATCATCAAACTGAAAGGTGGCCAACCAGCTAACTTCTTGGACGTTGGTGGCGGCGCAACTAAAGAGCGCGTAATCGAAGCATTCAAACTGATCTTGGCTGATTCTTCAGTACAAGGCGTTTTGATCAACATCTTCGGTGGTATCGTTCGTTGCGACATGATCGCTGAAGCGATTATCGCTGCGGTGAAAGAAGTAAACGTGACTGTACCGGTTGTGGTTCGTCTGGAAGGTAATAACGCCGAATTGGGCGCGAAGATCCTCGACGAATCAGGTCTGAAACTGACTTCAGCCCAAGGCCTGAACGACGCCGCCGAGAAAATCGTTGCTGCTGTTAAAGCCCTGTAATCACCGCACGAATATGTGACGTAACAAAAGTGATCTAGCTAGGCACCGAATCGCAGACAGTACATCGAGTACGACAAGATGAGGTAACGCCGCTAGAGAACTTTTGACTTACTACAAAGGAAAAAGACCATGAGCGTTTTGGTTAATAAAGATACAAAAGTGCTGGTGCAAGGTTTCACTGGCAAAAACGGTACTTTCCACGCTGAACAAGCGTTGAAAGTAGGTACTAAAGTAGTTGGCGGTGTGACGCCAGGTAAAGGCGGCTCTGAGCACCTTGGCCTGCCAGTATTCAACACCATGCGTGATGCAGTGGCTCAGACTCAAGCTGACACTTCTGTGATCTACGTACCTGCTGCTTTCGCTAAAGATTCAATCCTGGAAGCGGTTGATTCAGGCGTGAAACTGATCGTCTGTATCACTGAAGGTGTGCCAACGATTGACATGCTGTACGTGAAAAAAGCGGTTGATGAAGCGGGCATCCGCCTGATCGGCCCTAACTGCCCAGGTATTATCACTCCGGGCGAGTGCAAAATCGGTATCATGCCGTGGCACATCCACAACCCAGGCCGTATCGGTATCGTTTCACGTTCAGGTACTTTGACTTACGAAGCGGTTGCGCAAACAACGGCACTGGGTCTGGGCCAATCAACGTGTATCGGTATCGGTGGCGACCCAATCCCGGGTCTGAGCCACATCGATGCATTGAAACTGTTCCAGGATGATCCTGATACTGACGCGATCGTGATGATCGGTGAGATCGGTGGTTCTGCCGAAGAAGAAGCGGCTGAATTCGCTAAATCATACGTAACTAAGCCTGTTGTTGGTTACATCGCAGGTGTAACTGCCCCTAAAGGCAAACGTATGGGCCACGCAGGCGCGATCATCTCTGGCGGCAAGGGAACAGCCGAAGAGAAATTCAAAGCGTTCGAGCAAGCTGGTATCGCCTACACACGCAGCCCGGCTGAAATCGGCAAAACGATGTTTGAATTGCTGAAATCAAAAGGCATGATCTAATTCATCTTGTGAATTGATCCCAATAAAAAAGCCACCTTCGGGTGGCTTAATGTGATGGTCAGCCAGAACCAGCCCCTGCAGGCGTAAGCTGTAGGGGCTGTTTTCTTTTCTGGCAAGGAGATCATCATGGCGACTGCAACATTGATTGGCTTGGATATTGGCAAACATGCATTTCACGCTGTCGCGCAGGATGCATCCTCTACAAACGCCCATTTACTCGCAAGGGTTTGATTGAATTTCTAGCGATGCATCCTCCTTGTCGCGTGGTCATGGAGGCCTGCTGTGGTGCCCACTGGCTGGCGCGCAAGCTCACCGACTTCGGCCACTTGGTGCAGTTGATTGCGCCGCAATATGTGCGCCCATTTGTCACTGGCAATAAGAACGACTTCATCGATGCACAAGCCATCTGCGAAGCCGCATGCCGTCCTTCGATGCGTTATGTCGCGGTTAAAACACCGCAGCAACAAGCCGTATCTGCCCTGCATCGAGTACGTGAAGCACGGATGGCGGAACGAATTCAGACCACGAATCAGATTCATTCGCTGCTACTGGAATTCGGCATCACGCTGCCACTGGGGATGCGCGGTATCCGGCAAGTGCCCACCTTGCTAGCGACGCCATCCGATGAATTGCCGCAGATGGTGCGGCAGGTTTTGTTGGCTCAGTTCGAACATGTTCTGCTGTTGGAGAAATTGATTCACGAGTTGGATCAGCAGATTGCCAATGAAGTACAACATAACGATGTTGCAACGCGCTTGATGACGATACCCGGCATCGGCTCGATCACCGCCAGTCAACTGGCCGCCGATGCGGGAAATGCCAAAGGGTATGGCAAAGCACGTGATTTTGCGGCCTCGCTGGGCTTGGTGCCGCGTCAGCATTCGACGGGTGGCAAAGCCAAATTACTGGGCATCAGCAAACGAGGCGACAAGTCGTTGCGACGCCTGCTGGTGCAGTGTGCGCATGTGGTGATGCTCAACGCGACGCGTTGGGATAGTGCGATCGCAAAATGGACGGGTGAACTGATGACGCGACGGCACGGCAATATTGTCGCGTGTGCCGTTGCGAACAAATTGGCTCGCGTGGTGTGGGCGATCCTCGCCACAGGGGACGAGTATCACCCGCACCCGCGCGCCTTGAATGAAAAACAAACCGCCGGATAAGCCGGCGGTGAGTGAAGCCTGCCTTTGCGCAAGACAGAAACTGATGAAGACAAACGGCCCTACGGCCTGACGACTAACCTGGCAATAAAAACAGTCTATGAGACTGCGGACTTTTTAAGGATCGTCAGGAGCGGCTCACATCAAGGATCGGGCTAAGTTGAGCCCACCAGAATCCGAATAGATTAGAGCAAGGCTTCAAAGTCATTATTCATCAGTAAATTGTGCTTGCAAAGTTCTGGCTGACCATAGATTTTATTGGGATTGTTGTCTGCATTAGCAGTTTGTACGGATTATTTCTCCCCAAGGCCTGTCAGCCGAACAATTGGTCTATCAGGATCAACTGTTCGTCATTCATATTGCCCGTTAATGTCATGACTTTGAGCCAGGATAGAATGTATTGCAAATAGCTTTGTGCCAGATCGCGTCTGGCCTGATACAACTGCCGGTCGGCATCCAGCGTGTCGATTAATGTTCTAACCCCGGCTTCATAGCTTTTTTTCGATGCATATACATAATGTTCGCTTGATTCTTGTGCCAGTTTCAACGCCTCAATTTTCTTTTCGGCCGTCTTGAAAAGCTGGTACTGATTGTCTAACTCACTACCTAGTGAAGACGATGTGTAGTTGACTTCGGCCCTGCTTTTTTCCCTGAGTTCTGCGAGCTGACGTTCGCGATAGATGTCACGGCCGCCATCCAGAAATGCAATTGTGAGTTCTAGCCCGAATCGTCTGGATGTCGTACTGTCTTCAAAATTGCTGAATTTCCGGTCAAAACTCTCTGTTTGCGCAACAAAATCAAGTCTGGGTAAAAATGCCGCGCGTGTTTTATGCAGCTCCAGTGTGGTTTGTTCAAGCTCACTCTGTTTGATGGCCAGATCGGGGTTGGAGGCCATTGCCTGTGTCTGAAGTTGTTGCAACCCGGTGATGGGGAGCTGCCAGTTGCCATTGGCACGCAAGGGTTTCAAATCGATATTGTCGATACCGGTAAGCTGTTTCAGTTTCCTGAGTGCAGTTTCCTGCCTGTTGCCGGCTTCGATCAGCTCAATGGCTGCCAGATCTTTTTTCGACTGGGCGGAATAAACATCGGTGATCGTGCCTGTACCGGCTGCAAACTGACGCTGGGCACTTTCAATCTGAGCTTCAAGTGTTTTGATGAGCGATCTGGACAGGTCGATGTTTTTTTCTTCATAGATCGATTGGGCATAAGCCGTAATCAGATCCATCAGCAACTGATCCTTGCTGGATTTGAGGTTGTAACTTGCCGTTTCGGCGCGTTTTACTCCCTGCTGGTAACCATACCACGCGGGCAGATTGAACATGGGTTGTTGCAATACGGCCTGATAATAAGCGCGATCATAATCACTTTGTGTTGTTCGGGTCGTATTGCGAGTGAACCCCTGTATTTCCGTGTTTTTATCCAGATTGCCCAGCAGGCTGATTCTGGGGAGCAGGGCCGAGCGGGAAATGCCTGTTTCCAGTTGTTCTGCTTGATATTGATGATTTGCCGCCTGAAAACTCGAATCGTAATTCAGCGCAGCTTTAAATGCAGAATATGGACCTGTCTGCTCGGCAACAGCATAGGCTGATGCCAGCCCGCATGCAGAAAGAATGGCGAAGCAAACCTTGTTCAGCATTCTTATTCTTCCTTCATTGCAGCGGTGAGCCGGTTGAACAAGGGCTTGAGCAGGTAGTTCATCAGGCTGCGTTCGCCGGTTTTGATAATGACTTCAACTGGCATGCCGGGAATGATTTTGTGATTTTTCAGTGTACTCAAACTACCTTTGGCAAACTCGACTTGAGCTGCGTAATAAGGTTGTTTCAATTGGGGGTCGATGACGCTGTCAGCCGAAACCAGTACCAACTGGCCATTCAGCTCGGGTGTCGTGATGTGATTGAACGCGGTAAATCGCAATTGAACCGGATTACCAATTTTAACCTTGTCGATCAGGTGTACGGGGATTTGGGCCTCGACAATCAGTGGTAAATCGGATGGAACGATATCCAGAATAGGGTGACCGCTTTGCAGCACGGCACCTATCGTATGAACCGAAAGCTGTACGACAACGCCTTCACTGGGGGCGACAATCACGGCATTGTCCAGTTCAAAACGTAGCGCCCGCAATTTCTCGCTGCTGACCGCGACATCCTGGACGATCTGTGCAGATTGCATTTCGACTTCTTTCTGATAGTCCTGATTGCGCCGGATAATTTGTAAACGTCGTTCGGCAAGATCCTGCTCGATTTTTGCAATCTGGCCAATATCTTCTGAAATGCCGGCTTCAACTGCAGAAACATTCCGCTCCAGTTCAAACATTCTGGTTTTTGGAATAAATCCGTCTTGGGCCAGCTCTCTTGCATTCTCCAGTTCGACCCGCAAAGTTTTCAGCTGGCTTTCCCGGCTGGCCTTGACCTGCTGCAAGCTGGTTTTCTGTGCCGATAGTCCGTCGATATTCTTGTGCAGAATGTCGATTTCTCCCTGTAACGCGCTGCGTCTTGTCGTGAACAATTGCCGCTGAAGCTGGACTGCGGTCTGTGCAATCGGGTTCGAGCTGTTCAAATCGTTGGGAAAATCGATTGCCGTTTTCTGTTCACGCTCTGCACGCAAGCGGGCCCCATTGGCCAGCGCTGTCAGATATTGCGTTTCGACGATACCAAGTTGTGCGCGGGCATTTGTATCGTCCAGCTTGATCAAGGCTTCGCCTTTTTTGACGGATTGACCATCCTTGACCAGAATCTCAACGACTTTGCCGGGTACGAGAGTTTGTACCGTTTGCCGATTGCCGGTGACTTTGACGACTCCCTGCACCACGACTCCTTGATCAAGAGGCGCAAAGACCGCCCAGATGAAAAGGCCGACGATGGCCAGAAAAACCGAGCCAATACCATATCGCAATGGATGGGTGTTTAAGTCTGACCACAATTTACTGAGCATTGATCTGTTTCCGAATAGCGATATGCGCCTGATTGGCATAAGGTATGATTGATTTTGGCCATGATTCTAGCGTATGAGCTTGCATCGGGGAATTGCGGACACTCAAAGACTTTTTTATGCAATTTGAAAAATGAATATTCTTTTCATCCATCAGAATTTTCCAGGGCAATACAAAAACATCGTTTCTGCATTGGCCGGTAACCCGGACAACCGCGTGGTGGCCATTTGCGACCGGCGCAACGTTAAAGCCGTTGATCCCCGGGTGCGGTATGGTTTGTATGCCGGCGTGCAACAGGAAGAAGGCTCCCATCCCTGGTTGCGCCCGCTATCCAGTCACATGCAACGAGGGCTGGCGGTCAGCCGGGTGCTGAAAGCCCTGAACACCCAAGGTTTCAAACCCGATCTGATCTTGGGACATCTTGGCTGGGGGGAGTGCATGTTTGTGAAGGATGAATTTCCTGAAGTGCCATTACTTGGCTTTCTGGAGTTTTTCTATAACGCACACGGTGCGGATTGTCATTTTGACCCCGAGTTTCCTGCTTCACCTGAGTTAAGTCATAGCCTGCGCCTTAAAAATGCCACTCAGCTGGTGAGCTTGCCGCACATGGACGGGGCGATCAGCCCTACGCATTGGCAGGCTCGGCAGTATCCCGATTTCATTCGTGACCGCATTCATGTCATCCATGAAGGGATTGATACCGAAATGCTGCGGCCTGCCGACAAGATCGCCGGTTTGAGCTTGACGGTCAAAGGCGTCAATTTGTCGCAACATGATGAAATCATTACGTTTGTGAATCGCAATATGGAACCTTACCGCGGTTTCCATACCTTTATGCGAGCTTTGCCAGCGTTTCTGAGCAAAAGACCCAAAGCACATGTGCTGATCGTGGGGGGCGATGGAGTCAGTTATGGGGCTATGCCCAAACACGGAAAAACCTGGCGCGAAGCCATGCTCAATGAGCTCGGCGGCGATCTGGACTTGAGTCGTGTGCATTTTCTGGGAAAGACTCCTTATACGGATTATCTGAAAATCCTGCAGCTCAGCACCGTGCATGTTTATCTGACTTATCCCTTTGTGCTGTCGTGGTCGATGCTGGAGGCAATGTCCATTGGGTGCATGGTGATTGGTTCGGATACAGCGCCGGTTCGCGAGGTGATTGAAGATGGCGTCAATGGCTGGCTGACCGACTTTTTTGATTATCGGGCGCTGGCCGAGAAAATGAATGAGGCCATTGAAGCAAGGCATTATTTGCTGCCTATACGTCAGGCTGCGAGACAAACCATCATTGACCGCTATGACTTGAAGTCCGTCTGTCTACCCCAGTATGCTCATTTGATTAGTAAGTTCCTTAAATAGCCCTACGGTTGATTGTTGAATTAATTAATTATTTCAATGGGTTACAATTTTTTGTTTTAGATTTCTGATGAATGCTTAATGCGCAATGGCAGGTGACTGCGCGGAACGCATACGAAAATAACATTGGGTTGCCTGGATGATTTAGAATTGCTGGATTTTGCTTAATATTAGCTTACATTTTTGTAATGTTTTTTTGTTTCTTTCTAGCAGGGGTGGTCATGAATTCCATCAGTGGAGACTATACGAACGAAACCATCAATGGTTCCAGTGGAGATGACTGGATTGCTGGTTATGGCGGTGATGATGTACTTGAGGCCGGCGCTGGCAATGACTGGATTTATTTTGATATTTATGATGGTAATGACACCGTTGATGGGGGGGCGGGGCAAGATGTGTTGATTCTTGCTGAGTTCGCAATCAATGATTACTCATTTGTTGGTCAGGATGATGGCCGCATTCTTATAACAAATAAGATCACAGGTTCGTCAATTCTAGAGCGAGGGATCGAAACAGTTCAAGTCAATCCAATTGCACCTCAAAGCTTTACGTTAAGTGATCTGCTGCCTGCCAATGTGCGCTATGCCGATGCCACCAGCAATGAACACTTCACGGGAACTGAACTTAAGGATGTCGTTGTCGAACAGGGGACGTTTATCGATTTCAATGTTGATTTTGATGGCTCTACAATCACTACATCAAGAAAAGACAGTCTGGATATCGATACTCATGAAGGCATCGAAAAACTGATTTTCGATGCAGACGGCAATCTGGCAACCACTGATGACCAGCAAAACTACATTGTTGCAGATTCAAATGTGGGTTGGGAATCTGCCCAAGCTTTGGGTACAGAGGGTAATGACATTCTGGATGTCCGTAACAATCATAACGCCGGTTGGGCCAACGGTGGTGCTGGTGCGGACACCTACTTGATCGGCAGTGGCTACAAGGACATTTACATTGATAATGTCGGCGATCGGGTTATTGCTGATGAAGCTGGCGAGAAAGTTGCATGGGTGAGTATTAATCATTTCAATCTGACTGAACATCAAGGGGTTGATTCTGTGCTTTACACTGGCACTGGCAACTTCTTTCTGGAGGGCGGTAATGCCGATGAGTTTCTTAGTGCAGGCAACGGGAATGACAGCATTACCGCCAGTGGTGGCGATGATTGGCTTACCGGTGGTAAATACAGTGGATACCGTTCTGGTATCGTACAAGCCAACGATGGTAATGACACGCTCGATGGCGGGGCAGGCTATGACGGGGTAATGTACAAGGGCGCGGCAAGTGATTACTCAATTACTGAACAAGTAGACGGTTCTTGGCAGGTGCTCCATCTAATTAGTGGGGCAATTGATGTATTGCGCAATATTGAATTGATCCGCTTTGATCACGGTACTTGGGGTGATGCAGACTGGTTCGAGCATAACTACCAAGATGATGATGTTGTTTTCTTGACTGATTCGACCCCGGATACGATGAGTAAAGGGATTGGTTCCAATGGCGACGACTTGGTTACTGTACCTACTATTGGCGAAACTGGTCATTATGTTCAAGGGTTTGACGGCAATGACACATTGGTTGGTAGTAATAATAATGACAATTTATGGGGGGGGCGTGGCAATGATGAGTTGCACGGTGGTGAAGGACACGATACTGCCTATGTGAACGGCTCGATCACAAATGCCGAGTTTGGTGTCAATGAACAGGGGCTCGTTACGGTTGCTACTGTTGATGGCGTCAATACGATGGACACCATGGAAAGTATCGAAGAAGTGCATGGTATTTACACGGTTGCCAATTGGGAGTCAGGGTATATTCCACAAAAGGTTTATCTGTCTGATTCGGAGGGTTATACCCTTAGTGGAACAGAAGGAAGTGACACTCTGCGCAGCAACGGCACGCTAGGTAAATTGGATGGTGGGTTGGGTAATGATGTGCTTTACATCGGAAACCAAGGTGCCAATCAGGTTATTGCTGAAGGTGGCGATGGTCAAGATCGGTTGGTTCTTGCAGGCTTGCGTAACGATTGGCAATTCGGCTTCAATGATGTATCTGGATGGGTTACTGCAACCCAGATTAGCTCGGGAAAAACCGTCACTTTGCAGAATATAGAGAGTTTGCAATTTAACGATGTGGCCGTTGGTCTGCAGATTGGCTCAAACAGTGGTGATGCGCTCAATGGCGATCAAGTGAATAACGGCAGTTCAGATGTGTTGTTTGGCTGGGAGGATAACGATACTCTGGATGGCCGTGCTGGCAATGACCTTCTTGCTGGTGGTAATGGAGATGACACCTTAATTGGTGGGAGCGGCCTTGACACCTTGATTGGCGGCAGCGGAATCGATGTCCTGATTGGCGGTACCGGTAACGATACATATGTTGTCAATAATTCGGACGATGTCATCCAGGAAACCAGTACGCAGGCCAGCGAAATTGATACGGTTCGTTCAACAGTATCATTGGGGCTTGGCAGCAATTTGGAAAATCTCGTTCTGGCTGGCGTATCAGCCATTAATGCTACTGGCAACTCCCTGGCAAATACTCTAACCGGCAATAGCGCCGCCAATGTATTGAATGGTGGAGCTGGCAACGATACTTTGATTGGTGGTTCGGGTAACGATACTTATATTATTGATTCAACTAATGATGTTGTTCAGGAGGCTAGCACCTCACTCTATGAAATAGATACGGTTCAGTCATCTGTATCATGGACGTTGGGTAACAATCTCGAAAAGCTGAGTTTGACCGGTTCTGCAGCAATCAACGGTGTCGGCAACTCCTTGAGCAATACACTAACCGGCAATAGTGCAGCCAATATCTTAAATGGCGGTGTTGGTTACGACACTTTGATTGGTGGTGCCGGAAACGATACTTATATTGTTGATGTGGCTGGCGACGTTATTCAGGAAACCAGTACACAGGCAAGTGAAATCGATACCGTCCAATCATCGGTTACGTGGACTCTGGGCAGCAATCTTGAAAATCTCACTTTGGCAGGTTCTTCTGCCATTAATGGTACCGGCAATATTTTGGCCAATACATTGATTGGCAATGCTGCCGCTAATACGCTCAATGGCGGTTCGGGCGATGACGTACTGATCGGAGCTGCTGGCAACGATGTACTATATGGGGGCGCTGGCGCGGATCGCTTTGTATTCGATAGTAAATCCGGTTTCGACACGGTCAAGGATTTCGCTACTGGCAGCGACAAGATTGTGTTCGATAGCTCGGGGCTCGGTGGCTTGGGTGACAAGGATGGTATTCTCGAAGGCAGCGTGATCCGTGGTGCTCCAGGTGGATTTACCAAAGCAGCTGAACTGGTCGTTTTCTCCAGCAACATCAGCGGCAGTATTACTGCCGTTAGCGCGGCAGCCAAAATTGGCTCGGCCAGCAGTGCTTATGTCGTTGGTGATGAAAGGATATTTGTGGTGGATAACGGTACCCAGACAGGCATTTATCTGTTTAAGGCAGTTGATGCCGACGCAGCGGTTGAAAGCAATGAACTGACTTTACTTGGCTATGTGAATGGCCAAACAGGCATGACGGACTATCTGTTCCAAGTCTAAGCCATCCATGTTCTGAAAAAGAATGTCGTGTATCGGCATTCTTTTTTCTTTGCGCGCGACAAAAACCACTGTTTTTGGACAGGGTTATTGTCATGTCGACAAGGATAATGGGACTGAAATCGGCAGGATAAATTATGAAGCGGATGAAATCCCTTATACTGGCTGCCGATTTTCAACTGACAGGCGCTTTGCGATGAAATTTGCGGCAATCGATTCCGACAGTGCGATCTGGCCTCATCTGATCAAGCACAAAAGGAAGTTTCTGGTGCTGGCCGGTTTTGGCCTGTGCATTCATTTGCTGATGCTTAGCCCATCGCTGTACATGATGCAGGTCTATGACCGGGTACTTAATAGCCGGAATGAAACGACGTTGCTGCTGCTGACGCTGCTCGTTGCCCTGTTGTACTGGATCAATAGCCTGCTGGAAATGTTCCGTTCGATGACCCTGGTCCGGATGAGCGAAACCTTCGACGCCGATCTATCCGAACGGGTGTTTTCTGCCAGCTTCGAGCGCAACCTGAATAATGGTGCGGTCAACCCCAGCTTCGCGCTGGCCGACCTGAATAATCTGCGGCAGTTTCTGACCGGTTCGGCGCTGATCACTTTTCTTGATATTCCGTGGATCCCCGTTTACCTGATCGTGTTGTGGCTGATTGATCCATCGCTGGCCTGGCTTTGCATCGTCGGCGGAGTGGTTTTGTTTGGACTGGCCTGGCTCAATGAAAAAATGACCCATGCGCATTTGAGCGAAGCCAATCAGCAGCAGCAGCAGGCTGCGCAGTATGCTAATACCAATTTGCGCAATGCCGAGGTGATCGAGGCCATGGGCATGCTACCTGCGTTGCAGTCGCGCTGGCAAAGCTTCCAGCACGCGGCGATACAGCATCAAATCAAGGCCAGCAACAAATCGGCGCTGATCAGTGCGCTGACGCGCTTTATCCGTCTGTTCCTGCAATCGCTGACGCTGTGTCTGGGGGCTTATTTGGTGCTGGAAGGCAAGGCCACCGGTGGCGTGATGATTGCGGCCTCCGTGCTGGTCGGGCGTGCATTGGCACCGATTGAGCAGGCCATTGCCAGCTGGAAAAGCTGGCTGACCGCACGCGAGGCCTATGAGCGGCTGGATACCTTGCTCAAGCGCCATCCAGCACGGGAGCCCGGTATGCCGCTAGGGCGTCCCAAAGGGGCTTTGCAACTGGATGGCGTTTTTGTTGCGCCCCCCAACAGTCAAACGTCGATTTTGAAAAATATCGGTTTTCAGTTGCAGGCCGGAGAAGTGTTAGCGGTGATTGGCCCCAGCGGCTCGGGTAAAACCATTCTGGCCAAAATCATGGCCGGCATCTGGCCTTGCCAGCAAGGCAAGGTGCGTCTGGATGGTGCCGACGTTTATGCCTGGAATAAAGCCGAGCTGGGGCAGTTTATTGGCTATCTGCCACAGGATATCGAATTGTTTGCCGGCAGCATCAGCGAGAATATTTCCCGCTTTGGCGAAGTAGAGCCTGAGGCCGTGATTGCCGCAGCCAGAATGGCTGGCGTTCACGAGCTGATTTTGCGGCTGCCGCGCGGTTACGATACCGTGATTGGCGAAGCCGGTGGCAATCTGTCTGGCGGACAGCGTCAGCGTGTGGCGCTGGCACGCGCTTTGTACCGCTTGCCGAGCCTGATCATTCTGGACGAGCCCAACTCGAATCTGGACGACGAAGGTGAACGTGCCTTGTTGCAAGCTGTCAGCCATACCAAGCAGCAGGGCTGTACGGTCGTTCTGATTACCCATAGACCCGCATCATTGAGCGTGGCCGATAAGACCCTGCTGGTGAAAGACGGTCAGCTGCAATTGTTTGGCCCTACCGACAAGGTCATGGCCAAGCTGGGCGAGCTGAACGCCAGAACGGCCTAGGGTCTGTTGACGTTTGGTTTGCAGATCGCGTTTGTGCTGATTTTGAGCTGAAACAAGGCGCGAAAACCGTAGCATAGTCATGCAAGGTTTTTGCAACGCAGGGTCAGCTCAAAAGCAGCCAAACCGCGCCTTTTATATAGAAAATCCGGCTGGGCGATTTTTTCGATGATGCTGCGTTGTAGACCGCTGGCATAGAATGACTATGCGGCGCGTTCTACGCCTTGCTTCCTCGAAAAACTCGCTCCAGCGCGACGGCAAACCAAACGTCAACAGACCCTAAGTGCCAAACAAAAAGTTCCCCAGCTTTAGCCCAAGGCCATGGCTTAAGCTAAGGCAACAAGTTGCCAAGCTACACCACACGTTATCTCGCCTCGTCGTACGATTTGTACTGGCGTCGCGAGGTGCCTTGCTGGACGGGGTGGTCTTGGACCAAAATTTTTTGACGATTATTTAATCTATTTCTTCTGGCAGCGATCACGATGCTGGCATGCGTCAGGGCAAACCATGCGTACGCTGGTATTCAGCGTAGGCGCGGGCGACTTGCTCGGACGGTTGGGGCGGATCGCCCAGACCGAACTCGGCCTGTAGCTTGGTTTTGTTTTCATCCATATACGCGATCACGCGCGCCAGATTGTCCTGCTGTTTGGCAAAAAAATTGTTTTTTTCGACCAGTAGCTCGGCGCTGCGGCTAAAGTGCTGGCCCATCTCATTGATCGTTTTTGCTACGCCATCCGGGTTCTGCGCCCAGACTTCGCCCAGCTTGGCCGTATCCAGCCGGGCGATGCCGGTCGCAGGATTGACGCTCAAACCGAGCGACTCGACACCACGAAACCCTTCGGTCGCACCATGAAAAGGGCTGACGATGCTTTGCTCCAGCTCGTAGCGCGAAACATGCGCCGCCTGGGTGTCGGCGAGCAAATCCGGGTCTTGCACATCGGTGTCGAAACTCATCCGCCAGCTATTGTACTGGTCGGCAAAGCGCTGCAGTTGCTGCTTCACGCTGGCAAAATCTGCCGTTGCGTCGATCTGGGCTAGCGGTTTTGCCGCATCAAGCAGCATGTTCACACCCGACTGCATATCGCTCAGGCGGCTAGCTTGTGCCGGATACTGCATGCCCAGCTCGTTGATGTGGCTCATCATCTTGTAAGCGCTTTCCGGATCGGGCAGCGCCAGATTGCGCCCGAGCGGCGACAATCCTTGGATACCCTCGACGGTATTGCCTTGCAGGACTTGGTTGACCTGCTGGCTGGCGATATACCCACTGGCAAGACTGTTGATGTCAAAGGTGTTTTTGCTTGAACCCAGCTGCCCCAGCGTATTCGATTTGAAATCGCTCATCTGCTGGGCGAGCAGTTTCAAATAATCGGTGTTGATGCTCATGATGCGGCTCCGGTCACGATAAAAACGGGTGACGATTGAATTAAAGCAAATTCGAGGCCAGCGGGGAGTTGTGCTTGGACGAACGAGGGTTTTTTGTGTTTGGTAGTGATGATAGCGGCTTGATTATGGTTTCACGGGAAACTATCCCATTTTGCTATTGCTGTGTGTCCGCTTGAATAATCTGAGAAAAAAAGCAGCAAGACAGAGGAAAAGGATACCTATTACCAAGGTATGAATCCAGTGAATAGGAGTGCAGCCTGAGTCAGGCGATGTTGAGCATATCCTGAAATACACATGCTTTGTTTCTGTCGAAAACTTATAAATGATCGCTGCAAATACCGTAGCGCTGATGCCGCATATCGAAACGGACAGAGCTGTGACCAGACATAACCATGGCACTGCATTTTTGAAACGAGCTTTCAAATTCAGCATCAATAGCTTCATATTCTTTAGGGTATCTGCGTCGAGCCCAGTATGAATAAGGCTTACTGCTCAATACCTATCAAACCTTTCTCGATCAGTTCATCAAGCAGAAAGCTGAAATCGTTGCCTGCCGCGCTATTGGGGGCGAAGCTGAAAACGTCCTGCTGCTCGCCGACCGCAGCCATGATGTCGTCGTTTTCCAGAATCTTGCTATTGAGCAGTTCGCGTGGGAAATGTTCCTGCAATTGGGCATAGACTTTTTCATGTGTGGCATGGCCCGGTTTGAACCGGTTGACCAGATAGCGGCGCTCGCGGCGACGGTCGAATTTTTCCAGACCAAACAGCGTACGTTCGAGCATGAAAGCGCCATTGAGCGCCAGAAACTCGGCGGCGACCGGAATCAGGATCAGGTCGGCGGCGAGCAGCGCCGAGAACGACAGAATGCCCAGCATCGGGCTGCAATCGATGATGACCGGTACGCCGCTGTCGGCAATCATTTCCGCCTCGAGTGCGAGCTTGAGCCGCCACAAATGGTCGCGATGCTTGCCCAGTTGCGAATCAATCCGCGCGAGTTCGAGGTGTGAGGGGATGAAGTCGATGCCGCAACCGGCACTCTGGATCAGGTCGGTCAGTTGCGCCGTGCCCTGATAAAAGCGGTAAATGCTCTCGCTCGATTTGGGAGCCAAGCCCCAGGTCGCGGTCAGGTGCGCCTGCGGGTCGAGGTCGATCACCAGCGGTGTAATGCCATTTTGTACCAGAGTGGCGGCCAGATTGGCGCTCACCGTGGTTTTGCCCACGCCACCTTTCTGATTGAACACTGCGATGACCGTCATGCCTGTCTCCTTCTTGCGTGGATGGATTATGCCATGACGGCCGTACATCGGTGTGGGTACAATGCGCCTCTTGATGAATTGTGAGTCAGATTGATATGTCGGCCATTTTCCAGCGGCTCGCCGCCGAATTGCAATGTCGGGTGAATCAGGTCAACGCGGCGGTGACGCTGCTTGATGAAGGTGCGACGGTGCCGTTTATTGCGCGTTACCGCAAGGAAGTGACGGGTGGGCTGGACGACGGCCAATTGCGCCTTTTGGCTGAACGGCTGCGCTATCTGCGCGAGCTCGACGAACGCCGCGCCAGCATCATTGCGGCGATTACCGAGCAAGGCCAGATGAATGGCGCACTGCGCGCGCAACTCGATAACGCCGACAACAAACAGACGCTCGAAGACCTCTATCTGCCGTACAAGCAAAAACGCCGCACCAAGGCGCAAATCGCGCGTGAAGCCGGGCTGGCTGCGCTGGCTGAATCCTTGCTGAAAAATCCACAGCAAGACCCGGAAAAACTCGCCGGTCAATTTATCTGCGAAGGTTTTGCCGATGTCAAAGCTGCACTCGAAGGCGCGCGCGCGATTCTACTTGAAAGCTGGGGCGAAGACGCCGCGCTGATCGGCCAGCTACGCAGCCATTTGCAGAGCAACGGTCTGGTTGTCAGTAAACTCGTTAAAGGCCAAGAAAATGCGGGCGCAAAGTTTGCCGATTATTTCGACTTTGCCGAAAAATGGGTGGCAATGCCGTCGCACCGTGTGCTGGCCGTTTTGCGCGGCGCGAATGAAAAAGTGCTCAGTATCGGCGTTCAATTGCCGGAAGAAATCGAAAACGGTGCGCGCAGCAAAATTTGGTGTACTGCTGAACAACGCGTCGCACGGCACGTCGGCATTAGCGCGAATTTTACGGACGGCTGGCTCGGTGACACGGTACGCGCCGCGTGGCGCAGCAAACTCGGTGTTTCGCTCGAAAACGAATTGCTGAGCGCAGCGCGCGAACGCGCCGAACTTGACGCGATCAAAGTGTTTTCGCGTAATTTGAAAGACCTGCTGCTCGCTGCGCCCGCCGGCCCGCGTTGCACGCTGGGGCTCGATCCGGGTTTGCGCAGCGGCGTGAAAGTGGCGGTGGTCGATGCCACCGGCAAATTGCTCGCGACCGACACGATTTACCCGCACGAACCGCGCTGCGATTGGGACAAATCGCTGCATACGCTCAAACTGTTGTGTGATCAACACGGCGTCGAGTTGATCGCGATTGGCAACGGCACGGCGAGCCGCGAAACCGAGCAACTGGCGACTGAATTGATTGCGCGAATCGAAGGAAAGAAGCCGACCAAAGTCGTCGTTTCCGAAGCAGGGGCTTCGGTGTATTCGGCGTCCGAACTTGCGGCGAAAGAATTCCCGCAGCTCGACGTTTCCATCCGTGGTGCAGTCTCGATTGCGCGCCGTCTGCAAGACCCGCTGGCCGAACTGGTTAAAATCGACCCGAAATCGATCGGCGTCGGCCAGTATCAGCACGATGTGAATCAGAATGAGCTGGCGCGCATGCTCGATGCCGTCGTCGAAGATTGCGTGAACGCCGTCGGTGTCGATGTCAATACTGCATCGGCTGCGCTGCTTGCCAGGGTATCTGGACTGAGCCCAGTGCTGGCAAGTAATGTAGTCGCATACCGTGATGAGTATGGCGCTTTTAAAAACCGCAAAGCCTTGCTGAAAGTGCCGCGTCTGGGCGGCAAAACCTTCGAGCTGGCGGCGGGTTTTTTGCGCATTATGGGCGGCGATAATCCATTGGATTCATCCGCAGTTCACCCCGAATCGTATCCAGTTGTTGAAAAACTGCTACAAAAACTGGGCCGCGATCTGCGCGCCACGATGGGTGATCGAGCCGCATTGCAGAGTGTTTCACCCGAGTCGCTGGTCGATGCGCAGTTCGGCCTGCCGACGGTCAAAGATATTCTGGCCGAGCTGGAAAAACCCGGGCGCGACCCGCGCCCCGAATTCAAAACCGCGACTTTTGCCGCCGGCATCGAGAAAATCAGCGATCTGCAGGTCGGGATGGTGCTCGAAGGCATCGTCAGCAACGTCACCAATTTCGGCGCTTTCGTCGACATCGGCGTGCATCAGGATGGCCTCGTGCATATTTCGATGTTGGCCAATACCTTTGTCAAAGACCCGCATTCCGTCGTTAAAGCCGGACAGGTCGTCAAAGTGAAAGTGCTCGAAGTCGACGCGCAACGCAAACGCATTGCGCTGACGATGCGGCTGAACGACGAAGCGCCAAAACCGGCCGAGCGCAGCGCTGCTAAGACGCCTATTGCCGAACGCCGGCAGCAAGCCGTAGAACGGAAACAGACGGCCCCGGCCAACTCGGCAATGGCGGATGCGTTGGCAAAGTTGAAGCGGTGATAGTGCATCGATAGGGTATTGGTCTGTATGCTTTGCTGTATAAGCTCTGTGTGAATATACCTAATGGCTATTTGCTGCTCTGTCATCAGATGGGCTGATTTTATGGTATTTATATTTTTGCTTACCAATAATTGATGCCGCTTTAATAAAGCCGCTTATAGACTTTCATCATCGAAATGCAGGAGTTGTGATGATGAGTGATGAAGTCAGCTTGATCATGTTGCTTTTGGCGCTGGCGTTGTTTCCTGTGCTGTTTTGTATGGTGTCGGATCGGTATTTTGTCCGCCAAAAACCTGATGCAAAGGTGTTGAGCAAAAAATCATTACTATAAGCAGCACAAAGCCCGCTACTGCGGGTTTTGTATTTTATGGCTAAGGCTGTCAGCAATTTTGTCCGAGCCATGCAGTCTGGCGTTCTGAGTCCGTTATTGATGACATCATTGCTGCCATATATCGGCTGCTTTTGAGTTTCCTGTTTGGGCTGCATAAGATTAAATAAGTCATTGTTTTGTCTGGTGAAAATGATGATTTCTGCAGCGGGTTTGATGGGTCGTGTTTTGGGGCAGTCTTCGCAGCCAGCCGGGTTGGCTGCTGCTGGCAATAAAGTGGAAGCTTCCATTTCGTCGCAGCCTCGGGCGGCCAATGGCGAGCCGTTGACGGAGCAGCAGCAGGCGCAGATTGACGAGTTGAAACGGATCGATGCCAAAGTCAGATCACACGAACGCGCCCATCTGACTGCGGCGGCTGGCATTGCGACCAGCGGCGCAAGTTATACGCTGAAAACCGGGCCGGATGGCAAGCAGTATGCGGTCGGTGGTGAAGTGCAGATTGACATCAGCCCGGGGCAGACGCCCGAAGAAACCATCCGCAAAGCGCGCATCATCCGCGCTGCAGCGTTGGCGCCCGCCGATCCGAGTGGTCAGGATCAGGCGGTAGCAGCGCAAGCTCAGGCGATGGAAATGCAGGCCAATCTGGAAATCGCACAGCGCAGCCCAGAACAAAGTCGGCTGGCCAGCGCCTATGGGCAGAATGATCTGCCCATAGGCGTTTTCGAGGGGCAAGCCTAACTTGGTATTGTGTATATCTACTCAAGCAAGATTAGGCGCTGCTTGTATCGACATATCTTGGGTGGTATGGCGGGTTAGGCCTGAAACAGATAGTCTGCCAGCACCGTGGTCGAGGTATTGACCGTCGCGAGCAGCGTCAACTCGTTGCTTTCTACGCGAGCATCGGTATCGAGCGATTTGAACAGATAGAGATTGGATTGCGTACCATTGTCGACGACAAAAATGCGCTGGTCGTTCAGTGCATAATTGCTGGTCGCAGAGCCGATTTTGACCGCTGCGTTGGTGGTCGTGATTGCGCCGCTGATATTGCTGCTGAAAACAACCAGCTCGGCTGCCTTGGAAAAGCCGCCTGAGGTGCTGCGGATGATAGATCCTTCCATTGTCGCATCTTTGTCGCCAATCCCACCCAGCGAAGAGTTGTCGAAGACCATTTTGTCGGTTTTGCTTACAAAGTCGCGCAAGGCGTCGTAGCCGGACTTGCTATCGAAAACGAAACGGTCACTGCCTGTGCCACCATACAACGTATCATTTCCTGCGCTACCATACAGCGTATCGTTGCCAGCATTACCCGCCAGAGCGTCATTTCCACTTGCTCCGTTCAGTACATTAGCAGTGGCATTGCCATATAGCCGATCAGCGTAGTTTGTTCCGGTGAGGTTTTCAAAACCGATCAGCGTGTCCGAGCCGGATGCGCCTGTGGCTTGGGCGGTGGTTAGCGCTAGATTGGCCGTTACGCCCGTCGTGCCGCTGATGCCGCACAGATAGCTTACGGTATCGCAGCCCGAACTGCCGTCTAGGGCATTATTGCCGATACCGGCATAAATGATATTGTCGAGCATATTGCCGGTCATCGAGGCAGCGTTAGTTGTGAGGATACGGCCGTTTTCGATATTATCGCCAAGCGTATAGTTATCCAGATAACTGTAAACGATGTCGGAGCCGCCTGTCGTGGTGTTGGCGTTGCTTTCGATGACCTGATCGAGCGTATCCCGGACATGATAAACATCACTGCCATCGCCTCCGTTCATGGTGTCGTTGCCGGCGAGACCATCAAGTACATTGGCTGCCGCGTTGCCGATTAGTGCGTCGTCATAGGTTGAGCCGGTGGCGTTTTCGATGATGGTATTGAAGGCGATGTAAAGCAGGTCGTTGACTTCGGTGTCGCTGTAATTATCGCCGTCGGTGTCGCAACCGATATCCTGACCGATTTCTGAATTGCAACCGGCGTTCAGGTTGATCGTGACGCCGCTTTGCTGATTGGCCGCAGAAATGGTGTCAATGCCACCGCCATCCCAGACGGTTTCAAAAATCTGTGCGGTCGGGGCCCACTGATAGACGGTGTTGCCAGCGTTGTAGCTGGTATTGGTGCCATATAGATACTGGATCGCCTGAATGTCGTACAGCATCGGCGTGGTTGGCGCATACGTGAAGTTATGGTTGTAACTCATGATGGTATAGCGCGTGCTATCCAGATTGCTCGGCATTGTGACGCCGGAGCCATCGGTATCGAAGGTGTGTTTCAGCCCAAGCGCATGACCGATTTCATGCAAAACAGTCAGGTATTCGTACGAACCGGGCGCAGCATTGGTGTACTCGCCTTGGGTATGACCTGATTCTATACCCCAGGTACCAAGCTCCCAGTCTGGGCTGAACCAAATGTCGCCACCAGAGGCATAATCGCTTGGCATATATGCCCACGCGTAAGCATTCTGCATATCCAGATAGCCGCCAAAGCGCAGGTCGCCTTGGACGGAATATGAATCCGTAACCTGAGTGAACGAGAGTTTGGCATAGCGTGCCCAGGTATTCACTGCACTCTGGATATTGAGTTCCTCAGCTGCGGTAAATGTAAATCCATTTGTGTATTCGTCGCTGCTCGAATAATGACCGTAGTAATCCAGTGAGTAATATGAGTTCTGAGTACTGATTAGACTGTAGGTTAGTGAAACGGTCTGGTTGACACTCCACCATTTGGTCTCGCCCAGTAAAGCATTGATTGTATTGTCAGAACTATTGCGGATTGGGAAAGTGTAGATGCTCATCAGAAATGGGCTCGGAGTCGGTGGGCAAAGTCGTTATAGTATCTGAAACTTACTGCAATATTGTAATGTCAATTACACCTTTGGTCGGATTGTTCATTCAGGCAACATCAGGCCTTTCGGCCACAGCAGCCACAGCCGCCCTTCCTGTTTCATTTTCCCGGCCAGTTCACCGGCGGCATCGCCGGTTCCCCAGAAAAAATCGGCTCGGACAGTGCCGCGAATCGCGCCGCCTGTGTCCTGCGCTGCGACCAGCCGGTGAATCCCACCGTCATTATCTGGCCGTGTGGTGGCAATAAAGACCAGGCTACCCAGCGGAATGGTGTTCGGGTCGACGGCGATGCTGTAACCCGCAGTTAACGGAATGCCGAGGCTACCAATCGGACCCTTATCGCTTTCGGGCAAAGTGCGGAAAAACACATAGCTGGGGTTGCTGTTGAGCAGCTCGTCGATGCGCTGCGGGTTGGCTTGAGCCCAGGCTTTGATGCTTTGCATCGAGACTTCGCTGGCGTCCATCAATTGCTGTTCGACCAGCCAGCGGCCAACTGGTTTGTACGGGTGGCCATTCTGGTCGGCGTAGCCCAGTCGCAATTGTGATCCGTCGGCGAGCTGGATACGACCCGAGCCTTGAATTTGCAAGAACTGGACATCCATCGGGTCGGTGAGCCAGGCCAGTGCCGGGGCATCGAGCCCGTTGGTGACGATGCTTTTGCGATCAGGGTAGGGCAGCAGTTTATTGCCGACCACGCGACCGCGCAGCCGCTTGCCTTTCAGTTCGGGATAAATTTCATCGAGTGCGACGGTAATCAGATCTTTCGGCTGCGCATAAACGGGTTGATTGGCGGTTGCAGTGCGCGTCAGGCTGCCAGGATAGATGGGTTCGTAATAACCGGTGATCAGGCCGGTTTCCTTGCCATCGGGGTTGCTGAGCTGGTAAGGGGTAAAACGGCTTTGTAGAAACTCGCGGATTGCGGCGGTTTCTAGCGGCAGTTTTTTAGCCTCATTACACAGCTCGACCCAGCTTGGCCGTGGTTTGGTGCAGCCGTTCAGCCAGGCCTGCCAGCCTTCGAGCAACTGATCCTGCTGCCAGGCGGGAATTTGCTGCCAGCTTCGTTCAGTATACTTGGTGGGTATTGGGCTGGGGGCTAGTGTGGGTATTGGCTTTATCGCTATACCTTGCTTTGTATCTGGTACGCTGCTGCAGGCGGATAAAAAAACGGCCAGCAGGCTGGCCGTGAGTAAGAGTGTGTTGCGTAGGGTCATTCAAGAGTTTTCCGAGGATTTCGGATCCAGCCCCTGTTTGAAGGCAGCCAGCCCCGCTTTTTGCATTTCCAGTGTTTTGATCGTCATTTGCAACATGCCGACTTGCAGGCTAAGCCATTGCTCGACGGTGCGACATTCGACTATTTTGCGGTCGATTTCTTCTTCCGACAAGGGCGGCATAAACGGATTGCTGCCCGGTTTCATCATCTGGCTGAAAAATGCAAAAGGGTCTGCGGGGTTAAATTCACTCATTTCAGTCTCCTGATTGCTGGGTCGCGGCTTCTACCGCGGCCAGTGCTGCCATATTGATGATACGGCGTACCGAAGCGGTCGGCGTCAGAATATGCGCCGGTTTGGCCAGACCCATCAAAATAGGACCAATTGTAACGCCGTCCATCGACGTCGTTTTCAATAG